>CAJWIK010000066.1 GCA_913042105.1 uncultured Gammaproteobacteria bacterium
TTCTCCTAATAAATATTTTGCTCCAAGCCTCATATTATTGATACTCAGTCTGTGCGGAACGTACAAAGATCTATCTGCCCAGAGGGCTGAGGGAGTCTGACTATTCAGTATGTTGTATAAATAAGATCTATTTATTGCCGAGAACCTCGCGTGAAATGAACTATCAACTTTTTTGGACCATATGATTCTTATGCTCTTCGGAAGATAAGAATTCACTCCTCTTATCCATTCAGATTCTGATCGGTTAGCATTAGAATCAAAATGTATAACCTGCATAAAGGCATGCACACCTGCATCAGTTCTTCCACTGCAAAATGTCTTCACCTCATGATTTGCAACTTTACTTATTGATGCGTCTAGATGTCCTTGGACAGTCTCACTTGTACTTTTTTGTTTTTGAAAGCCAAAGTAATTAGTACCATCATACTCAACGCCTAAAGCAATCCTGGAGTCGGTCATCTAACTATTAATCTTTTCAAATAAATTGCTAACTAGCCTTTTTTCTTCTTGTGTTGGATTATCTTGCAAAAGTTCATCTAAAAGCCTCTTAGCCTCTTTTTCCTGACCCATTTCGATTAAACTCCTAGAGAGGTTGATCTTAGCAATACGCTCATCTCCTATCTCATTTGAAATGTCTGAGGTAATAGCCGGAAGTTCCTGTTTCTTCTCATACCGTATGGCACTTAATAACAGACTAAAAATTAAAATACCAAAAACCAGTCCGCTTATACCTTCTAAATAAACTCCAGTAAGAAAAAAAAATTCAGTTTCTAAATTTAATAATAAATTATCCATTAATTATTCAAAGATCTCTTCTGCTATTTGTATGCTATTCAAAGCAGCGCCTTTAAGAAGATTATCCGCAACAACCCACATGTTTATTCTTTTATCGCTCCACAAGTCTCTTCTTATCCTCCCAACATGAACAAGATAATCTCCATCAGCATCTGTAGCAGCCGTAGGATAGTCACTTTCATCATTAGCATAATTGATAGAGAGTCCGGGTGCTGACTTCAACACATCAAGTACTGCCTTTTCGGTCAAAGATTTCTCAGTTTTAATATGAATCGATTCTGAATGACCATTCAACACAGGAACTCTTACACAAGTCGCTGTAACTTGAATCTTTGAATCGAGGATCTTGTGAGTTTCTTTTACTAATTTATTCTCTTCTTTGGTATATCTATTGTCTTCAAAAATATCACAATGCGGCAAGACATTATTAGCGATTTGCTTGGCATAAATATCGGATTTTTGTTCAGTGCTTCCATGATACGAATCTAACTGAGATAACAATTCTTCAGTAGCTTCTTTTCCTGTTCCTGAAACTGCCTGCAGAGTTGTTACATCAATTCTCTGAATATTAAATGCATCATGAATTGGTTTCAATGCAACCAACATCTGGATTGTTGAGCAGTTGGGATTGGCAATAATTCCAGGTAGTTGATAATCCAAAACTACCTTTCCGTTTACTTCCGGAACAATCAGAGGGACATCTTTCTCGTACCTAAAGCAAGAAGAATTGTCTACAACTACACATCCTTGAGATACAGCTTTAGGTGCAAATTCTGCAGAAACAGATGCTCCGGCAGAAAATAGTGCCAAGTCTGTTCCAGTAAAATCATATTCAGAAAGATCTTCGATTATGTATTCTTTTTTTCTAAATTTTACTTTTTTTCCCTTAGATTTTTTACTGGCAAGTAGAATGATTTCAGCATCTTGGAAAAAATTCTCTTCAAGTAATCTTAAAAAGGCTTGTCCAACCATGCCTGTAGCTCCTGCTATAGCTATTTTTCTTGCTTTTGTTTTCATATTAATTTAGTTTTTCAATAATTTTGTTACCCATTTGAGATGTAGAAAGTTTACTATCTTGAGGTCCTTCTAAATCATGTGTTCTGAAACCTTCCGATAGAACTTCTTCTATGGAGTTCTCAATTGCCAGAGATGCTTCTTTCGCATCAAAACTATATTTAAGCATCATAGCAACAGACAATATTGCCGCTATAGGGTTAGCTAATCCCTTGCCAGCAATATCTGGTGCAGATCCATGGACAGGTTCATACATGCCAGTATTATCAGAATTTAAAGAGGCCGAAGGTAACATACCTATCGAGCCAGTTAGCATGGCTGCTATGTCAGAAAGAATATCACCAAATAAATTACCAGTAACCATGACATCAAATTGCTTTGGATCCCTTACAAGTTGCATCGCTGCATTATCTACAAGCATATGAGAGAGTTCTACATCAGGATAATCCTTTGAAAGCTCAGTCATGACTTCTCTCCACAACACACTCACTTCTAGTACATTTGCCTTATCAACTGAACAAAGCGTCTTATTTCTTTTTTGAGCTGCTTCAAATGCAACTCTACCTATTCTTTCAATTTCATTCTTACTGTAGATCATGGTATTGAATGCAGACTCTTTATTTTCTGATCTTCCTCTTGGTTCACCAAAGTAGATACCTCCGGTTAACTCTCGTATGATTAACAAATCAAGATTTAAGACTTTTTCAGGCTTGAGAGAAGAAGAATCTGCAAGATGCTTAGATAAAATTGCAGGTCTTAGATTGGCAAATAAATCCAATTCAGCCCTCAAACCAAGCAAAGCTCTTTCTGGTCTGAGATGGTAGTCCAGGTCATCCCAGGTTGGTCCTCCAACTGCACCTAGTAAGACAGCATCTGATTTTTTAGCAGCATTTAAAGTATCATCTGGAAGAGGTTTTCCTGTTTCCTCAAAGGCCTTTCCACCAACTAGAGACTCTTCAATAGATATATTTAAATCATGAGATTGATTTACATGTATTAAAACTTTTTTTGCTTCATCACAAACTTCAGGTCCAATACCGTCTCCTGGCAATATAAGAACTTGCTTTTGTTTATCCATTTTCTTTCTCATCTATAAAAATCCAAGGGGAATCTAAAATTCTATTTTTTTCAAATTCTTTTATTTGTTCAGAATGAGTGAGGCTTAGTCCAATCTCATCCAATCCCTCAAGAATGCATTTTTTTCTAAAGGGGTCTATATCAAAATGAGCAATTTCACTGTCTACTGAAAAGATAATCTGATTTTCTAAATCAATCTCAATTTGTTGTCTCTGGTCAGCAAGATCAAGTAACTGATCTATTTCTTTTGAATCAAGGACGATAGGAAGAAGTCCATTATTGAAACAATTATTATAGAAAATATCCGCAAAGCTTTCAGCAATTACAACTTTAAAACCATAGTCCAATAAAGACCAAACAGCATGCTCCCTGCTTGATCCGCATCCGAAATTTTTTTTACTTATTAAGATATCAGAATCTAGAAACTTCTTTTGATTGAGAATAAAGTCTTTATTTATCTTTCTAAGGCTAACATCTTGACCAGGAAAACCTTCATCTTCATATCTCCACGCATCGAATAGATTTTGTCCAAAGCCGCTTTTTTTAATTGATTTTAAAAACTGCTTAGGAATAATTTGATCAGTATCTATGTTATCTCTTTCAAGAGGGACGGCTTGTCCTATATGAAATGTACTGGTATTTTTCATGAAATAAATTCTCTAACATCCACAAAACTACCTTCTATCGCTGAAGCGGCAGCTGTAGCTGGAGAAACTAGATGCGTTCTGCCTCCATATCCCTGTCTTCCCTCAAAATTTCTATTAGAAGTAGAAGCGCAATGCTCTCCATCACCTAGTTGATCAGGGTTCATGGCAAGACACATCGAACATCCGGGAGCTCTCCATTCAAAGCCAGATTGAATAAAAATTTCATCAAGACCTTCTTCAATAGCCTGCTTCGAGACTAAACCCGATCCAGGAACAACAATTGCTCTTTTTATTGTGCTGGATATCTTCTTGCCTTCTAAGATTTTTGCAGCCTCTCTTAAATCCTCTATTCTAGAGTTAGTGCAAGAACCAATAAATATCTGATCTAGCCTAATATCTTTTATCCTTTTACCAGATTCAAGATTCATGTAATCGAGTGCATGCTTTATAGAATCGCTTGTAGGTTCTGGAATTAAACCATCTATATCAATGACCATCTCAGGAGACGTGCCCCAAGTAACTTGGGGAGCAATAGAAGATCCATCGATAATTATCTCTTTATCAAAATAAGATCCCTCGTCGCTAGCTAAATCCTTCCATTGATCGATTGCTTCTAGCCACTTATTGCCTGAAGGTGCAAAAGGTCTATTTTTTATGTAGTCTTCTGTAGTTTTATCATATGCAACCAAACCAGCCCTAGCTCCAGCTTCGATGGCCATATTGCAAACAGTCATTCGTCCCTCAATAGTCATATTTTCTATTACAGATCCACTATATTCAATTGCATATCCAGTACCACCCGCTGTACCGATCTGCCCTATTACTGCAAGAGTGACGTCTTTAGGAGTTACACCATGTTGTAATTCACCAGAAATAGTTACTCTCATATTTTTTAATTTCGAAGTTTTCAGACATTGAGTAGCTAAAACATGCTCTACTTCTGATGTTCCAATACCCATAGACAATGTAGCTAATGCTCCATGAGTAGAAGTATGAGAATCACCACAAACAATAGTCATACCAGGTAAAGTTAATCCTTGTTCCGGGCCAACAACATGCACAATGCCCTGTCTTCTATCGTGGATATCGAACTGCAAAATATCATGCTCTTTACAGTTATCATCCAGAGTTACAACTTGTAATTTAGCAACTTCATCATAAATACCTTCCAATCCTTTCGATCTGTCGGTTGTAGGGACATTATGATCTGGTGTTGCTATATTTGCCGATATCCTCCAGGGCTTTCTACCCGCTAGCTTCAGTCCTTCAAAAGCCTGCGGAGACGTAACTTCATGGATTAGATGTCTATCTATGTAGAGTAAATATGTGTTATCAGCTCTTTGAGTTACCTCATGCTGATTCCACAATTTATCATATAAAGTGTAAGACATAATATAGGTCTTAAGAAAGGTCTGGAATTTCAGTTACAACATCAGCATTTTGGGCTCTATTCCTTAAAAAATGATCCATGATAACTAATGCAGTCATTGCTTCTGCAATAGGTGTAGCTCTCACTCCTACACAAGGATCATGTCTACCTTTAACCTGAATCTGTTGAGATTCTCCTGAGCTATTAATAGTTTGACCCTCTTTATTAATGCTTGAAGTAGGCTTTAATGCGATAGATACATTAATATCTTGTCCGGTACTAATACCGCCTGAAATTCCACCTGAATTATTAGATAAATAACCATCAGGACTCATTTCATCTCTGGATTCAGAGCCTTTTGCAACAACAAGATCGAAACCTTTACCGACCTCAAAACCTTTAACTGCGTTGATGCTCATTAAACCTTTAGCTAGGTCAGCTTCAAGCTTATCAAAAACAGGTTCGCCAAGACCCACAGGCAGATTCGAAACAACAACTTCTATCTTTGCGCCTATAGAATCACCTTCTTTTCTTAATTGATCTATCAGATTTTCGATATCTTTTAGAATATCTTTATCAGGACAAAAGAAAGGATTGTTATTTATTTCGCTTAAATCAATGCTCTTTATTTTGAGGCTTCCTATTTGAGATAAATAACCAGTGACTTTTATATTTAAATGATCAGCTAAATATTTTTTTGCTACAGCTCCTGCAGCGACTCGCATAGCAGTCTCTCTAGCTGAAGACCTCCCGCCCCCTCTATGGTCTCTAAATCCGTATTTCTTTGAATAGACATAATCAGCATGAGAAGGCCTAAATACCTCTTTTAATTCATCATAATCTTTTGATTTCTGATCTTTATTTCTTATTAATAAGCCAATAGGAGTTCCCGTTGTTTTTCCTTCGAATACACCTGATAAAATTTCTACTTTGTCATCTTCTTTTCTTTGTGTAGTGTATTTTGAAGAACCAGGTTTTCTTTTATCTAATTCTTTTTGAATATCTTCCTCGCAAAGATCTAATCCTGGGGGGCAACCGTCGATTACGCACCCAAGCGCGACTCCATGACTCTCTCCAAATGTGGTCACAATAAAAGAATTTCCAAACGAATTTCCAGACATTTTCTAACTTATTACTTAATAGGGGGTGCGATTATAGAATTTTTAAGGATTTTGAGCATTAAATTTGGTATTTAATTGATAAATATCAATATACTTCAAATATTTAATGAGAGAAATTTATGATAAAAGCAGTATTTTGGGATTTTGGAGGAGTAATAACAACAAGTCCTTTTGAGTCTTTTAATAGATTTGAAGAAAAGAATAATTTGCCAAAAGATTTTCTAAGATTAGTTAACTCAACGAATCCAGACTCTAATGCTTGGGCAAAATTAGAGCGTAGTGAAGTTAATCTTGATGAATTTAATGATTTGTTCATGGAAGAAAGTGGAAAGTTAGGTCATGCAACTCCAGGGAAGGAGGTCATAGCGCTTTTGAAAGGAGAAGTAAGACCTCAAATGATAAATGCATTAAAGTCTATAAAAAATAAATTAGTACTTGCTTGTTTAACAAATAATATACAAGCCATGGACAAGGGGTTCGAAGGGAATGTTTCTGCATCAGGTAAACACGATGAAGTAATGCAATTATTTGACTTTGTGATTGAATCCAGCAAAGTAAATGTTAGAAAGCCTGATCCCAATTTCTATTTATTAGCTTGTGAGAAAGCGAATGTAAGACCTGATGAGGCTATATTTTTAGATGATCTAGGCATCAATCTAAAACCCGCTAAAGAACTAGGCATGAGGACCATTAAAGTAATTGATCCAGATGTAGCCTTAGATGAACTTCAATCGCTTTTAGACTTTAAACTGTCTTAAGCTAAGCAACTAGTCCAGCACAATAACCTGAAGACCAGGCCCATTGGAAATTGAAACCGCCCAAGTGACCAGTGACATCAAGAACCTCTCCAATGAAATAAAGTCCTTGATGATTGTTTACTTCCATTGTTTGTGAATTAATATACTTAGTATCTACTCCACCTAATGTAACTTCAGCTGTCCTATAACCTTCAGTGGATGAAGGTTTCACTTTCCATTGATTCAAGGCCTGGCCTATGTTTATCAATTTTTTATCAGAGATATCATTCAAAGCATTATCAGCAACCTCTCTCCACAAAAGCTCTTGTAATTCTAACACCA
>CAJWIK010000067.1 GCA_913042105.1 uncultured Gammaproteobacteria bacterium
TTCTGCTAGAACTTCGGGATCTCAATTAGATGAGAATGGTATAACTCTTTTTCTTGTTGAAGGCGACGCAGAGGGTCTCAATAAAACAAATTATAAGACTGTAGATGGGAGACGTGCATCTGACCTAACCATTGAAAATGTAAAAGTCAGTAAAGATGACATTATTGGTCAGATCAATGATGGTTTCTCTCTATTAGATTCTTCTATAGATAGGGCTATATTGGCTATATCCGCTGAAGCTGTTGGCGCGATGGAGATTCTCTACAAAACTACAGTTGAATACACTAAAACTAGAGAACAATTTGGTACTTCAATAGGTAAATTCCAAGTACTTCAGCACAGGATGGTTGATATGTTTATGGAATACGAGCAATGTAAGTCTTTGCTATACATGGCTACTATGAAACAAGAAGAAGGTTCAATTGATGCAAAAAAAGCCATTTCAGGACTTAAGTACCAAGTTGGAAAGGCTGGAAAATTTATCGGTCAACAGGCTGTGCAACTTCACGGCGGTATGGGCGTGACCGATGAGTTGAATGTAGGCCATTATTTTAAAAGACTTACCACTGTTGGCACTATCTTTGGAAATACTGATTACCATCTTAAGAAATATTCTTCTTTATAAATGAAAAAAGAACAACCAGACAAACGTTCTAGACCCGATCTTCCAAAAGATCCCTTCGGAGATTTCCAATACAGACAAGCTTTAGCTGAAGAGATGTTACCTATGATAGGTCGTATCTATAGAGATAATGTCCACTTATTATTGTATGGAAAACCGCTTGTTAACTTGTCTGTATCAGAAATAATGAATGCGCACAGGTTTGTTAGAGAAGCTGAAAATAATGAACTGAGTGAGTTTGAGACCTATCAGGTCATTGTTGCGCTGAGCGAACTTGAACTTGGACCGGCTGAAATTGATATTGGTATTATTGCAGCAGCCTATTTATTTGATGACAAAGATCTATCTTTAGAAGACTTTGTTAATGACGCTATAGCCGATCTTATAGGCAAAAAGGGTTCAATACTTGATCAAGCACAAGATGTCGTCTTATATGGTTTTGGAAGAATTGGAAGATTGCTTACCAGGATGCTTATAGAGGATTCTGGTGGCGGAGATAACTTAAGATTAAGAGCAATTGTTGTTCGAAAGGCTGTAGATGGCGATATCATCAAAAGAGCAAATTTAATGCGAACAGACTCCGTTCATGGCCCATTTAAAGGAACAGTTCGAGTTCTAGAAGAAGAAGATAAACTTATTATTAATGGTAATGAAATAAAAATTATCTATGCAAATAATCCTTCTGAAATTGATTATACGGATTACGATATTAACAATGCCTTATTAATCGATAATACAGGGGTCTGGAGAACTAAAGATGACCTAGGAATCCATCTTAAATGTAATGGTATTGCGAAAGTTCTTCTAACGGCACCAGCCAAGGACGGTATCAAGAATATTGTCCATGGTATCAATAATGAAATCATTGATAATGACAGCATTCTTGGAGCTGCCTCTTGTACCACCAATGCTATTGTCCCAACCCTGAAAGTTTTAAACGATGAATTTGGAATTGTTTCAGGTCATATAGAAAGCGTTCATTCTTATACAAACGATCAAAATCTTATAGATAATTTCCATAAGAAAGAGAGAAGAGGAAGAAGTGCCGCTTTGAATATGGTCATTACAGAAACAGGCGCGGGTAAAGCTGTCGGACAAGTTTTGCCTGAATTAATTGGAAAACTTACTGCTAATGCAGTTAGGGTTCCTACGCCTAATGTGTCTTTAGCTATTATGAGCCTTCAGCTCGGCCAAGACTTATCTGCCGAAGAACTCAATAATTTCTTGAGACAAAAAGCATTTCATTCTAATTTGAAAGAACAAATAGGATTTACAAATTCTCCGGAAGTCGTTTCAACTGATTTTGTCGGAGATAGGCACGCTGGGATTATAGATTCAGCAGCAACTATAGTTAACAACGATAAGTGTGTTTTGTATGTGTGGTACGACAATGAGTTTGGTTACACTGCTCAATTATTAGGATTAGCCAAGGAAATGGTTGGATTAACCTATGAAAGATATCCAAATTTTGGATAATCGACCTAGTAAATTTCACGTTAGATCATTATAATACCCACGCGCTCAAAGGGTAGTTTCCCCATATATCAGTTAGGGAATGATAAAAATAAAAAAAGGTTTAAATATACCCATTCACGGCATTCCAGCCGGAGAGATAGTTGACTCCAAAAAAAGTAGATCTGTTGCTGTTCTAGGTAATGACTACGTAGGCATGAAGCCTACTATGCTGGTCGAGGAAGGAGATCTTGTTAAATTAGGGCAACCTCTTTTTGAAGATAAAAAAAATCCCGGAGTAATGTTTACTTCTCCTGCGGGCGGTAGAATCGAATCAATTAATAGAGGCGATAGGCGAGTTTTGCAATCAATCGTAATTGAAGTTGACCAGAACGAAGAATCTTTAGAATTTAATAGCTTTTCTGAGGATGAATTAAATCAAGCTTCTTCTGATGACATCAGGTCTCAATTGATTTCATCTGGTTTATGGACAGCACTTAGAACAAGACCCTACAGTAAAATACCCAGTGTTGATTCTTCACCATCAAATATCTTTATATCTGCTTTAGACACCCAGCCTCTAAGCGCAAATCCTGAGGATATTATAAATCTAAAAAAAGATGATTTCCTTTTTGGTATCTCGGTACTGAAAAAACTAACCAACTGTCAAATACACATATCTGTAGCTGAAGATTCTTCACTAACACTTATAGATGATGAGCTACTCAAGATGCATGTTTTCTCAGGACCGCATCCAGCGGGCCTAGTCGGAACTCAAATGCATTTTATATCTCCGGCAACTCTGTTAAACGTAAACTGGAGTATTGGATATCAAGATGTCATTGCATTTGGTCAACTTTTTAAAACAGGTCATCTCAATGTCGAAAGAATAATTTCTTTAGCCGGACCACAGGTGACAAATCCAGCTTATATAAAAACAAGACTAGGTGCTTGCACAGACGAATTGACAGCTGGCGAGTTAACACCAAGAGAAAACAGGATCATATCAGGATCTGTAATATCCGGTAGAGAAGCAATAGGCCCTTATGCTTATTTAGGTAGATACCATAATCAAATTTCTGTTGTTTCAGAACCGAATTCTAAAGATAGAGATTTCATGAATTGGTTAACACCGGGTCCAAGAAGATTTTCTAAAATACCTCTTTTCCTTTCTTCTCTATTCCCAAAAAAAATATTCAAGTTTAAGGCGCTAATGAATGGTTCAGACCGTCCTATAGTACCAATTGGAATTTATGAAGAAGTTCTTCCGCTTAGGGTTCTGCCTACCGTGTTACTCAGAAATGTGGTCCTCATGGATACAGAAAAGATTCAAGCATTAGGTGGTTTGGAGCTAGACGAGGAAGACCTTTCTTTATGTAGCTTTGTCTGCCCTGGAAAATATGATTTCGGTTCTTTGCTAAGAGCTGGACTAACTAAAATAGAGCTAGAGGGATAAATGAAACCTTTAAGAAAGCTTCTAGACAATTTGAAACCAAACTTCACCAATGGTGGTGCGCTTGAGAAATACTTTCCTCTATATGATGTATTTGAGAATCTATTTTATTCTTCAGATAAGAGGACTTTCGGTTCCGTTCATATCAGGGATAGTATAGATTTACAGAAAGTGATGGTTGTGGTTTGGATGGCAACTTTTCCAGCTATGTTCTATGGGATGTACAACTTAGGTTTTCAATCTCTTTCAGCTTTTCAAGAAATAGGTTCTATCAATAAAGATGATTGGCAATTTATATTTATAGACCTTATTTGTAATTATGATCCAAAAAATATTTTAGATTGCATTTGGTTTGGAGCCTGTTATTTCATTCCTATTTACTTGGTTACATTTATTGTAGGAATATTATGGGAAGTAGTTTTCGCTATCGTAAGAGGGCATGAAATCAATGAAGGAGCCTTTGTTACAACAGTTCTCTTTGCACTTTGTTGTCCTCCAGATGCACCATTATGGCAAGTAGCAGTAGGAATAAGTTTTGGAATAGTAGTTGCTAAAGAAATCTTTGGTGGAACTGGCAAAAATTTCTTAAATCCAGCATTATCTGGAAGAGCTTTTCTGTATTTTGCATATCCGGTTCATTGGTCTGGAGACTCTGTGTGGGTTGCAGTAGATGGTTACAGCTCGCCTACAATTTTAGGAATAGGTGCTCAAGAAGGACTGAATGGAATACAAGCCCAATACTCATGGACTGATGCCTTTTTTGGAGCCATTCCAGGGTCGATAGGTGAAACTTCAACACTATTTATACTTTTAGGTTTAATGATATTGCTCTATACCAGAGTTGCTTCTTGGAGAATAATCGTAGGTGTTTTACTCGGAACTTTCTTAACTTCTGAACTTTTCAATTTTATAGGCTCTGATACAAACCCCATGTTTTCATTACCATTCCATTGGCATGTAGTGATCGGGGGCTTTGCATTTGGGCTTACATTTATGGCCGTTGAGCCTGTCTCTGGATCTCATACCAATTTGGGTAGATGGTATTACGGTATTTTGATAGGAATAATGGTTGTACTAATTCGAGTTGTTAATCCTGCCTATCCTGAAGGAATGATGCTAGCAATTCTATTTGCTAATCTTTTTGCCCCTCTCATAGATCATTTTGTCCAAGAAAGAAATATTAAACAAAGATTAAGGCGAGTAAGCTAATGAATAATAACGATACTATTAAAAAGACACTAATTGTGGCCATTTCTCTTTGTCTTGTCTGCTCAGCTTTAATTTCATTTTCTGCAGTTGAATTAAGAGATCTTCAAGAGGCGAACAAAACATTAGATAAACAAAATAAAATCCTTTCTGCTGCCGGCTTGTTAGAAGAGGGAATTGATACTTCCGTTTTATTTGAGTCAATCAATACTAAAATTGTTAATTTAGAAACAGGATTATTTGATCAAAATATCAATATCACAGACTATGAAGAAGGTTCTTTTTCTAGAAATCCATCAACATCTATAGAGTTATCATCTGACGTTGATATAGCACTTCTCAAAAGAAGAGAAAATTTTCAAACTGTTTATCTTCATTATGAGGGTGAATTATTGAATGCTATCATTCTACCGGTTCGAGGTTACGGACTATGGGGAACTATGAAGGGTTACTTGGCACTAGAACCAAATTTTAAAACCATAATTGGTTTAGAGTTTTTCGATCATAAGGAAACACCTGGTTTAGGAGGCGAAATAGACAATCCGAAATGGAAAGCTATTTGGAAAGGTAAAGAAGTTTATTCAGATAATGGTGATGTTCTAATCTCAGTAATTAAAGGCTCTGTAGATAAGAGTAGTAATGATTCTAAATATCAGGTTGATGGCTTGTCAGGAGCTACAATAACCAGCAATGGAGTCTCTAATTTACTTTCCTTTTGGTTAGGTGATATGGGATACGGACCTCTAATAGATAATATGAAATTGCAGGAGACTAAAGATGTCTAAAGCAAAAGAAGCCTTACTAAATCCCATCTTTAATGATAATCCAATAGCTTTGCAGATATTGGGGATATGTTCTGCTCTTGCTGTAACGGGAAATTTATACATAACACTAATTATGTGTGTAGCTTTAACTTCAGTTGTTACTCTATCTAATTTATCTGTTTCTTTGATAAGAAATCATATCCCAACAAATATTCGTATCATTGTTCAAATATCTATTATCGCTACATTGGTTATGTTGGTCGATGAAGTCCTACAGGCCTTTGATTATGAGAGCAGTAAGACTTTATCTGTATTTGTGGGGCTGATAGTTACAAATTGTATCGTTATGGGTAGGGCTGAAGCTTTTGCAATGAAAAATGGGCCTTTACTGAGCGCCATTGATGGTTTTGGTAATGGACTAGGATACAGCATCATTTTGATTATTATAGCTATCATAAGAGAATTTATAGGTGCAGGTACCTTCTATGGTATCGAAATTATGCCCTTAACGACTAACGGAGGATGGTATCTTGCTAATAATTTCTTTTTAACACCTGCTAGCTCCTTTTTTATAATAGGATTTACTATTTGGGCTTTAAGAGAGTGGAAGACAGACCAAATTGAAAAACCTGAATTCAAAATTTCTGAAAATAGCCTAGAAGCTGAGAAGAGGGCTGTCTGATGTTAGAAGCTTACTTAAGTATTTTTATAAAGGCTGTATTTATTGAGAATATTGCAATCAATTTTTTTCTCGGTATGTGTACTTTTCTAGCGATTTCAAAGAAAATACAACCTGCTATTGGTCTTGGGATAGCTGTAATAGTCGTACTTGGGCTTGCAGTACCAATCAATAATTTAATTTTTAATTTTTTCTTAAAAGCTGATGCTTTATTCCCCGGTTCTGATTTGCACTTTGTAGGTTTAATTTGTTACATAGGTATTATTGCGGCACTTGTTCAGATTCTAGAAATGTTTCTAGATCGATACATACCTTCGCTTTACAATGCTCTAGGTGTATTCCTACCTTTAATCACAGTTAATTGTGCGATATTGGGAGGGGTCTTATTTTCTATAGAAAGAAATCTAGAATTTACGGAAAGCGTAGTGTACGGTCTCGGTGCTGGTACTGGTTGGGCTTTGGCGATTGTTGCTCTTGCAGGTATAACTGAGAGACTTAAATATGCAGATATTCCCCAAGGTCTTCAGGGTCTGGGTATAACTTTTATTACTGTTGGGCTCATGTGTTTTGGTTTTTTATCATTTGGAGGTATTTCTTTATAAAATGGACTTTTTACAAAATGAAATTGTTCTAGGCGTTCTTGTTTTCACTATAGCTGTAAATATGATGGTTTTTGTCATATTGGGTGCTAGAAAATTACTGGTTTCATCTGGCAATGTCAGTATTTCAATGAATGATGCTGCAAAATCTGTAGATGTTGAGTCAGGTGGAAAATTGCTTCAGACATTAGCTACGCAAAATTTATTCTTATCTTCAGCCTGTGGTGGAGGCGGTACCTGCGCACAATGTAAGTGTCAAGTAATCAGTGGCGGCGGTTCTACACT
>CAJWIK010000068.1 GCA_913042105.1 uncultured Gammaproteobacteria bacterium
GCGGAGGTCGCGAGTTCGAGTCTCGTCCGGTCCGCCATTTTTAGTCTTTATTCTTAAAGATTTTCATATCTCTAATCATTTCCATAGTTTGTATGTCTAAGAACTATGTAATCTTAAATTTTATTAAATCAAAAAAAGGGAGATTCTCTCTCCCTTTCCAAGTGAAATTTAGATTGTTAATAATCTAACGTTTCAACGTCTATATTGATTTTATTTTTTAGTGTATCTATATCGATATAAACAAAGTTATGGTCACCATTATTTAGGTTATCAAGACTGTAAATAACATAGTTAGTCCCTTTCTTTCTCCAAATACCGGTTAAGTTGGCTGTCACACCTTCCATATTCATTCCTTGGCCCTCAAATAGACCTTGATCGCTTTGATAGCCATCTGTATGCAAGTTATACGAAACATATACTCTTCCGTATTTCCCCACTTTACCGGTTGCATCTATTGAAATCTTATTACTTGAAACTGCTGTACTGGTTATATCAAATTCCCCTTTGCTCACATTTTCTAGTTGAACAGAAAAAACTTGAGAAGATAAAATCACTCCAGTCAGAATTAAAATTAATTTTTTCATCAAATCTCCTTTTTATTTAAAATTTGAGCATAGCATTTTTTCTAAAGTTTGTGGATTCCACAATTTATTCGATCTAGATCTAAATGACCTAAACCAAAATAAAGTCTATTTTTTCCTTTATAATGATTTAGGGAGAAACAGTTAATGAAGTGGTCTTACACAAACGGAAAGCTAAATGTCAGTTCTGATAAAACTGATCAACAATATCTTTTAAAAGAGTTGGTTGAAGAAGCTTCGAGACATCAAGCGTATAGAAAAAAATTACTCTCATTATTTATTATTCTTTCTTTGGTTTTGCTTTTCTTACAAAGCTATGGCGGTGAACTGCCATCTAATGCTTCTAATTATTTTTATATAGGTTATTTCTGCACCCCCGTTGGTATCTCTGGATTATTTTCGGGATTGGTTTATTGGTTGATGCGTAATCCACCCAATCAAGTTAGAAAACTCAGAAGGCACTTTAAAGATCAATAGAAGGTTCTTGCTGAACCACCATCCACTTGAACAGCGAGGCCTGTCATATAGTTTGCCTTTTCAGATGCTAAAAAGGTAATTAAACCCGAAAGGTCTTCTGCTTCACCCACTCGTTTCATAGGTATACCTTGAGCGATATTTTCTTCAATATCTTCCTTTTTTAGACCGCTAGCACTCGATTGAGACTCTAAAATCGCTTCAACCCTTTCTGTTTTAGTATAGCCTGGGCATACGGTATTGACCGTTATGCCAAAGGGAGCCACTTCATCGGCCAAAGCCTTTGCCCAGCCTAATACACCCATCCTTAAGCTATTTGATAAAAATAATCCATTCACAGGAGTTTTAACTGATACGGAAGAAATGTTAATAATTCTGCCCCAGTTATTTTCTTTCATTTTTGGTAGCACTAACTTTGAAAGCCTAAGACAGGACATCATGGTTGAATTAAAAGCTCCTTGCCAATCTTCATCACTTAATTGTTCAAATGTACTGGGAGGAGGTCCGCCATTATTATTAATCAGAATATCGACGGATCCGAGCTCATCTTGAGCTTTACTAAAAAGGGTATTGATATCATCAGCAGAGTCCAGGTCAATCTCTAGGGCAATGACTTTAACTGAGTTATTGGTTTTCTTGAGAATTTCTTCTCGTGCTTTATTTATTTTATTTTGGTCTCTTGAGCAGATGACTAGATTGACTCCTTCAGAAGCAAGATCAATAGCCGCAGCCTTACCAAGCCCCTGACTTGATGCGCAGACGATTGCATTTTTATTTGTAAGGTTTAATTTCATATTTAATATCTATTTTAGTCTCATATTAATCTATTTATTTAGTATCATTGTCAATATTAAACTCAATGGGGTGCTTATGTTTAAATCTAAATGGATTTTCTTTTCTCTAATATTTTTTAGTCTTTCAGTGGCTTCAAATTCATATGAGGCTTCTGTATCAGGAATGTCGAATGAAAGACTTCAAAAAATTGCCCCTAGTTTGAATGATTTATATTTAAAAAATGGGAAATTTCCCGGATTTGTATCCGCCGTGGCTAGAAAAGGTAAGGTGGTGCATTATGAAACTATTGGTTTTGCTGATTTAGAGACAGGAGAAAGTTTAAAAAAAGACTCTCTCTTTAGAATTTACTCCATGAGTAAACCTATTACCGGAGTGGCTTTAATGATTCTTCTGGAAGAGGGTAAGTTGAGATTGAATGACCCAGTTTCGTTATACATTCCTGAATTTGGAAAGACTCAAGTCTTGGTAGTCAATGAAGATGGCACTAGCACTTTAATTGACCAAACAAAAGTCATGACAATAAGGGATCTTGCAACACATACCTCAGGAATAGCTTATGACTTTACAGCCAATAAAGCGTTAGCAAAGATATATAGAGAAAACGAGCTAAGCCCTTATTTCTCTATTAATACCCCCACAAAAGAAACACTGGTAAGTGGCATGATCTCTTCAGAAAAAACCTTTAAAGATATCTGTAGTTTTGCAGAAGCCTTAGCTTCGAAAGCCCCTTTGATGCATCAACCTTCTGAACGATATACCTACTCTATGGGTATGGATGTGCTGGGGTGCATAATAGAGAGAGTTTCTGGAGTAAAATTTGATGAGTTTCTAAATACCAGAATATTTAAGCCTCTTAATATGCAAGACACTTTCTTTTCTGTTCCAGAATCTAAAAGGGATAGATTTACTACTCTTTATGCCGAAGTTAAGGACCTCAAAACTTATATGCCTGATATGGGCGATAGCATACCGGATGATTTAACTATGCTTCGAGTAGATGGAAAGCAAAACAGTGCTTACTTTAAAGAGGCTACTGTATTTGATGGAGGTTCTGGTCTAGTTTCATCGACTGAAGATTACCTCAAATTTGCACAAATGTTACTGAATGGTGGAAAGCTTGGTGATCAAAGAATCCTGAGTAGGAAATCAGTAGAACTTATGTCAGGCAATCATCTTCCAGATACTTTCTCTTCTGATGCTTATCTAGAAACGGCTGGAGGATACAGAAGAGGGGCGGGAATAGGTTTAACAGTAGGACTATTAACTGATCCTGCAAAAGCAGGACAATATGGTTCTAAAGGAATGTTTTTTTGGGGAGGAGCAGCTTCCACCATTTTCTGGATAGATCCTGAGGAAGAACTGGTCGCTGTATTGATGACTCAGGTTCTAGGCAGCTCTGAGTTATTGAGAGAGACTTATTCAGCTCTAGTCTACCAAGCCATCGATGATTAATAGTTTCTACTTAACTTAATGTTATTAGATAAAATGTTTTATAAAATTTAACCTGTGAAAATGAAAAAAATTCTTACTCCTATTATCTCTTTATTAGTCCTGCACTCCTTGTTTGCTAATGACTTACCCATTATTGAATATCAATCAATCAACCATCCTGTTATTGATGATGATGGCATGGTTGTTTCGCAGAGAAAAATTGCTAGTGAAGTGGGCGCGCAAATCTTAAAAGATGGAGGTAATGCAGTAGATGCAGCTGTGGCAACGGGACTAGCTCTTGCTGTTGTGTTACCAAGGGCAGGGAATCTAGGTGGGGGTGGATTTATGATCGTTCATCTGAAAGATAAAAATGAAACGATTGCGATAGACTACCGAGAGAAAGCACCGGCAGGGGCTTTCAGAGATCTATTCTTAGATGAAGAAGGAAACTATGATAAGAAGAAAGCTCAATTTTCATTGTTATCTGCGGGGGTACCGGGATCGGTGGCAGGCTTTCATCATGCTCTAATCAATTACGGAACATTGAGCTGGGAGGAAATATTAAAACCTGCTATCAAGCTCGCGGAGGAGGGATTTGAGATACCTCATGATCTGGCTAATACATTAGCTTCAAAACGATATAGAGCTAGGCTATCTTCTAATGAAGCAGCCGCTAAAGTATTTTATAAAGAAGATAAGAGTCTTTATGTTGCAGGAGAAATTCTTATACAAAAAGATCTTGCTCGAACACTCACATTACTCAGCGAGCTTGGCCCAGATGCTTTTTACAAAGGTGAGATAGCTGCGTTGATCGTTAAAGAAATGGAAAAGAATGGAGGTCTGATTACTCTACAAGATCTTAAAAACTATAATATTGTTGAGCGAGAACCAATCGTAGGTGATTATAAAGATTATAAAATTGTATCTATGCCTCCCAGTAGTTCAGGTGGCACTCATTTAATTCAAATGCTTAACATGCTTGAAGAATTTCCTATTAAGGAAATGGGTTTCGGCAGTGCGGAGAGTATACATATACTCGCTGAGGTTATGAAAAGAGCTTATGCCGATAGAAGTAAATATTTAGGCGATACTGATTTTTATAAGGTCCCTTCTAGTTTGACTAGTAAGGAATATGCAAAGTCTTTAAATGCTTTTATTTCTGGAGACAAGATAACACCATCTGATGAGATATCTGCAGGTAATCCTTATCCATATGAAAGTCCAGACACTACTCACTTTTCTGTAATGGACTCATCAGGTAATGCTGTTTCAAATACCTACACTCTTAATTTTTCTTACGGATCGGGCATGATGATTCCTGGAACGGGAATGTTAATTAATAATGAAATGGATGACTTCTCTTCTAAGCCTGGGACATTTAATGGTTATGGTCTGTTAGGCTCTGAAGCTAATGCTATAGAAGGAAATAAAAGACCTTTATCTTCCATGACTCCAACAATTATTTTTAAGGATAATGAACCTTATATGGTTTTTGGTAGTCCAGGAGGAAGCAGGATTATTACAACGGTATTGCAAGTCGCGCTCAATGTAATGGATCATGATATGAACATTGCACAAGCGGTGCATAGCCCTAGAATTCACCATCAATGGTTACCTGAAGTGTTAATGATAGAAAGTGGGTTTGGAGCAGATACCGAAAGATTGCTGAATGAAAAAGGATATAAACTTTATCCTTCTTCAACCATGGGAAGTGTTCAAGCTATTATGAAAGAAGGAAATTACTTCTATGGATCTGCAGATCCTAGAAGACCTAGTGCTGGTGTCGCCTCGCCGTAAAGTACTTGTAATGAAAAACTATTACTTTGTAGGCCTCTTATTATTTTTATTTTTTGGGCATGCAATCCATGCCAGAACACAAACAATATTAGATTATCAGAGCAGAATTCATCCTGAGATAAGTTCTGACTTTATGGTTGTAACACAGAATAAGCATGCAACCGAAGTTGGATATGAGATTTTAAGGCAAGGTGGAAATGCTGTAGATGCATCTGTGGCGGTTGGTTTTGCGTTAGCGGTTACTCTTCCTCGCGCCGGTAATTTAGGTGGCGGAGGCTTTATACTCATTTATGATAATGAAGAAGATAAGATTTCTTCAATAGATTATCGTTCAGCGGCACCCAAATCCTCAACGAGTGAAATGTTCCTTGAAGATGACAATGTCGTTAAGTTTGGTCATCTTGTTAACGCTGTTCCGGGTTCAGTTGCAGGTCTGCTTAAAGCTCATGAAGTCCATGGCAGTCTTCCTCTGTCTATTTTATTAAAGCCAGCTATAAGATTAGCCAAAAATGGTTTTGAGGTTACTCATGATCTTAATTTTGTT
This sequence comes from uncultured Gammaproteobacteria bacterium, assembly GCA_913042105.1. Classification (GTDB taxonomy): domain Bacteria; phylum Pseudomonadota; class Gammaproteobacteria; order Magnimaribacterales; family Magnimaribacteraceae; genus Magnimaribacter. The sequence goes on from CAJWIK010000068.1 coordinate 5,623, forward strand.
CTTACTTGGGGCGCTGAATCTCTGCTCAAGAATCAAGTCTCCAAAGAAAAATTTTATGACCAATCCGAAGAGGCTGTAAGTGTTAAAAGCTTATTCAAACAACCTAACCTTGCCAAAACTTTGTTCATGATAAGCAAAAAAGGTAAGGAGGTATTTTATGAAGGTGAAATAGCAAATTGGATTTCTTCTGAATCATTATCTAATGGTGGGCTCATCACATTAGATGACATGGCCTCTTATGAAGCTAAGTCCAGGACGCCTATTGAGACTGATTATAGAGGCTACAGAATTGTATCAATGCCGCCAGCTGCTAGTGGAGGATTGGTTTTACTGCAGACGTTAAATATTTTAGAAAATTTTAATTTAAAAGAGTCTGGTCATAATTCAGCTGAAACTATTCATATTCTTTCCGAAGCTATGCAACGAGCTTTTGCTGATAGGGCTGAATATCACGGAGATCCTGATTTTTATGATGTACCGGTCAACCAAATGCTAAATAAAGAATATGCTTCAGATCGTGCAGGCTCTATTCTCGATAGAAGAACTCCAGATGGAGAGATATTTAAAGGTGAGTTAAAGCAATACGATGAAAGTCCAGACACAACACATTTTTCAATTATAGATTCAAATGGCAATGCAGTTTCCAATACTTATACTCTGGGATCTTCTTTTGGTTCAGGCGTGACTATTGAGAAGGGTGGATTTCTCATGAATAACCAAATGAGGAATTTTTCCCACTTTTACGGACAAGAAGATGCTGAATACGGAACTAGTGAAGCAAATAGATTAGAACCAGGAAAAAGGATGATTAGCACTCAGACACCTACTTTTGTATTTAGACCTAATGGAGATTTAATGATGATTTTAGGATCTCCAGGTGGGGGCAAAATACCTAACGTTATTACACAAGTGATTAGTAATGTTATTGATCATAATATGAGTTTCTCTGAGGCTGTCATGGCACCAAGAATAAATCAGAGACTAGAAGGCAAGCTTCAATTGGAGTCTGGTTTTAGTCCTGATACTACTAAACTACTTATAGAGAAGGGTCATGAACTTGAGACTTCTAAAACAATGGGCAGTGTTCAGGCAATTTTCTTAGATCAAGAGTTAATCTTTGGTGTGGCAGATACTAGAAGACCAGGAGCTCTCGCTAGAGGTAATTAAAGAAGAAAGTAGGGCACAGAAATAACTGCTACAAAGGACACTACTATTATTCCTAGGACATTAATTAAGAATCCTGCTCTAGCCATTTGAGGCACTCTTATTAAACCAGAACCAAATACTATCGCATTTGGAGGAGTTGCCACAGGCAACATAAACGCACAACTGGCCGCTAATGCAACAGCTGCTGTAACTAG
>CAJWIK010000069.1 GCA_913042105.1 uncultured Gammaproteobacteria bacterium
AAATATCTCACTGGTCTCTGACATACGTATAAATCTAGTTCTTGTCTTAAAGCTACATTTAAGGATCTGATTCCTCCACCCACCGGAGTGGTTAATGGCCCTTTTATTCCAACAACATATTCTTCTAAAGCTTTTAATGTTTCAGGCGGCAACCACTTATCTTCACCATAAACTACTGTTGATTTCTCACCACAGTATATTTCCATCCATTCGATTTTTTTAGTTCCACCATAGGACTTCTCAACTGCACTATCGACAACTTTGATCATGGCAGGTGTGATATCTGAACCTATTCCATCTCCTTCTATAAAAGGAATTATTGGATTATCAGGGACAACTAATTGCCCTGAGGAGTCGATGGATATTTTTGAACCTCTAGCAGGTTCTTTTATGTGCTCAAACTTCATGATTGCTCTGTATAATTAAATGTGTGCGCATTATATATTATTTAACTAATAAGGTTAATTGACCTAAATGACAAAAGAAAAGGTACTAGTAGGTTTATCTGGTGGAGTCGATTCTTCGGTTTCTGCACTGTTGCTTAAAGAGCAAGGCTATGACGTGCATGGATTATTCATGAAGAATTGGGATGATGATAACGGGTCTCCCTATTGCAGTATCAAAGAAGATTTCATGGATGCAGCTTTTGTCGCCGATCAAATAGATATCCCGCTTGTACAAATTAGTTTTTCTCAGGAATACAAAGAAAGAGTTTTTTCTTATTTTCTATCTGAACTAGAAGCAGGCAGGACCCCTAATCCTGATATTCTTTGTAATAAAGAAATTAAATTTAAAGAGTTTTATAACTATGCCAGATCAAATGACTATCATTACATGGCAACTGGTCATTACGCTCGAACAGATAATGTGAGTCTTTTTAAAGGCAAAGACAATTCAAAAGATCAATCATATTTCCTCCACGCCATAGATAAAGAAGTCCTAGAACATACTCTTTTTCCTTTAGGGGAATTAAAGAAAGACAAAGTAAGGGCAATCGCGCGAGAAAATAATCTCATTACAAGCGAAAAAAAAGACAGTACTGGAATATGTTTTATAGGAGAAAGGCCATTTCCTGAGTTCGTGGCAAATTATCTTGGCGGAGAAGAAGGTGAAATCGTAGATGACAATGATTCAGTTATTGGAACACATAAAGGTCTAGTATTTTATACCCTCGGACAGAGACAAGGTTTAGGCATAGGTGGCGTGAAAGATGCTCCTGACTTGCCGTGGTATGTGGCTTGTAAAGATCTAGAATCAAATAAGCTTATTTGTGTTCAAGGAAATGAAAATCCCCTTCTATTTTCTTCTGAACTTGAGACCAAGAATACGTTCTTAATTGAAGACTCCTTACCTAAATCTTTCGATGGAACAGCTAAAGTAAGATACAGACAGAAAGATCAAGAATGTCATGTGGAGCTTTCAAAAGGATCGATGAAACTTTTTTTTAAAGAACCTCAGAGATCTGTGACGCCAGGTCAGTCAGTTGTAATTTATAAGGATGAAAAATGTTTAGGTGGTGGAGAAATTAAAAGCATCAATTAGCTCCCTTTTCTTTTTTCTTGTAAGTTTTTTTATCTCTATTTCTCTTCTTAATGATTCACTTTTATTAAAAGTATTTTCTTGAAAAACTAAGGTAACTGGCAGTCTACTTTTAGTGTATTTAGCTCCTTTAGAGGCATTATGAGTATTTATTCGGGCTTCAACATTATTACTAATGCCTGTATAGAAAGATCCGTCAGAACATTCAAGAATATAAACAACCCAAGTCATTAAATCCAAATAGATAATATCCAGAGAACTGCAATTATAAACACTGCCCCAGTAGTCAACCAGGCACGGATCCTTTCTTCTTTATCCATTAAGCCGAGGCGCTATCTAATGCATCAAGTTTTTCTAATAACTTTGCTACATTAATGTTTTCTGGATTGAGAGGCTGTCCTGCCTCTGTGCCCCACTTTATAAAACAATAAAACATAATATCAGCTAAAGAAAATCTATCTCCGCATATATACTCTTTTCCATCTAACTGTTTATCAAGCCAAGTGAGTCTTTCTTGGGCAATGGCTTTTAAATCATCTGCTGCTTCAGGAATAAGGTGCAGACGATCTTTAAAGATTTCGTAACCTTCAGAATATCTAAAACCGTTAGCCAAGGGTTCTATAATTTGAAGATCTATTCGTCTTGTCCACATTCTTGTTTCTGCTCTTTCCTGAGGTGTTTTGCCAATAAGGTCACTATGTCCATTAATCTCATCTAAATATTCACAAATAACAGTTATTTCAGCTAAAAAACTACCATCATCCATCTCTAAAGATGGTGTTTGACCTGATGGATTTTTTGCTAAGTAAGATGTCTGTCTATTTTCACCGCCCAATAAATCTACTTCGACTGTGTCAATTTCTATCCCAAGTTCAGCTATAAACATCCTGACAACATGTGGATTTGGTCCAATTGAATTATATAACTTCATATTTATTTAAGGTTGTTTTACAACCTCTCCTCCTTTCATTACAAAATCTACGGTCTCAAGAATAGTGATATCCTCTAATGGATTTTTTGAGACTCCAATTAAATCTGCTAGCTTACCTTTGGTAAGACTACCTATTTCATTATTTTTTCCAAGTAAATCAGCGGCATTAAGTGTAGCACTTAAAATGGCCTCTTTCTCTGTCATACCACCATCGATCATGAGTTTAAACTCTTTTGCATTTTCTCCATGTGGCGAGACGCCACTGTCTGTACCGAAAGCAATCTTCAGGCCAGCCTGATTGGCCATAGAAAAAGTTGCTTGAAGTTGAGGTCCAATTTCGAGTGCTTTTTTTTCAACAAAAGGTGGGTAATAATCTTTAACCAAAGCTTTGTCTGCAACCCATTTTCCAGCGAGTAATGTTGGCACGTAATAAGTTCCTCTTTCTCTCATCAGAGATGCACCTTCTTTGTCCATAAGTGTTCCATGTTCAATTGAATCTACACCTGCTAATGTAGCTCTTTTAATGCCTTCGGATCCGTGGGCATGTGCCGCAACTTTAAAACCATAGTCCTTAGCGGATGCAACAATTGCTTTTATTTCATCTACTGTCATTTGAGGATTCTGACCATTTTTGGCATTACTAAGAACTCCGCCTGTTGCCGTTATCTTAATAAGATCTGCATCTTGCTTGTATCGATGTCTTACTGCTTTATATGCATCTTCTTTACCATTGATCACTCCCTCTCTTGGTCCAGGGTCAGAAGTAAAGGTTAAATTCAAGGAATTAGTAGGATCACCATGCCCTCCAGTTGTTGATATCGTGGTACCTGAAGAAAAGATTCTTGGTCCGAATGTCACTCCATTGTTTATGGCATTTCTAAGTGAAATAGTTATTGAATCTGCATCGCCCAAGTTCCTAACGGAAGTAAATCCTGCAAGCAGTGTTTTTTCTGCATTTTTTGTTGCTCTAATTGCATAATCAGCTGAATTCAGAGTCGTTCTTTCTATATATGCCTTTGAAGAGCTTTGACTGGTGAGATGAACATGCATATCTATAAGACCCGGTAAAATATAGTAACCAGTTAGGTCTATGTAAAGATCATCTGTTTCAGGGGAGATGTAACCAGCTACAACATCTGAAATTATATTTTCCTCAATCACAATCGTCATTTCCGGCTCTAATGATGCATTATCAGCATCGAATAAGTAACCTACATGTATTACTGTCTTCGCATCTATAGCAAGATAAAATACAGACATTAGAAGCGCTAACAGGAACTTTTTCATGTAACTAGTTTGTATCCTGTTTACCTCTAAGGCAAGCACTAAAAAACATAAGCTATAATAACCAAATGAAAATTGAAAAACTTCTATCTATCTCGCCATTAGACGGCAGATATAGTGATTCTGTCGCAGACTTAAGAAGTATAACTAGTGAATATGGCTTAATACGTTATAGAGTTATTGTTGAAATAAAGTGGTTCATTCATTTATCTAAAAATCCCAAAATAAAGGAACTCCCTTCATTGAATATTAAAGATACTCGTTATCTTAATGATTTGATTGATAATTTTAGTATTAAAGATGCAAAAAGAGTTAAATCTATAGAAAGTAGAACAAATCATGATGTAAAAGCGGTGGAATATTTTCTTAAAGAGAAATTTAAACTAAATAAAAATTTAGCCCCCTATACAGAATTTATACACTTTGCTTGCACTTCTGAGGATATTAATAATCTTGCATACGCGTTGATGATCAAAGATGCGTCACTGATTACAAAGAAATCTTTAAAATTAATCACAAATCGCGTTAAATTTCTTTCCAAGAAATATTCAAATAATCCTATGCTATCTAGGACTCATGGTCAAAGCGCATCCCCAACAACAATGGGAAAGGAATTTGCCAATTACTTCCATAGAATCAATAAATTGGAAAATGAGATTAATAAACACATAATGAGTGGAAAGATAAACGGAGCGGTTGGTAACTATAATGCTCATATGGTGGCCTATCCTAAAATTAACTGGGAAAGTGTTGCTGAAAGTTTCGTTAATAATCTAAAGCTTGATTTTAATAAACACACAACTCAAGTCGAGCCTAAAGATACAATCGCATTACTTCTAGGTGATTATGTAAAACTAAACAATATCCTCATAGACTTGAGCAGGGATATTTGGGGTTACATATCATTAGGTTATTTTTCACAGCAATTAAAAGAAGGAGAAGTTGGATCATCGACCATGCCACATAAGGTCAATCCAATTGATTTTGAAAATGCAGAAGGTAATTTAGGTATAGCTAATGCAATCCTGACTCACATAAGCAATACAGTGACTATTTCGAGATGGCAGAGAGATCTTACAGACTCAACAATAATGCGAAACATAGGCTCTTCCTTTGGATATATTAATTTAGCTCTGTATTCCTTGTTAAAGGGGCTAAATAAATTAGAGATCAATAAAATAAAATTGAAACAAGATCTAGATGATTCCTGGGAAGTCTTAACAGAGGCAATTCAAACAGTTATAAGAAAAAATAATATACCCAATGGTTATGAGTTGATGAAAAAACTATCCAGAGGTAAAAAAATCTCTAAAGAAGATTTGGTAAAATTTATAGATGAAATGGATGTACCTTATGATGATAAGCAGAGTCTATCTAAACTTACGCCAAGTTCATATATCGGCTTAGCATCAAAACTAGCCAAAGATCTAAAAGATAGTTGATTTATAGACATTTCCCGTTAAACTGACGCTTTTTTAAAATCCTATAAAACTTACTTTTCTACTTAACAGGTACAGCAATAAGATATAAGGTTTTAAGTGACTTCAATTATTAAATAGGAAGGAATATGGCCTCTTACAAAGATTTAATTCAAGAGCTTACTGAACTAAAGAGTAAAGACAAAAGCTCCAACGTAAACATTAATCCAGAAAATGCTGCCAGGATGAGAATGCAGAATCAATTCCAATCAGGACTTGATATTGCAAGATATACAGCTGCAATAATGAGAAGAGACATGGAAGAGTATGATGCAAGTCCAGAGTCTTACACTCAATCTTTAGGATGTTGGCATGGTTTTATTGGACAACAAAAACTAATATCTATTAAAAAGCATTTCGGAAATACTGACAAAAAATACCTATATTTGTCAGGATGGATGGTTGCAGCCCTAAGATCTGACTTCGGCCCATTGCCTGACCAATCTATGCATGAAAAAACAACAGTAGCTTCATTGATAGACGAACTATACACATTCTTGAAACAAGCTGACGCCAGAGAACTTGGTGGCTTATTCAGAGAGCTAGATGCATCTTCAGAAGAAAAAAAAGAAGAAATTCAGGATAAGATAGATAACTTTCAAACGCATATTGTTCCTATAATTGCAGATATTGATGCGGGCTTTGGAAATGAAGAAGCGACTTACCTAATGGCCAAGCAAATGATAGAAGCCGGGGCTTGTTGTATCCAAATAGAAAATCAAGTTTCTGATGAAAAGCAGTGTGGACATCAGGATGGTAAGGTAACGGTTCCTCATTCTGACTTTCTAGCAAAAATTAACGCTGTACGTTACGCATTCTTAGAACTAGGTGTTGATGATGGAGTAATTGTTGCTAGGACAGACTCATTAGGCGCAGGTTTAACTAAACAAATAGCTATTACTCACGAAGTGGGAGATTTAGGTGATCAATATAATTCTTTCCTAGATCTAGAAGATGTTGCTGAAGGTGAAATGAACCATGGTGATGTGCTTATTAACCATCATGGAAAGGTGGTAAGACCAAGAAGATTGCCTAGCAATCTCTATAGATTTAAAGAAGGAACTGGAGAAGCTAGATGTATATTAGATTCTATTACCAGCCTTCAAAATGGGGCCGATCTAATATGGATAGAAACAGAAAAACCTCACATAGGTCAAATCGGTGCAATGATGGATGAAATCAAAAAAGTTGTACCTAATGCAAAGTTAGTTTACAACAATAGCCCATCTTTCAACTGGACATTAAATTTCAGACAACAAGTCTTTGATTCAATGGCTGAAGAAGGAAAAGATGTCTCTTCATATGAACGTGAAGATTTGATGAGCATAGATTATGATCTTACAGATCTAGCAAAGGAAGCAGATGAAAAAATCAGAACTTTCCAGGCCGATGCTGCAAAACAAGCAGGTATCTTCCATCACCTGATAACACTTCCAACTTATCACACAGCCGCCCTATCTACTGATAACTTAGCTAAAGAATACTTTGGCGAAAAAGGGATGCTTGGATATGTAGAAGGAGTTCAGAGAAAGGAAATTAGAGAAGGCATAGCATGTGTTAAACATCAAAATATGGCAGGATCTGATATGGGAGATGATCATAAAGAATACTTTGCTGGTGAAGCTGCTTTAAAAGCTTCTGGTGAAGACAACACTATGAATCAATTCTAGAATACTTACTGATACAAAAAAGGGAGCTTTAAGCTCCCTTTTTATTGTTCCGCACATTTAGAG
>CAJWIK010000070.1 GCA_913042105.1 uncultured Gammaproteobacteria bacterium
TACTGGAGCTTCTGCAACTTCTTCTGCCGGAGCTTCTGCTGCTGGAGCTTCTGCAACTTCTTCTACTGGAGCTTCTGCTGCTGGAGCTTCTGCAACTTCTTCTGCCGGAGCTGCTTCTTCTGCTGGAGCTTCTGCAACTTCTTCTGCCGGAGCTGCTGCTTCTGCAACTTCTTCTGACGGAGCTGCTTCTTCTGCTGGAGCCTCAGGAGCTGCTTCTTCCACAGGCTCTTTGTCAGCTAATCTCTTAGCTAATTTCTTTTGCCTTAATGCTTCTTTAGCGGCAAGTCTCTTTTCTGTTTGTTCAGGAGTTTCTTTATTTTGTTTCAATAGATTCAATACTCTATCGCTTGGTTGAGCTCCTTTGGATACCCAATAGTCTATTCTTTCTATATCTAGTTCTAATTTAACTTCTTGGCCAGAAGCTATAGGATTATAGTATCCCACACGTTCAACGAACCTTCCGTCTCTTGGCATACGAGAGTCTGCTACGCTTACGTGATAAAAAGGTCTCTTTTTTGCTCCTGCTCGAGCTAATCTAATTGTTAACATCTAAAAATATTTTTGAGTATTGTTTAAAAAGGCGCTTATTCTAGTGCATAAGCCACCTCTTACAAGGAAAATTTGTATCTTTATTGCTATGAATGGCAAACAAATGGTTATAATGCAGTCTTAAAAGTTATATTTATATTACTTGAACACACTTTTCACATCTCAGATCCTATTTAGGACAACATAAATTGAACGATATACCCCTGTGGATTCTTTTTAGCTCAATAGCTTTTCTTGTGCTTATGTCTGCTTTCTTTTCTGGCTCTGAGACTAGCATGATGGCAATTAATCGCTATCGTTTGAAACATCTTGTAAAAGAAAAGAACAAATCGGCAAGAAGAGTTTCTAAACTGCTTGAAAGTACGGATAGACTTTTAGGTGTAATCTTAATAGGAAATAACTTTACACACACACTCGCTACAGCCTTGGCAACTGTTATTGCAATAAGAATATGGAGTGATAGTGCTGTTTTGGCAGTAACAGTATTCATGACGATAATCATGATAATCTTTGCGGAAGTCATGCCAAAAACTATTGCTGCTCTTAAGCCTGAGAGTATTGCATTTCCTGCATCTTATATTTTGAAGCCCCTATCTAAGGTCCTAAGCCCTTTGATTACATTAGTAAGTTTTATTTCAAATAATGTTACAAAATTAATGGGTATCGATTTAAACGATGTGGATAAAGATGAATTAAAACCTGAAGAATTAAGAACTTTATTGCAAACTTCTAGAGTCCCCAAAAGGCAGGAAGAGATGCTTATGGGTATCTTTGATATGGACTTCTTGTCTGTTAACGACGTAATGATCCCAAAGAACGAAATAATCGGCATAGATCTTAACGATGATTTAGAGGATATTTTAAATCAATTACAAGATATAGACTTTACTTACATACCTTGTTTTGAAGATTCAATCGATAATATTCAAGGATTCTTGTCTATCAATAAAAAAGCTGATTTTTTAGGAAATCAAAGTTATTCAAAAAAGAATCTGAAAGCTGAATTACAAGAGCCTTTATTTGTTCCAGAAAATACCCCTTTATATAAACAATTAGCTAACTTCCAATCATCTGGCCGCAGAGTTGGATTAATAGTGGATGAATATGGTGATATTGAAGGAATAATTACCTTGAGAGCAATTCTAGAAATAATAGTTGGAGAAATCACCACAGAGACTATGGAGAAGATGGATATTATGCCGCAAGCAGATGGAAGCTATTTAGTTGAAGGAGGCATGATGGTCAGAGAAGTTAATAGAAGGCTGAAATTTGAGCTGCCAACAGAAGGCCCAAAAACTTTGAGTGGTTTAATACTTGAAGAGGTTCAAACCATACCTGACACTAATATTGGTTTAACCATCAATGGATATAGAATAGAGACTGTATTAATAAAAGATAATGTAATTAAATTAGCCAAACTTGGAAAAGAAAAAAATATAGATGAAATAGATGAGGAGCAAGAATGATTAATGAATTTTGGAACCTTGTTGTAGAAACATGGGAACAAGGAATTAGAGGAGTAGGAATTGATAATATTATTATCTGCCTTGGCATCATCATAGGTTCTCTAGTGGCTAGATCTCTTATGAATACTTATTTGCTAGACAGAATAGCTAGTTTTACTGAGAAATCAGAGACCACTCTAGATGATGACATAATAGAATCTTTAAGAGGCCCATTTGGACTTATTCCAATAGCCTTTGGATTATACCTAATTACTTCCTATCTTCCCTTTAGCGGCTCGCTAGATACCCTTGCTACCAACTTAGTAAAAATGCTTGTTATTTATACTATCTTTAGCGCTCTAGCTAATTTGACGAAACCTTTACTCAATTTACTAAGTGACAATTCTTGGTTAACTCCTGCAATGACAACCTGGTTAAGCAGAGTCGCTGGTGTGTTAATTTGGATAGTCGGAATAACAATGATGCTTGATGTTTGGGGCATAGAAATTGGCCCAATTATTGCTGGTCTAGGTCTTTTCTCGGTAGCTGTTGCTTTAGGTGCACAGGATATGTTTAAAAATATCATTGCAGGTATTTTTATCTTGAGTGAAAAAAGATTTCAACCAGGAGATAGGATAAGCATAAGCGATGGTCTGCATGGAATTGTAGAATCTATTGGTTTCAGATCAACTCTAGTTAGACTATTGGACACCTCGCCGGTATTTGTGCCTAATACTGATCTTTCAGATTCACAGGTTATCAACCATCAAGACATGAGTTACAGAAGGATTTTTTGGACCGTTAACCTTGTCTATAGTACTAAGGCGGAACAGCTTGAGAATATATGTAAAGAAATTGAAGAGTACATAAATAATAGTGAAAATTTTGTACAGAATCCAGGGCAAGTAAATTTTGTAAGAGTGACTGAACTTGGATCAAGTTCTATTGATCTTACTATCCTCTGTTATATGAATGTAATTGACTACACTCAATTCTCACAAGTGAAGCAAGAACTGATCTTTAATATTATGAGCGTAGTAGAAAATCACAAGTCAGACTTTGCTTTTCCAAGTAGGTCTATATATATAGAAAATCAAGATTCTTAAAATTAACTTTAAGAATATAAAAGTCAGTTTTCTTTCTTCCAAAGAATAGGAAAACGAAGCATTTCTGTAACCGGCTTCATCGGCTTATTACAATTATTATTAATATTCTCTGTAGATAACAATAGTGCACGTTCATGATCACCCATAAACCTTGCAAGCTTAAAATACTCTGTATCTTCTTCCGTGACTAAAGTCTCTAACTCTTCATATTGAGGCAGATAAATATTCTTTACAGATTGCTCTATATTTTGAATGAGTTCTGCAAATGGTATTTCTTTGAAGCTTTCTCCGATCGCAACCCCTTGTTTCCTTAAAGAAACGTCTTCTTCTATTGAAAGCTCCAGTTCAACTAAAGTAGGCCTCATGATTGCTTTTGCTTCAGTTTCTAGTTGCAACATAGATCCAAAAATAAAACGCTCCTCTTTGTTTTGAGCATGTTTAAGCATTGATTCAAATATAATTTCGCCTGTTTGTTCGGCGTGGTATACCTCAAGGAGGCATTCTTTAAATCTTGGATTCATAAGCATTCTCTATCAAGAAAATTTAAGGTTTGAAATTTTTTTACAAATAAAAAAAGGGGCCCTTGAGCCCCTTTCTAGAATAGTTACTTATAAATAATAAGCAACACTTGAGAGCCCAATGCAAAGAACAAAACTAGATACAATAACGCTACGAACAGATGTGATCGCCGGTAGCATCTTTCCCCACATAGCATTAGCTTGGATTGCAAAAATAATTCCAAGTCCTACCAAAAGACCTGTCATTCCTAAATTAGCTCCTAGGATTTGCCCTGAAGCAGGATAGTGAGCTGAAGCAACCATAAAATATAACATCCCTACTGAAAAGAGAGTGTTAGTTCTGGAAGCTAAAGCAGCTTTAGGAGCTGCCACTGCAGCATCACCTTCTTTGAGTCCGATGACAATTTTTTGATTAGGCCAAATTATGCCCCAAACGTTAAGCATCATGAGAGTACCCATTGTTGCCCCTAGAATAATCTCTAAAGTAATTTTTACTGAAATATAGTGAAGTAGAGCTAAACCAGTTAAAAAAGTTAAAAAAGCTGCCCATCTAAACCACCAGAGTGCTCTAGGAGCTAACTTTGCAACAGCATCTTTTCTAGCATCTTCTTCTGCTTCTTTGAAGTACTCAGTCTGAATAAAGTTAAAGTAATACAATAATCCTATCCAAGTTATTCCAACCAGGATGTGACCAAACCTAAATAACATATTAAACAATTCTTCCATAAACCCTCCCTTTTAAAAGTTAATGATACCTAAATAATAATAAAGTTATAAATTATTTATACGAGACAAGAAAAAAGCCCCGAAGGGCTTTGTTTCTTTACATCATGCCGCCCATACCGCCCATGTCCATTCCTGGAGGCATTCCGCCAGGCATTCCACCTGCACCGCCTTCTTCAGGAGCATCAGCAATCATTGCTTCAGTAGTGATCATTAAACCAGCCACTGAACCAGCTGCTTGAAGAGCAGTACGTGTAACTTTGGCTGGGTCTAAAATACCCATTTTAATCATGTCACCATACTCACCTGATCCAGCATTGAAACCGAAGTTTCCTTCGCCTGCTTTGATTTTATCTAAAATCACAGAAGCCTCTTCACCAGCGTTATTGGTGATTTGCCTAATAGGTGCTTCCATAGCTCTTAATGCAATGTTTATACCTACATTTTGATCTTCGTTATCACCTGTAAGACCTTCAATTTTTTGTTGAGCTCTGACTAAAGCCACTCCACCACCAGCAACTACTCCCTCTTCAACGGCCGCTCTAGTTGAATGAAGTGCATCTTCTACTCGTGCTTTCTTTTCTTTCATTTCTATTTCAGAACCTGCTCCTACTTTAATTACTGCAACCCCACCAGCAAGTTTAGCAACTCTTTCTTGAAGTTTTTCTCTATCGTAATCTGATGAAGTATCTTCTATTTGAGCTCGTATTTGATTTACTCTTCCAGATATACCATCTGCCGCACCAGCACCATCAATAATAGTTGTATCTTCTTTATTGAGCTCAACTTTCTTAGCTTGTCCAAGATCTTCTATAGTTGCGCCCTCAAGAGATAATCCTACTTCTTCTGAAATGACTGTACCACCAGTAAGGATAGCTATATCTTCAAGCATAGCCTTTCTTCTATCTCCAAACCCTGGAGCCTTACAAGCTGCAACTTTTACTACACCTCTCATGTTATTAACGACTAGAGTAGCCAGAGCTTCGCCTTCAACATCTTCAGCTAAAACCAATAAAGGTCTTCCAGCTTTAGCAACAGCTTCCAATAATGGAAGTAAGTCTCTTATATTTGAGATTTTTTTATCATGAAGCAAGATGAAAGGATCTTCCAGATCAGCTGTCATTCTCTCCTGATTGTTGATGAAGTAAGGAGAAAGATATCCCCTATCGAATTGCATTCCCTCAACTACCTCGAGTTCGTTCTCAATTCCTTGGCCTTCTTCGACTGTAATAACGCCTTCTTTGCCTACTTTTTGCATGGCTTCTGCAATGATTTCTCCAACAGCTGTATCGCTGTTAGCTGAAATTGTTCCAACTTGTGCTATGGCAGTATCATCTTCACAAGGCTCTGACGCATCTTTTAGTGTCTCCACTGCAGCCGCTACAGCTTTATCAATTCCTCTCTTCAGATCCATCGGGTTATAACCCGCTTGAACTGATTTTAAACCTTCGTTTACAATTGATTGCGCAAGAACAGTTGCTGTAGTTGTCCCATCCCCTGCTTCGTCAGAAGTTTGAGAAGCAACAGTTTTAACCATTTGCGCACCCATGTTTTCAAACTTATCTTTAAGTTCAATTTCTTTTGCAACCGATACACCATCCTTTGTAACTGTTGGTGCTCCAAAAGACTTATCTAAAATTACATTCCTTCCTTTAGGTCCCAACGTAACTTTAACTGCATCCGCAAGTATATTTACACCCGCCAACATTCCCTGGCGAGCAGCATCACTAAATTTGACTTCTTTGGCCATTTTTTCCTCTCTTTAATAAATTATTTTTCTAAAACACCAAGAATGTCTTGTTCATTAAGAATAACAAGCTCATCCCCATCGATTTTTACTGTATTGCTACCAGCATATTGACCAAAAACGACTAGGTCGCCTTCGCTCACAGAAACGGCTTGAACTTCTCCGTTATCTAAAGTTTTTCCAGATCCTACAGCTACAACCTCTCCTTGAGATGGTTTTTCTGCTGCCGATCCAGGTAGAACTATTCCACCTTCAGTGGTTTGTTCTTCATCAGTTCGCCTTACTAAGACGCGGTCTGCTAATGGTCTAAATTTCATCAGGTTTCTCCAAAATTTAATTAAAATTTAAATTGTTTAATACGAAAGGCTCGCCATTCTAATGAGTTGTATCGGCACGTCAATGCTCAATTCATTTAGAACTTGTCCTCCCACTTAGACTATGTTGGGATTTATAGATATTTTTCAACCCCAAACAGTCATTTATCTTTCTTATACTCGCCTTCAATCCAATCTTCATTAGTTCTATTTTTCATTGGATTATGGTTGACAGGTCCTAGATAACTAAATATCAGTCCAATTATAAATATTCTTGTTAAAGGCAAAAGGATCAACAACCCTAGTAAATCTGTTATGAAACCTGGAATCACCAAAAAGAACCCACCAATTGGTGTAAACAGAGTCTTAAGAACATTATCTGCAGTGGGTTCGAACCCTATAGGATTCGACCTTAAATTAATAAGTGTCCTAATTCCCTGATTTCTCAATAGGTAAAAACCTGTTATTCCGGTAAGGATTATCAATAATATTAACAACAGTCTCTGCGCAACTATCATTGGTTG
>CAJWIK010000071.1 GCA_913042105.1 uncultured Gammaproteobacteria bacterium
CTTTTATATCCTGTAAATTTTGAGTTTTATTGAGTGTACTTTTCTTTTCATTTTAACTAGTAATTTTAAACAAAGTGTGTAAAAGTGTGCCAAAGTGCAAGATAAAGTAATATTACTTGCTAATTAGTACATGAAATGAGTATAGGCATATATGGATCTAGTAATCTAACCCTTGATACAAAGGGCAGAATTGTCATACCTGCAAGATATAGAGAGCTTCTAAGGGCAAGTTGTGAAGGGGAAATGATTATTACAAAAGATCCTCAATATCCTGCATTAATAATCTATCCTGGTAAGTTATGGAAAGAGATTTCGCAGAAATTTGAGGCACTTGGAGGCCTTAATCAGAAAGTAAGGTCTATTCAGTGGAAAATATTAGGTAATGCCTCCGTAACCGATTTTGAGGTTGGTGAAAGAATGACACTTCTCATTCCTCAAATTTTAAGGGAATTTGCTGATTTAACTTTGAAAGAAAATGTTGCTCTTGTCGGTATGGGCTCAAAATTTGAATTATGGAATCTAGATAACTGGGAAAAAAAGCAATCCGGACTCCAGATTAAAGGAGAAGATTTAATTGAGGATCTTCCAATGAGTTTGGAGGAGATACCGTTTTGATAAATATCTCCCATGAAGCGGTAATGGTAGATGAAGTACTAGAGAATCTTGTCTCTAAGCAAAATGGTAAATATATAGATTGTACTTTCGGAGCTGGAGGACATTCACTAAAAATTCTTAAAAAGCTAAATCAGGATGGAACTCTGATTTCAATAGAGAAAGATAAGATGGCTACTTTGAATCTATCTTCAGAATTCACTGATGACAAAAGATTTAAATTAGTTAATGATTCATTTTCTAATTTAAATAAACTCTTTAAAGATGGTGAGATAGATGGAATTTTAATAGATTTAGGTATCTCCTCAACACAACTTGATGATCCCGAAAGAGGATTTAGTTTTCAATCAAATGGACCTCTAGATATGAGGATTGATACATCACAAGGCCAAACAGCAGCTGAATGGATAAACTCAGCTACAAAAAAAGAAATTGAAGATGTACTTTGGACCTTGGGAGAAGAAAGAGCATCTAGAAAAATAGCTTCTAAAATCTGTGATTCAAGAGAAAAAAAATCTATTGAATCTACAAAGGAATTATCTGATCTTATTATTTCTTGTGTTTACAAAAGATCGAAAAAGCATCCTGCTACAAATTCATTTAGAGGTATAAGGATGTTCATAAATCAAGAGATATATGAGCTGCAATGCGCTCTTGAGGCTGCCAGTTATATTCTATGTTGTGGTGGCAGATTGGCTGTTATAAGTTTTCACTCTATGGAAGATAGAATTGTTAAGAGGTTTTTTCAGGGAAAAGACAGGATAGGTTCAAATATAAAATTTAAATATTTTGGAGAAAAATTTTTAAAACCTACCAAAACTGAAATGTCTACAAATCCACGAAGTAGAAGTGCAATCCTCAGAGTGGCAGAAAAAATATGACACAAGATAATTACAAAATCATATTTATATCTCTATTGATAATTACTTCCTTTATAAGTTCTTATGCGTTGATACTTCAGACGTATGAATACAGAAAAACATTTTCTGTTTTAGAAAATTTAAAATTAGAAAAAGAAGACCTTTCTTTTCAATCTAATCTTCTTTTAGAAGAGGTAAAGTATTTTAAGAACCATATATCTTTAAGAAAATTTGCTACTGAAAGTCTAGGAATGACTATTCCTGCTTCTGATAAAAATATTTATTTAGACAGGAGCTTGGTTAGATGAGGTCCTTTCTAATCATTGTTTTACTAATGATGACGGCTTGTTCTGTTCAAAATCAGTCTGCGGATCAGCAAATCGTTATAAAGTTTTCAAAAGAAATCATTTCTAATATCGCTATCTTAGAACCAAAAATTTCTAATCATGTAAATAATCTTCAAACAAACAACAAAGACGAAATATTTTCAAATTCTTGGGTATCAATAATAAAGGCAACTCAAAAGTTCAATGAAAAAACATTGATTGAAATCGAAGAACATCAACCTATAGCTATTTTAGAAAACGATAGATTTCTTACACAAGAAGGAAAGATTATATCTCCTGATGATATGGCAAAAAACCTAAGTCTGATTTCAATTTCTGGTGCAGACGATCAGGTAGAAATTTTATTAAATTATGCAAGACTGATGCAAAATGTTCTAAATCTTAAGGGAAAGAAATTACAACACTTGGGTCACGAGGGAAATGATTTCATAAAAGCACAAGATAATTATGGAACAAATTATTTATTCAATAAAGGGGATTTCCGGGTTCAGCTCGAACGTCTCGAGCAATTTATACTGTTCGAGCTGAGCTCAGGAAATAAAGACCGTAGCAAATATATAGACCTTAGATATAGAAATGCTATTGCAGTAAGCACTGAAAAAATGGAGAAGGCGATATGAGTAACGTAAGTAAGAATGAGATGCTTGTGGGTGTTGATATAGGAACATCAAAAGTAGTGGCTATTGTTGCAGAATCAAGAGGGCCACAAATTGAAATAACAGGTCTAGGTACTCACACCTCGAAGGGTCTCAAAAATGGAGTTGTTGTAGATATTGAATCAACAACAACAGCTATAAAAAGATCGATTGAAGAAGCAGAAAGCATGGCTGGTTGTCATATAGGATCTTGTTATGTAGGTATCTCTGGTAGTCATATAAGAGGTTTAAACTCTGAAGGGGTTGTTCCTATACGTGATGGTGAAGTCAAGTTCACTGATGTAGACAGAGTAATTGAGACGGCTCAGGCTATGGCAATACCTGCAGATCAAAGACTGCTGCATGTATTACCTAGAGATTACATCATAGATAAACAAGACGGTATCAAGGAACCGCTAGGGATGGCAGGTTCAAGATTAGAAGCTAAGGTGCATTTAGTAACATGCAGCGAAAATTCGTCTCAAAATATCCATAAATGCATAAGTGCAGCCGGTTTAGATGTTGAAGCATTTGTTTTAGAGCAACTTGCGTCGAGCTACTCCGTATTAACTGAAGATGAGAGAAATTTGGGAGTTTGTTTAATTGATATAGGTGGAGGAACAACAGACATCGCTGTCTTTGTTGACGGATCTATTTGTTTTACAGATGTGATTCCAATAGCTGGTGACCACGTAACAAATGATATCGCTCAAGCCCTAAGAACTCCTCCTACGCAAGCAGAAACTATTAAACAAAGATATGGCTGTGCCGTAAGTTCAATGACAAGACCTGAAGAAATTATGATGGTTCCTGGGATGGGAGGAAGACCGGAAAGAGAGTTATCAAGACAAGCATTAGCAGATGTTTTAGAAAGAAGATATGTAGAGATATTTAGTATGGCTCAACAGAAGTTAAGTCTAAGCGGCTTTGATGAATTAATTCCTGCAGGGATAGTATTGACTGGTGGAGCATCAAAAATTGAAGGGGCTACAGAATTAGCGGAAGAGATTTTTCATTCTCCAGTGAGAATGGGCTCGCCTCATTCAGTTGAAGGGTTTTCTGAGATTATTAATAACCCAATTTATGCCACATCGGTTGGTCTATTACTATATGGAAAGAAGCAAATGCAAGAGGATCATCTAAATTATATACACAGAGACAAGAATATTTTAAATAGGATTTCTAGATGGTTTGGCGGAAATCTTTAACAATTAATTAAAAGAGAGGTTAGATATGAGTGATTGGCAAATTATAGAGGAAGTTAAAGGAAATGCTTCAATAAGAGTTATAGGTGTTGGGGGCGGCGGCGGAAATGCTGTGCAGCATATGGTCGAATGTGGCATTGAAGGCGCTGAGTTCATTTCTATCAATACTGATAAGCAAGCTCTAGAGAAAAATGATGCTAGTACTAAACTTATTCTAGGTATGGAGATAACCGATGGACTAGGAGCAGGAGCAAATCCTGCGATTGGAAGAGAGGCTGCTCTTGAGGATAGGGATAAGCTTAGAGATATGCTCAAAGGTACTGATATGGTTTTCATAACAGCTGGAATGGGTGGAGGTACAGGTACAGGCGCTGCTCCAATAGTAGCTCAAGTAGCTAAAGAACTTGGAATTCTTACAGTAGCTGTTGTTACTAAACCTTTTGAATTAGAAGGAGCTAAGAGAATGAAGATTGCCCAAGAGGGCATTAAAGAGTTAGTTGAAGAAGTTGATTCATTGATAACAATACCTAACCAGAAACTCTTAGAAGTTCTCGGAGAAGATTGCAGCATGCTCGAAGCCTTCAAACAAGCAAATGATGTACTCGGCGGAGCTGTTAGAGGTATTTCGGATATTATAATTAGACCTGGATTAATAAATGTAGATTTTGCTGATGTAAAAACTGTCATGTCCGAAAAAGGAACTGCAATGATGGGTACAGGTACATCTAGTGGACCTGATAGAGCAAGAATTGCAGCTGAACAAGCCATAGCTAGCAAGCTTCTAGAAGATATAAGTCTTAAAGACGCAAAAGGAGTTCTGGTTAATATAACTGCAGGACCTGAACTTTCTTTGGGAGAAATAAAAGCAGTTGGGGACTGTATTAATGAATTTGCTTCTCCAGAAGCGATCATAGTTACTGGGACGGTCTTAGATGAATCATCTTCAAATGATTTAACAGTAACTGTCATTGCTACAGGATTAAATTCTTCTGTACAGACAGCTGCAAATAAACCCCATAGCTTAAATTCTATAAATGAAAGGAAGCCTTTACCTTTGAGCGATGCAGCTAAACAACTTCTAGAAAATCCACCACTTGTAGAAAAGGCTTTGAAAAAAGAAACAGATAATGATGAATATCTCGATATTCCTTCCTTTGTAAGAACTCAACTAGATTAATTAGGAGACCATGTCTACTAGGATTCTCTATTCTTCGGGAAGGATAGTATTTATCCAGTTAATAATTCTTTTAGGGTTTTGTTCTCTAATTGCTAGACTGATCTACCTTCAAATTTATCAGGATATTTTTCTTGATGATCAGGTCTTTAGTAGGCTAGATTCTAATTATTCTCTTTTAGCATCTAGAGGAAAGATTTTAGATAGAAATAATAAAATTCTTGCCCTGGATGTAAAAGGTTATAGCGTTGGTTTAGATTTCTCTCAATTTAGATACGATAAAGAAAATATTATTTCTCTTTCCAGGGCCTTAAATCAAGATCCCCTTATCTTGCTTGAGGGATTGAAAAAGCAATCTTCTGGATTCAAAGAAATTAGTAGGAATGTCAATAATCAAATAAGAACAAGTATTAAAAGTCAGAAGATTCCAGGAATTTATTTTAGAGAAAATTTAAGAAGAAGTTATCCGGAGAAAAATATCACTTCTCATGTTGTTGGTCTTACAGATATCGATAGAAGAGGTATTCAAGGTACAGAGCTCGTATTTCATAACGAGCTTTTAGGAAAAGAGGGCAGCTTTCAAGGAATTAAAGGTTCAAGAAATAGTAAACTTGAAGGTAAAAGAATAGAAGCTGTTTCAGGAAATGATATTCAATTAACTATAGATATAAATATCCAATCAATTGCTTATCATGAACTAGATAAGGTTATTGAAAAATATAATGCCGAGGCAGGATCAGTGGTTGTCATTGAGCCTAAATCGGGAGATATACTTGCTTTAGTAAATCATCCTTCTTTTGATCCCTCTAATAGAAAAAACTTTCATGATATGTCTATACTTAGAAATAGAGCAACAATAGATGTTTTTGAACCAGGTTCTGTTCTCAAACCCTTGGCCATGTCTGCAATTCTAGAATCAGGAAAAATACACGAAGATTTGATAGTTAACACCTCTCCAGGGTGGATTGAGTTTGAAGGTTATAAAACAAGTGATTTTCGAGATTATGGTCAGCTCAATCTCTCAGAAATTATTTCTTATTCAAGTAATGTTGGAATGATCAAATTATGTGAAGATCAGGATATAAAACATCTAGTAAATTATTATAAAAAATTTGGTATCGGCAGATATCCTACGTCTATTATGCTGCCTGCAAGAGAAGGCTTTTTACCTCACGAAACTCAATTTACTTTAAGAGATAAAGTAAGCTCTTGTTATGGTTATGGAATGACTTTATCGGCCCTTCAGATTGCCCAGGCCTATTCGGTTTTTGCCAATCAAGGAAATTTCATAGAGTTAAATTTATTTAAAGAAAATTCTTTTGCTGAACCTTTCAATGAAAGAGTTATCAATGTTGATACAAATCAAAAAATAGTGGACATGCTTGTTAGAACGGTTAACTCAGAAGGAGGAACCGCTTCTAAGGCTAAACTAGCCAAACGGGTAGTTGCAGGTAAAACTGGTACTGCCAAAGAGACTATGGAAACTGAGACTACTTACACGGCAACATTTGCAGGTTTCGTACCCCATGATAGCCCAGAATTTTTGGCAGTCGTTGTATTACATGGACTTTCTGGTGATGATTACTCTGGCGGTAAAGTATCAGCTCCTTTATTTTCCAGTATTATGGAACAAATATTTTTATTAAGGGACCTTGAGATATAGATGCAAGCTTCTAATTTTTTATTTGAACTATCTGATCTAGATGGTTTTAAAGACGTAGAAATTTCGAGTCTTCATATTGATAGTAGATCCTTATCTCCTGGGGGTTTATTTTTTGCGCTTAAGGGGCATAAGAAAGATGGCATTAATTTTGTAGATTCGGCATTAGAAAAAGGAGCTGCTTTAGTTATATCGGACAACAAGATAAGTACCAAGAGTCAAAATATTATTTACTTTCCTGATTTAAGAGAATACTTAGGTTTATTTG
>CAJWIK010000072.1 GCA_913042105.1 uncultured Gammaproteobacteria bacterium
TTTCATCAGAATGAGGGCTATTCTTAATCAACTTTTTGTTCGTTTCTTTTGAAATTCTGCCCAAGAAGGTATGGATTCAGGTATATCTGCGGCTATTTTATTTTCTCCCATGTTAACCCTCATTGGATCATTTAAGCTATCTAAATAATCTTCTGATTTAACGTAATAGAAGAAATTAATTGTTCTTTTGAAGAACTTCCAAGTGCCCTCTTTCTTCGAATATAAATCATCGTATCGCATTGCTGCTAAGCTTGCGATTCCATCTCTTGTAGTCTCGGCATGACTATACACAGTTCCTTCTGCAAGGTGATTATCGTCTGAATTTATAGAGATGGTTACATCATGAGTCCAATGAAATGAAGGTCCACGAGATAGAAAAACCTCGTGATACATATCTAATATATTTTGACGCCCTTTGCTTTGTAGTGAGCCGTTAGGAGAATCAAACGAAGCATCAATAGTAAATATTTTTTCAAGTGCCTCTAAATCTTGCCTATCACAAGATTCTGCATAATTAGAGACGAGCTCTCTAATTTCATCCTTAGCTTCTAAAACTTCGAGTCTTCTTAGTATGTCTTCACTCATGCTAAATCAATTTAAAATTGAGAAGAACCTCTAGCAGACAAAATTTCTATCCAATAGCCATCCGGATCTTTAATGAAAGCCAGGCCCTTCATAGAACCATCATCAGGTTTCTTAACAAACTCTATATTCTGTTCTTCAAAACGTTTTGAGGCCGCATAGACATCGGGAACAGTAATACCTATATGACCAAAACCTCTAGGATCTGAATTTCCGTCATGATAAGAAAATGAGTCATCTGTTTCAGTACCCCAGTTATGGGTCAACTCCAGCATTGCTTTTTGACTAAAAGCATACTCTGCTCTTTTCACAGGATCATTAGGTACCTCTTCATCGAAGTCTCTTAGATAACCTAAAAAGAAGAGGCTAAACTCCATTTCTGGAAAGTCTAATTTCTTTATAAGCGTCATGCCTAACTTGTTTACATAGAAATCCAATGAAATCTCCGGATCTTTGATCCTGAGCATCGTTTGATTAAAAATAAAACCCTCTGTGCCCAACGCATTTGGTTTTGTTAGTTCATCCATATTGTTTACCCCTACACTTATTATAGACAGCATATTCAAGAAAAATGACAAAAATTTATCTTTCATTAATTTCGACGGCGGTCAGTAATAGAAAAAAAAGGGGTTAATTGTTGTTAATTAGTCAAATTTATGGGTAAATTAGTCGCACAACATCATTTAAATGATGTCAAAACAATTAATTGGGGAGAATTATGAATTTTAAAAGCAAATATCTTTGCGTGTCATTGGTTATTTCATTCCTTTCATTTCCTGCATTTTCAGCTGAATCAACTGAAAATAGTGCAACTACTTTGGATGAAATTATAGTCACTGCAAGAAAAAGAGAAGAATCTCTGCTAGATATATCAGAATCTGTTTCTGCTATCTCTGGTGCAGACATCGATGCTCGTAATATCAAAGGACTTGATAAAATCGGTCTACTTATTCCAAATCTTAACCTAGCTAAAAGAGCTGATGGTTTTCCTAACGTCTCTATGAGAGGTATAGGTGCATTTGGATTAACACAAGGTGTAGGTTTCTATTTAGACGATGTTCAGCTTTTTAGTGATGCTTCTTCTAGATTTGGTGATCTTGAGAGAATAGAAGTCCTAAAAGGACCTCAAGGTATCTTGTATGGTGGAAGTAACATTGGTGGTGCAATTAAATTCGTAAGTAAAAGACCAAGTGCAGATGAAGGTTTTACTGGAAGAATTAAGTACCAAACAGGACAACAAGGTATAAATGATGCTGAAGTATCTGCCAATATCCCTCTTCAAGGTGATTGGGCTATGAGAGTATTTAGTTATACCAGAGATGATGACGGTTTTATAACAAACCCTAATTCTGACGGTGTTGATAATCAGCCTGTAAATATTGATAAGTATTCTGAAGATGGAACTAGAATTTCAATAGCAGGATCTTTATCAGATAATCTTTCTCTTTATGCTTCCGTAAGAAGAAATGAATATGAAGGACCTGTAAATACATGGGCTAGAGAGCTTGGACAACCTGGTTCTTTTTTCTATCCGAAGCAACTCGATACTGGAACAAATTCTAGCAGAAATGCAGAAACAACTGCGGCCACTTTAGAACTGAATTGGTCTCTAGATGGTTTTGACATAACAACAATCACTTCTCAAACAGATACTGAAAGTACAAGAATAACTGATGTTGATTTAACACAATTCTGGTACTTCAATACTACAAGACCAGAAGAAATGGATGTGCTGACGCAAGAAATACGCTTTACCTCAACAACTGATAGTAATCTTCAGTGGATAGTTGGCGGTTATATGTCAGATTATGAAAGGACAATGGACTCATTTTTAACTTTCGGTCCTGATGCGATCGGACTTGGATTTGTGTTTGCTATGCCTTTCGAAAAAATTGTAGAAGAAAACACTCATAATGCCCTATTCGGAAATATATCTTATGAAGTTGATCAATGGAGATATGACTTTGGTCTTAGATATGACAAGTGGGAAGAAACAGAACTTAACTTAGATTCAGAAACTAATGGAGCAGTTCATGGTGGAAAAGTTGATGATACAGAAACCCTTCCTAGAGTTTCCATCACAAGAAACTTCGATAATGGTTCTATTGCCTACTTCACAACCTCACAAGGTTATGAACCTGGTGGATTAAATAATGGAGTTCCTTACACGGATGCTGCAGGAAATAAACTGCTAGGACAATTTGGTAAAGAAGAAGCTTTACAGAATGAATTAGGTTGGAAAGGAACAATGAACGAAGGAAGAACATCTCTTTCAGTAGCATATTTTGATATTGAATATAAAGATCGTGCTTTTCAAGTTGTGGCACCTAATCCAGGAGGTCCTGGACTGATTGAATATGTTACTAATATAGGTGACAGTGACCAAAATGGTATTGAACTTGAAGTTACAACTCAAGCTACAGACAATCTTGTGTTGTCTTTTGCAGCTGGTTTTGTAAATTCAGATTTTGCTGACGGTACCATCCTTGCCGACGGCACAGATTTGAGTGGTGTTACACCTCCAGCTACTATTGATAAAAGTTTCTTGGTTGCAGCAGATTATTCAACTAATTTATCTAATGGGACTGAAATGACATTAGGAGCTCAATGGAGCTTTACAGGTCAAGGTGTTGGAATGCCTGTTGTTGGAGCCTTAAAAAATCCTAGCTATAAAGTTCTGAATCTCCAAGCTGCATTTGTTACTGGACCTTGGGATTTCACGTTGACTTTAGATAATGCAATGAATGAAGACTACTATACAGATATGGAAGTTTTTCCTAATTTATCCAATGACCAAGCAACAATTGGGGACACATTCATAATTGGAACATATGGCGTTCAAAAGCTTTTCCAAGCTAGCTTAAGCTACAACTTTTAGGGGACAATTATGAGCGAAGTACCAAATCCCGAATACAACCCATCTGGAGTTGCCGACTGTATTGATACAAATAAACTACCTTGGATGCCTCTCCCTAACGTTCCTGGTATGTCGATAAAACCAGCAAGAGCATCAGGTGAAAGTGGTATCTTTAGTTTAATCTTTAAATTAGAAGCAGGCAGTTCTTTGCCTGCTTCTGTTTATCTTGGAAGTATGGATATGCTGATCCTCTCTGGAAAGGCAGAATATACTCAAGAAGATGTAACGAGCATATTAAATCCTGGTACCTGGGGTTTTGTATCCGCAAATTCTAGAGTAAATTCTTTTCATGCTATTGAAGAGACAGAAGTCTTGGCTAACTTTTATAGCGGAGTCGCATTTTTAAATGATGATGGTTCTTTAAGCTCATTATTTACGGCCCTTGATGTTCTGCAGATGGCTAAAGATTCTAAAATTACTTTGGTGCCAAACTCATTATCTGCGTGTATGGATTTAGATCCAGAAGCTTATAACGGTAATGGCGAGCCGCTTGCAATAACTGCTGGAAATGCAGGAAAATTAGTAAATGATGTTGCTGACGCATCCATCACAAATGAACTCACTCATCCTCACTTCGTAGATACTAAAGCAGTACCTTGGCTGGTCTTGCCAGGCATGGAAGATGTAGGTCTTAAAATACTAAGAGTCAGTGAAGAAACTGGCTATGTATCTTTAATAGTGAGACACAATGGTGTAGCTGACCCTCATACACATATAGGTGCAAGTGATTTCCTAGTTCTTCAAGGTAGATTAGGAGTAAGAAACGGTCCTCCTGAAGGTTATGGCCCTGGAATATGGTTCTATGAGCCTGCTGGTGCAAGACACAATGCCACTCAGAGAGTGACTGATGAAGATCTAATATATACAGCTAACTTATATGGGCCAGTTATGTTTGACTCAGGTCCTGGTACTCAGATTGAATCACTTCTTTCATGGGTAGAGTACAAAGGTATGGCTGAAGCAAACGGTATTAAATTAGTACCGAGCACCAAACCTGAAGATTCAAGTTTACTTGCCTGGGCTCCATTAAAGTCTTGATTTAATCTTTCAGAATAGGCCTAATTACGTAGGTGGGTAATTCTATTCTTCTTAAAAATGCATCAATCATAGATGGAACTGGTTCTGTCCCCTATTCGGGACATATACAAATCATAGATGACAAGATTGTTTCTGTATCTAAGGAAGAAATAAAGCCCGAGAAAGAAAATACCGAAACTATTAATTTAGAAGGTAAATTTATCATGCCTGGGCTAATCGATGCCCACTGTCATATAAGCTTTGATGAACCTAAGTCTAATGATGAACTTTTTTTTCACAGAAGAGAGGGCTTAGCAGCAATCATTGCTGGAACCAATGCACTGAAAGTACTTCAGTCAGGAGTAACAAGCTTTTTTGATGCAGATAGTCTCTATAGCGTGGGTGTTGATTTAAGAGATGCAATTGAAAGCGGAATTATCCAAGGGCCTAAGATGGCAGTTGGAGGAAATGCACTTATTACTTCGGCCGGAGGCACTGCGGGGAGATTAATACCTGATGAAGGAAAAAGAGGCTACGGAGCTGTTGTAACCAGTAAGGATGAAATCGTCCTAGAAATCAGAAGACAAATTAAAATGGGCGTGGATTGGATAAAAATTCATGTTTCCGGAATGGTTCCAAGACAAACCTCAGAAGGAGAATTACAAGCGTGGAGTTTGGATGAACTCAAACTTGCCTGCGATACCGCACATGAATTAGGCATTCCTGTTGTAGGCCATTGCAGAGGTGCAGGAAGTGTTAAAGATTCGTTGCTTGCCGGTATGGATATGATCTTACATGGCACTTATATGGATGAAGAAGGCCTTGAACTAATGATTGATAAAAACATACCTCTAGTCCCTACTTTTACATTCCAAGCTAACTTGATTGACTATGCAGAAAGGATGGATGCCTCAAAAGACTACAAAGATATCTTTGAGAAAGAGATACAAGATAACGTTCCCATGTTTAGGAAGGCCTTTGAAGCTGGAGTTCCTTTTTTATGTGGAAGTGAAACAGGATTCTCAGTAACACCTTATGGTGACTGGCATTACAAAGAGCTAGAGGTCTTTGTTGATAAACTTGGCTTAACGCCATTAGAGGCAATTACATGTGGAACAAAGAATGCCTCACAAGCCATGAGAAGAGATGACATAGGTGTAATAGCTGAGGGTAAAGTGGCTGATCTTTTAGTACTCAGCGAAGATCCTTCTAAAGATGTCTCTGTATTAGGAAATAAAGAACTAATAGAAAAAGTTTTTCTCAGTGGGAAAGAAGTTGATCTAAATCCAGCACCAAAAAGAATCAAAGATCCATCTGGGTGGAGAATCTCATCTTACTCAAACAAAATTTTAGAAAAATAATTTCCTAAATGACCATAATCCAAGATATTGAATCGGTTGTAGGCGAAAAAGGTTTAATAACCGGAAAAGACGTATTCAATAGAAAGGCAGGTATCTGGATAGATGATGGAATAAGGGCAGATGCAATAGTCAGGCCAAAAGATACACTTGAGCTATCTAAAGTTTTAGCCATTTGTAATAAAAACAAACAAGCTGTCATTCCTCATGGAGGACTGACTGGATTGGCAGAAGGTGCCATCACTCAACAAGGTCAAATAGCAATTTCTTCTGAAAGATTAACAGCCATTGAAGAGGTTGACGAAATAGGAAGAACCATGACCCTTCAGGCAGGAGTGCCTTTGGAGAAGGCTCAAGAAGAGGCCGAAAAATACAATTTAATGCTTCCAGTGGATCTTGGAGCCAGAGGTTCTTGTACTGTGGGTGGGAATATTTCTACTAATGCTGGCGGTAACATGGTTATTAAATATGGAATGATGAGAGATTCAGTCTTAGGATTAGAGGCAGTATTAGCAGATGGTCAAGTCATGACATCTATGAATCAAATGCTAAAGAATAATTCAGGTTATGACCTTAAACAGTTGTTTATAGGTACCGAAGGAACGCTTGGATATGTTTCTAAAGCCGTGTTAAGGCTTAGAGAAAAACCAAAAAGTACCAATACTGCTTTATTGGCCATTGAATCTTTTGAAGATGTTATCAAGTTTCTTAAATTTATA
>CAJWIK010000073.1 GCA_913042105.1 uncultured Gammaproteobacteria bacterium
TATTAGTAACTGCTATTATCTGATTTAACCAACTCATTTAATTTCTCCTTAATGCGTCAACGACTTTTAATCTCATGGCAAATATAGCCGGGGGCAGACCAGACACGATAGCTGTCAAAATGGCCAGTAACATTGCACTTCCAATAATGGCAGGCTTAAAAGCTATATCTCCAAAAAAACCATATAGGCTGTCTTGTAAACCACCTCCAAAGAAAAGGAATAAAGCCAAACCAATTCCTATTATTGCACCCAGAAGACAAAGAATTGCCGACTCAGCCAATACTAAAAGTAAAATTGTAGAGTCCAAATATCCAATGGTCTTAAAAACTGCTAATTCAGAAGTTCTCTCTCTGATCGCTTGACTCATAGTATTACCAGTCACTAATAGAATAGTAAAAAAGACTGCAGATAGAATTGAATTCATAATAAAACCAACGTCACCTATTTGACTTGCAAACATCTTACTAAAAGAGGCTTCAGTGCCTGTTTTAGTCTCATCAGATGAATTGGCGAACATAGTGTCTATTTCTTTCGCTATTCTTTCATTATCGGACTTATCGTCAACCTGAACGACAAAATTTCCTATGGTGCCTTCACCAAAAGATCTTGCTTCATCAAAATAGTAATAATTTAAAAAAGCCTGATCTTCGTCATTCAGATTATCAGGATTACTAAAGATACCTACTAAATCAAAAGTCCAAAGCATCTCACCATCTTTTTTGGGATATATATCGCCCATAATTGGAATCTTATCGCCAATCTTCCAATTGAACCTTTCTGCCAATCTTTGGCCTACGACCATTCCCGTTCTGGTATTTATAAAATCATTTTTTTCTTTCTCGCTGATTATGAGATCAGAATAAACTTCAAAGTATTCTTTTGGAGGTACTGGCCATTTTGGAAAGAAGTTACTTCTATCTTGATACGTCCCACCAAACCATTCTCTATGAGCAACCTGTTTAACACCTTCAATTGACTTTAATCTTTGCCAATAACTAAATGGCAGTGGTTCAATAAAAGATAATTTAGACATAACAACCAATCTATCATCACCAGCTAAATCTACTTCTTCTGTAAAGGCAACTGCAACTGATCTGAGTAATCCAAACAGCAGAAAAGCTATGGCAATGGAAGAAATTGTCAAAACAGTTCTCCACTTTTTTCTAGTGAGGCCGGCATAAACTATTGTCCAGTATTTCATAATTTTTTTAGTCTGATCGCAATGCGTCGACTACCTTTAAGTTTAAAGCTTTATAAGCAGGCATTATTGAGGAGACAAAGGAGACAAGAACTCCTATGAAACAAGCCAGCAAAAGTTTCTCAGTTGTTAAAAAAAACAATCCTTCCATTAAACCTCCTGAAGCTGCATTTATTGCAGGGATAGAAAGTAAGGACATACCTAGGCCCGTAAAAACCCCTAATAATATTAAGAATAAGGCTTCCAATAAAACCATTATAAAAATTTGATTATCTTGGTAACCTAATGTTTTTAATACTGCTAAGTCAGTAGTTCTCTCTCTAACAGATTGACTGATAGTATTACCAGTTACCAATAAAATCGTAAAAAAAACAGCAGATAAAATAGCATTAATAATTAATTCTATATCTCCAAATTCTGCCATCATACTTGCGGCTAATTGAGATTCTGGACCAGAGCGTGTTGCCCAAGAGGAATTAGTAAATTCGTCATCTATCTTTTGAGAAATAACGTCTGCAAATTCGGGGTTAGAGACTTTTGAGACTATTACAGCTACTGTTCCTTTGTCACTTATCCGTGAATCTTCAAAATAATCATAATTGACAACTATGCCCATTTCATCGGCTTTGGGGCTCGAGTTATATAAGCCAACTACTTCAAACTCCCAGTCATAGGTACCATCAGCATTCATCGACAAAGATTTTACAAACACCCTATCACCTATCGATATATCTTTTTCTATTGCAAATGCCTCACCAACCAAAGCTCCTATTTTTAAATTTCTAAAAGCCTTGAGATCTTCATTAGAAATTTTAAAACGCTCATAAATTTCGATATCTCCCCCCATAGCAACAGTAATACCATCGAGCATTGAATCCTGCGATACAGAGGTGATGTAGTCCATGTAAAGAACCGATTCAACCTCTTCAATTTCTTTAATAAACTCAACATGCGAATAAGGTATTTTACCTACCATGCTATAACGACTCATGGTCATAACTAAGTCAGCTCTCAACCCATCCATTTGGCCTGTAAAAATTGGCGATGCGGCTTGTAAGAGCCCAAAAAGCAAGAAAGCAATAGAAACAGACAGAACCGTTAACACACTTCTAACTTTTTTTCTTAGCACTCCCGCTTTGATTAAGGTCCAATACATACTTAATCAGTCAATTTACCTTTGTCCAGATGAAGGACTCTCTTGGCTGATTCAGCAGCCACAGGATCATGCGTTACCATGATGATAGTCTTGCCGTGATCTTCGTTTAAAATCTTAAGTAACTCTAAAATCTCAGTAGCAGTATTTCTATCCAGATCACCAGTTGGTTCATCACACACTAATATATCCGGATCCGATACTAGCGCTCTCGCTATAGCCACTCTTTGCTGCTGCCCACCTGAAAGTTCATTGGGTTTATGATCTGAACGATCATCTATTCCAACTGCTTTCATAGCCGTCAGTACATGATCCTTTCTTTGAGATTTAGAAAGATTAGTGAGCAATAGTGGTAATTCAACATTCTTATCTGCCGTGAGCACTGGAAGCAAATTGTAGAATTGAAAGATGAAGCCCACATTGCTTGATCGCCAACTACTCAATTGCTTAGCATTCATTTGATCTAACTGCACTCCATTGATTCCTATGCCACCAGAAGTAGGTGTATCAAGACCGCCCATGAGATTTAGTAAAGTTGATTTTCCGGATCCCGAAGGGCCCATAAGCGCTAGGAAATCTTGGTTGGGGACATCTAAGTTTAATCCATCAAGAACGGTTAAAGTCTCCCCTCCTCTTTGATATGTTTTATTTACATTTTCTACTTTTATTAGTGTTTCAGACATAATTTCTCCTTTACTTAATCTTTACTTGTTGGCCTTCATTTAATGCTTCATCGAACTTAGCAAGCACTTTATCTCCCGATTCTAAACCTTTTATAACTCTAGAATAATTAGAAGTTTCTTCAGCTATTTCAATAGCTTGTATATTTATCTTATTATTGATTATTAACATTATATAATCTTGACCACTGGAGGTTTGTATCGATGCATTTGGTACCATAACACCCTCTTTTTCTGAACCTTCATTCTCTTCAACTTTCTTTAAAAATGAAACTCTTGCACCCATATCAGGAAGCACCCTTTCGTCTTTCTCCAGTAACCTTATTCTCACTCTAACGGTAGCTTTATTCCTGTCTGCTGTGGGGATGATGGCGATAACCTCAGAAGCTATATCCCATTTGGGATATGCATTTAAATTGGCCACAACAGGTTGGCCTGCTTGCACTCTATTAATAAAAGCTTCGTTCACATCGACTTCAATCTCTAAAGAGTCCATATCAACTATTGTTCCAATTCCAGTTCTTATAGAACCTCCACCCGCTGATACAGGAGATATCATTTCTCCTGGTTGAGCTGCCTTATAAACTACTACACCGCTAAAAGGAGCTCTAATTTTCATATCATCTACTACTTGCATCCGAACTGCTAACAATGCTTCGAGACCGTCCATTTGAGCACCGGCTGCATCCAGAGATGCTTGACTGGCCAAATTACCTTCTATCAACTCTCTTGTTCTGCTATAAATTCGTTTAGCTTCGTCAAACTGAGCTGAAGCATAATTGAGCTCTGCTTGAGACGTACTATCATCAAGCTGAGCCAAGACTTGCCCTTTAGCAACATAGTCACCCTCTTCTATGAAGACCTCTAAAACCTTTCCAGTAATCTTTGAAGAGACTGTTGCTTTTCTTCTTGCCACAACATATCCAGAAGCATCTAAGAGGCTTACTGAAGAAGAGTCTGAATCATCTAATGATTGAACAGAGAAGGTTGATACTTCAATTATTTCCTCTTCTGAAAAAAAGAATGAGATTCCAAAACCAATTACTGCAGCAATAGCAAAGGCTATTGCAATATTCTTATAAGGTAATTTGACAGGTTCTGCTTGAGCATTCCTATCTATCTTAAGATTATTTAAAAGATCCTTTTTTTCATTCATGATATTTATTTGAGTTATATTACAGCGACAGAATCCACTTTTCTATCAATTCAATAGCCTCTGTATGACTTAAGGACCTTCCAGATTCAGGCATCATGATACCAGGATCTGTTGAGATCATTCTTTGAAGCAGTATTGACTCTTCAGGTTTTCCAGGAACTATTGAATATTTTAAATTTCCACTCGCTCTTCCTGTTGCCACAGGTTTTTTATAGATTCCTATGTGTTTTTCTCTTGTTTCAGTAAGGTTTAAATATAGACCGGTTGAATTGGCTGCTCCACTTGAACTATGACAATGACCACAATTAATATCTAAATAGGACCTAGCCCTTTCATCCAACAAATGATTTTTTTCATTCCAATCCACAGGGGTATTTAGTTCTTCGCTCACAGTAGAAATAAAATCTAGTTTCATCCATTTAGTCAGTTGATTGATAGATTCATCTGAGTATTGAAATACTTTATTTAAATTTCTGGCCTTTGGACCTATAGGGCTCATTGCATCATTATTAGCATGACATTCCTTACATTGATTCTTATTAGGAACCCTGTATCGCACTGAGCGAGTATCGCCATTAAAATCAATCCATTCATTCAGGATAGTTTTGCCTGCTTTTTTTATAAAAGCTTCATCTTGAGTATCGTTCCAAGCATAAGATACTGCCTCCCAACCATTTTCCTTCCTCAATAATAATCTTGTTTCCATTAACCTTTGTCCAAGATTTAAGTCTCTTTCGTCTATTGGATAGTAAAAAGTTTTAATCAAGGCAGACCCTACAGGAAAATCAAAGACTTCGTCTTGCCTGAAAGAAGCTTGTACGCCTTTTGGAATATAAACCCATCTTTGTTTATAGGAATAATCAGAAAATAGTGCTGAAATTAGTTCATAGGGAAGGACTCCGTCTGAAGGAAACTGAGCACTATTGTCCTGAAAGAAAGAAAAGCTTGAGAGTTTTTTTGGAAATTTATCTTCTAATATTAAGTCATCATTTACAGCGTAGATAAAATCTATAAAAGATAATATCAGACACGCCAATAATGTTTTTTTCATTCTCTTTAATTCAGAACTACAGGTGGTAAGGGTCTAATCTCTCCATCATATTCAGCAATATCTCTTTCTACAGGATCAAAAAAAGGAAGCATGTATTTAATTGGATTAAGGGTTAAGAAAGTCGCATCACCATTATTAGACATAACAAGTTTCTCGTTATCAGGTTGTCCTAAGATCAATTGACTTGTGGGTAATATTCCATCCCAAAATATATCAGGCATATCTCCCTCAGAAAGAGCAAATAGAATCGAAGCTAGTTCACCAGTTTCTACATCAGGGTCAAATCCCCCTTCTCCAAATCTATTCCCATGAATTTGGATAGACTTTGGATGAGGATTATAGTTTTCATCTTCTGTCTCATAGCCGTAGGTAACTATTGAAAGGTTTACTGTTCCGTTTCCATAAATGTCGTTGTCAAAAACTTCTACTTCAGAGTTTGCTTGAATAATTATTCCAGTTCCTCTCGGAACCTCCCCAACAATATTTCCTTCAGGAGCAAAGTTATCCGTATCGTTATTGATTGCTTTATTTCTAAAAACCCTCACATGATGACCTCCCTGTTGAGGTAAGTCAGGTAAATCGAATATCAAAATACCTCCAGTATTATGAGAGGCTGTATTATCAAACACATCAGCATAGAAAGAGTTTTCAATTTCGATGCCGGCCACATTGTACTGAGCAATGCTATTCTTAACGATTATATGTTGAGACTGACCAACATATATTCCTGCATCTGATGCACCAATAGCCACACACCCATCAATCAAAACATTTTTAGATTCAACGGGATAGAATCCATAAGCTCCGTTTGTTTCTTTAGGGCCTCCTTGCCATTCAGTTCTGAGTCTTACCATGTTGATGCCGTCAGCACCTATGACTTTAATGGCATCACCTTTAGCATCCAGTACTGCAAAATCTCTTATAGTTACTCCATTAGAAGTAACCAGAAGGCCTTGAGCGCCAGAAACTTGGCTACCAAAATTTAAGATAGTCTCATTTATTCCAGATCCTTCAAAAATAACATCATCAACATCAAGAGATATGCCATCTTCAAAAAAATATTCTCCTGATTTGAGGGTCAGCACATCACCAGGCTCAAGGTCTATAAGCGCTTCTTGTATTTCTTCTTGAGAATCAGGATTAGGACCTAGAAAGACCTGTTTTGACGATAATGAAAGACTAGAAATAACCAG
>CAJWIK010000074.1 GCA_913042105.1 uncultured Gammaproteobacteria bacterium
AAAAGATCAAGATTTAAATTCTGTATTTAAAGTTTTTTCTGATCTAGGATTGGAAATTTCTAGTATGAGAAACGAAACAGGTAGACTCGAAGAGTTATTTCTTGGACTCGTTGAATCTACCCTTAAGGATACCGAAGCATGACTCCTATTGAGCAATATAGAGCTCTGCTTACTATTCTCTATAAAGAGATACATAGGTTCATGAGAATATGGACTCAAACCTTAATCCCTCCAGCAATAATGATCATGCTCTATTTTGTTATCTTTGGCACATTGATAGGAAAAAGAATTGGAGAAATGGGTGGATTTGATTACATGCAATTTATGATCCCCGGTTTGATAATGATGTCAGTGATAAGTAATTCTTATTCAAATGTCGTCTCCTCATTCTTTGGTCAAAAATTTGCTCGCAGCATTGAGGAATTACTTATAACCCCATTACCGCACTATTTAATATTACTCGGATGGGTCTTAGGTGGAGTTGCAAGAGGATTGCTTGTTGGGGCAATAGTTACTTTTGTTTCCTTATGGTTTTATGATCTTTCGGTAGATAATTGGCCCTTAAGTATTTTGGTAGTTATATCGACTTCAATTCTATTTTCACTAGGCGGTTTTTTAAATGCTTTATTTGCTGAATCCTTTGATGATATATCTATTGTCCCTACATTTATTATGCAGCCTCTGATATACCTTGGAGGAGTGTTTTATTCCATTCAGCTTTTACCGGCTATTTGGCAAACTGTATCGCTGGCAAACCCAATACTTTATATGATTAATGCATTTAGATTTTCTATATTAGGTGCATCAGATTTAGATGCTCTTGGATTCTCGATTAACTTTGCTCTATTCATGATTTTTGGCTTTATTCTATTATTAGCATCAACTTGTCTTTGGTTTCTTCATAAGGGAAAAGGTATAAGATCCTAAGCATGAAGGATATTCATCTAGGAAAAGACAGCGCGATACCTAACAGACATGATCCCTCTGTTTTATCAGCATTGAGTAGATTAGATTCTAGAAAAAAATCAGGTCTAGAAGAATATTCAACAATTCTAAACGGAAGAGATTTTTGGACTTCGTATGAAGTATCTTGGCTTAATGAAAGAGGTATTCCTCAAAATAAGATTCTTAATATTTCATATAGCAGTGATTCTAAATTTTTTGTAGAGTCGAAGTCTTTAAAGCTTTATCTTTATTCTCTGAATAACGAAAAATTTGATTGTTTAGAGAGAATTCAAGACTTGATTAAGAAAGATTTAGAGGAAGCCTTGAAGACAGAAGTTGAAGTTGAGCTTACTCAAAATCCTAGAGATATTGAAGGCGAATGGTCTTCTTTGGATCAATTAGAAATCGATCATATAGATTCTCATCCAAATTCGTTAGTAATTGAACCTGATGATCAAGAAAAAATAATTGAAAATATATCATGTAGTCTATTTAGGAGCCTATGTCCGGTAACTGCGCAACCTGATTGGGCCACTATTTATATTTCCTATGAAGGTAATGGCATTAATCATAAAACCTTATTGAGATATCTTCTGTCGTATAGGAATCATCAAGGATTTCATGAAGAGTGTGTTGAAAGAATCTTTATTGATATAACCAAAAGATGTAGGTTAGATAAACTTTCCGTGAGGGCAAATTTTTTGAGGCGGGGTGGTATTGAAATCAATCCTGTTAGAACGACCCCTGGATATCCAATACATGTCTCTAGAGAGATAAGACAGTAAAATAAAATTTTAAAGTAATCGGGTAGCTTTATATTCGGGTAATTAAGTGTATAAAAATATGATAAATAGTTCAGAAGAAAGAATTAATGAATTGGAGTCTAAGGTTTTATTTCAAGAAGATACAATTGAGAGATTAAGTGGAGAACTGAGAAAGCAACAAATAGAAATATTAGAGCTTAAGGAAAAGTTAGATTTGATAATTCAATCTTTAGATAGTCAAGATAATGGCGAAAGCAAAGACGAAAGGCCTCCTCATTATTGAGTTATTACATCGATATATCCAAGATAAATTAAAAACCCATTATAATGCTCGCTGTTAAGATGGAGAGATGGCAGAGTGGTCGAATGCGCACGCTTGGAAAGCGTGTAAGGTGTCAAAGCCTTCGAGGGTTCGAATCCCTCTCTCTCCGCCATTTATAAGAAAGTTATGAATACAAATATAGATTTAGGCTGGGAAGAATGGGTGAATTTACCCTCTATTAATCTTCCCTATATCAAAGCCAAGGTAGATACAGGTGCACAAACCTCAGTATTACATGCCAAGCACATTGAAGTTTTTAAGGTACAGAAGAAGAAGTTTGTCAGATTTGAAATTTCTCCTTTACCAGAAAGACCTAGGTTTACAGTATCTTGTTCAGCTCCCTTAATCGGTAGAAGGAAAGTAACTAGCTCGAACGGTGAATCTGAAAAAAGATACTTTATTAAAACTGATATTGAGATTTCGGGTCAGACATGGCAAATCGAGATTTCTTTGACAGATAGAATGTCCATGCAATATAGGATGTTGCTAGGTAGAAGTTCAATAGGTCCAGAAATGACTGTCTATGCTACAGAAAGTTTTCTAAACGGACAGCCCCAATCAAAAAATCCCTATGCAACCAGAAAAAAAAGGACTTTAAAATCTAGAAGGGCTCTTAGAATTGCTCTCCTAACAAGAGAGCCTAACAATTATACTTCAAAGAGAATTATGATTGCTGGCCAACAACGCGGCCATCAAGTAGAACCTATTAATCCCACACGATGTTACTTGGATGTCGATACAGCAAATCCAGAAATTTTCTATGACTCTAGCCCTTTGCCTAAATATGACGTTGTTATACCTAGGATCGGTGCTTCCATCACATCTTACGGTTTGGCAGTGACTAGGCAATTTAAGTTAACCGGAGCATTACCGCTTAACGATCCACAAGCTATAGCTAATTCAAGAGATAAGTTACAAGCTCATCAGCAGCTCGCATCTGCAAATATCAACATGCCTATAACGGGTTTTGCATCATCTCCAAAAGATACTAATGGAGTTATCAATACGGTCGGAACCATGCCCTTAGTTATTAAGCTTTTAGAATCTTCTCAGGGCAAAGGGGTTATTTTGGCTGAAACAAAAAAAGCAGCTGAAACTGTTATAAATGCCTTTAGAGGACTGCAAGCTAATTTCTTAGTTCAAGAATATATAGCAGAGTCAAAAGGAGAAGATTTAAGGTGCCTGGTCATCGACGGTAAGGTAGTCGGATCTATTCTAAGATCAAATAAAGAAAATGATTTTAGATCTAATCTTCACCAAGGAGGGGTTGCTCAAAGTACCTCTATTACTGCAAAAGAAAGAGGTATTGCCATAAGAGCTGCTAAAGCCATTGGATTATCTGTTGCAGGAGTTGATATACTTAGAAGTAACAGGGGACCTCTGGTTTTAGAAGTCAACAGTTCGCCGGGTATACAAGGAATAGAAAAAACACTAGAAATGGATATAGCTGGCCAAATAATTTCATTTTGTGAAAAAAAATTAGGGATAATTTCTAACTAAGGAGAAAAATATGAATAATCTTAAAAATAAAACGCTGTTTGTTTCAGGAGCTAGTCGAGGTATTGGACTTGCAATAGCTAAGAGGGCAGCAAAAGATGGTGCTAATATAATATTGGCCGCAAAAACTGCTGAACCTCATCCAAAACTTCCAGGCACTATTTATACTGCCGCAGAGGAGATAGAGGAGGTCGGAGGCAAGGCTTTACCTGTAGTTTGCGATATAAGAGATGAAGAAAATGTTAGAAATGCAGTCAATAAGGGCTTAGATCACTTCGGAGCAATTGATATCTGTATTAATAATGCTTCAGCAATTCAATTAACCGGAACCCTGCAAACTGATATGAAAAGGTATGATTTGATGAATCAAATAAATGCCAGAGGAACATTTTTAGTGAGCAAGGTATGTTTGCCTCACTTAATTAAGTCGGACAACCCGCATATTTTAAATTTATCTCCTCCTTTAGATATGGATCCAAAATGGTTCGGTCCACATGTTGCTTATACTATGGCGAAGTTCGGAATGAGTCTTTGTGTTCTGGGAATGGCAGAAGAATTTAAAGAAGAGGGCGTGGCTGTGAATGCTCTTTGGCCAAGAACTGCTATTGCAACTGCCGCTATAAAAAATGCACTGGGCGGAGATAGCATAATGAATATTTCTAGGTCCCCTGAAATTATGGCTGATGCTGCACATGTCATCCTTACAAAAAATTCTAGAGAATTTACCGGTAATTTTTGTATCGATGACAATCTCTTGGCGGATAACGGAGTAACTGATTTTTCTCAATATGCAGAAGTCCCATTTGCTGAATTAGCTCCAGACTTTTTTGTACCAGATTATGTTGAAGCTCCTGAGGCTGCAAAAAATAGTTAATGCATAAAATTGTTATATTTTTATCTTCTCTTGTACTCTCTGTCTTATTAGTAACAGAAGAAAAAAATATTGAAGATTGCACTCTTATCACAGAGGACGATTCTAGATTGATTTGTTTTGATAGCTTCTTTAAAGAAGATACTTCAATGATTCTCGTCAACAAAGAGGATATTGCTATTTACGAAGAGAAAAATTCTTTAGAACCTGAAGAATTTAATACAGAGAAAACCAAAGTCGTATTAAAAACAGAAAGATCAATCATTAATGACAATTTAATTTTAAATGGTATCAGGCTATCTGGAGGGGACTTCATCTTTGAATTAAATGATAAGTCGTCTTGGAGAAGTATTGAAAACCTTAGAAAAAAGGACATACCTAATTTGGGTGATGGAGTAGAACTAAAACCGGGAATTCTCGGATCTATGTTTCTGAAGATAAAAGGTAAGAAGAACAAAATAAGAGTTAAGAAAATAAGAAATTAATGAAAAAAATATTAGAAACAAGAGTCTTTCAGTCTGAAGCTAGTTCGGTTTGGGAAATAATCAGTGATATTTCAAGAAGTGATTGGGTTCCAGGCGTAGAAAGTATCAAGCTTGATGGAAATAAGAGAATATTCAAAATGACAGGTTTAGGTAATTTAGTAGAGGAGATAATTGATTGTGATGATTCAAAAATGAAACTCACGTATTCTGCTATAGAAACCATGGCACCAATAGCCCATCATTTAGCAATTATTCAACTCCATGAAGATGGCAATAACACTATATTTGAATGGAGTACTGAAATAGATCCACCAAATTTTGCAGATGCTATCCACCAAGGTATGGTTGCTTCTTTAGATCAGCTTGAACAAATTCTTACAAAAACATAAAAATAATAGTTTTTCTTCCCAATTTTTGCTGTTAAGGTAAATAAATATTCATAAATTACTGGGGAGGGTTTATGTTAGTACTAAGCAGAAAAGCAGAAGAATCAATGTTTATCGGCGATAATATCAAGATAACAGTGCTTGATATTAGGGGAGGTCAGGTAAGGATAGGTATCACGGCCCCTCAAGAAGTTAAAATCCATAGAGAAGAAATCTACGATCGTATTGCTAACGAAGAATAATTAGCTTCTTTCCGAAGTTCGGTAATTAAGAGTTATAATCCTCTATGATGGGGCTGTAGCTCATTTGGATAGAGTGTCTGGCTACGAACTAGAAGGTAGCAGGTTCGAATCCTGCCAGCCCCGCCATATACTTTTTACCACTTTTATTTAAAATAGAATCTTTTAATCAGGAGAGATTATGAACGCAATAGATAAGTGGCACGAATTAACTCGTAACAAAGATCCAGTTTCCTATGAAAAGGAGTTGGATAATTTATTGGATGAAGATGTAATTTTTTATTCTCCAGTAGTTCATACTCCTCAAAAAGGAAAAGCAATCACTAAGCTTTATTTAATGGCAGCAGGAGGCGTTTTTGACTTCTCTAAGAAGTCCACTGAAGAAAAAAAAGATACAACAAAATTTCGTTACACAAAAGAAGTAATCCAAGACAATCATGCTTGTTTGG
>CAJWIK010000075.1 GCA_913042105.1 uncultured Gammaproteobacteria bacterium
TTGTTGCGGGGTGGAGCAGTCTGGTAGCTCGTCGGGCTCATAACCCGAAGGTCGTAGGTTCAAATCCTGCCCCCGCTACCAAGTAAGCCCTTTATGGGCTTTTTTTGTAGGTAAAAAATGGATACAGAATATATAAAAGAGGTTATTGAAAAGGACATAGAGAGACTAGGCTGTAAGGTTTGGGGTCTTGAGCTATTTGGTAGGCACTCTAATCAAACATTAAGGATTTATATAGATAACAAAGAAGGCATATCTGTCGAAGATTGCGAATTGGTCAGC
The DNA here is from genome assembly GCA_913042105.1 of uncultured Gammaproteobacteria bacterium. Taxonomy (GTDB): domain Bacteria; phylum Pseudomonadota; class Gammaproteobacteria; order Magnimaribacterales; family Magnimaribacteraceae; genus Magnimaribacter. The sequence continues at coordinate 280 of CAJWIK010000075.1, forward strand.
AAACATGTCAGTAAAGTTCTTGATACAGAGAACGATTTCTCCGAAAACTATTTATTAGAAGTTTCTTCACCAGGTTTAGATCGTAAATTTTTTTATAAAGAACAATATAAAGAATTCTTAAAGGAAAACCTTAAAGTGACATTTTTTGACGATCTGAATAAAAAAACAATAAAAGGTCAATTAGAAGAGGTGGATGAAATTAGTATAAAACTTGAAATAAAAGATGAAATCCAAGAAATTCCTTTTTCTTCTATTATCAAGGCAAATCTTTTAATCTAAGGGGTAAAATTATGCAAAATGAGATTTTATTAGTCGCGGAAGCGGTTTCTAGCGAGAAAGGCTTACCGAAAGAGGCAATTTTCGAAGCTATAGAACAAGCTTTGGCTACAGCCACAAAAAAGAGATATCAGGAAAGCTCAAATATAGAAGTTGTCATTGACCCACAGACTGGAGAATATGAAACCTTCCGTCTATGGGAAATTGTTTCGGATGAGGACTTTGAGGATGAAGGATTCCAAGTCATTCAGAATGAAACGAATAATGAAATAGGTTCTTCAATCAGAGAAAAGGTTGATAATGTTGAATTTGGTAGGATCGCAGCTCAAGCTGCAAAGCAAGTCATAGTCCAGAAAGTTAGAGAAGCTGAAAGAGCTCAGGTCGTAGAAAAATACCGTACTGTTCTAGGAGAGCTCGTCAATGGAACTGTCAAGAAGGTTACTAGAGAATTTCTGATTATAGATCTCGGAGAAGGGGCAGAAGCCATACTTTCAAGAACTGAATTAATTCCAGGCGAGGTGTTTAGAATAGGTGATAGGTTGAGGGCTGTATTGCAAGAAGAAGAAAGAGAAAATCGAGGACCTCAATTAGCCTTAAGCAGAAAATGTCCTGAGATGGTTGCTGAGCTATTCAAGCTAGAAGTTCCTGAGATATCTGAACAAGTGATAGAAATTAAAGCTGTAGCAAGAGATCCTGGTTCAAGAACAAAAATTGCAGTTAAAACAAATGATAATAGGATAGACCCGGTCGGAGCTTGTGTTGGTATGCGCGGTTCTAGAGTTCAAGCCGTTTCAAATGAACTAGGCAATGAAAGATTAGATATCGTAATTTGGGATGATGATCCAGCTCAGTTGCTTATTAACTCAATGGGCCCAGTTGAAATAACATCTATTGTTCTAGATGAAGTTCGAGGTTCTATGGATGTAGCAGTTACACAAGATACTTTAGCTCAAGCTATAGGCAAGAGCGGTCAAAACGTAAGATTAAGCAGTCAGATTACAGGTTGGAAATTGAATGTTATTGATCAAGCAGCTGCAGAAGAAAAGAGTCAAGAACAGACTGAAAGTATCTCTAGTATTTTAGTTAAAAATTTAGATGTAGATGATGATTTAGCTCAAACTTTAATTTCAAATGGATATAGTTCTTTAGAGTCAATATCATCTGCTCCTTTGGAGTCTTTATCCGCCATAGAAGGCTTTGATGATGATATAAGCAACCTTCTTATCAATAGAGCTAAAGAGGTTTTGATTACTATGGCAATGGAGGTTTCTACTGATGATGGTGAATCTGGTGATTTAATGTCCGTAGAGGGAATGGAAATGACCTTAGCGTTGGAACTTTCTCAAAAAGGCATCAATGATAGAGAGGAATTAGCTGAACAATCTATTGAAGAGCTTACAAGTATTATAGATATATCAGATGATGATGCCGGTGATTTAATAATGAGAGCAAGAGCTCATTGGTTTGAGGATTAAAATATATGTCGGCAGTAACAGTAGAAAATTTAGCAAAAATTATTGGTTCAGAAGGCCAGGCTCTTCTTTCTCAGATGAAAGAGGCAGGTCTTAATCACACTGATATTAGTGATGAGGTAACGGACCAAGATAAAAAGACCTTGTTGGAGTTTCTTAAAGAACAACAAACAAAATCTTCCAAAACTATCTCTTTAAACAAAACTGCTTCAAGGGTTGAGCCAGAAAAACAAGGAACAGTTTCTATCACTCGTAAAACTATTTCTAAAGACAGCACAGGAATAGCGTCAGGTGACACTCAACGAACCTCTGCAACAATCAATTTTGATGAGATTGAAAAGAAGAGGCAAGCAGGAGAGGCAAATAAAAAAGCTGAAGAAGAAAAGAGGAAAAAAGAACTAGAACAAAAAACTTTAGTCACTAGACGTAAAGCAAAAACGGGTGGTGAAGCTGTAACTAAGCCTGAGATTAAAAAAACTGTAATCGCAGGCAAAAGAATAGTTAAACCTACGAGGGCTGAACTTTCAAAGAAAGAACAAAGAGAATTAGAGGGAGAAAGTTTTTTATCTAATGTAGAAAAACAAGAATTTGAAAGACCCGCTGAATTTGTAACAAAAAAAATACAGATACCCGAATCAATAACTGTTAGCGAGCTAGCCCAAAGTCTTTCTGTGAAGGGAGGCGAAGTTGTAAAACTGTTAATGTCGATGGGTGTCATGGCAACTTTAAATCAACCTTTAGATCAGGATACAGCTATTCTGGTTACTGCAGAACTCGGTCATGAAGCAGAACCAGCTGTAAAAGTGGAGGTTGAAGATCAACTCATGGAGCTAGTAACCTACGAAGGTGAAGAAGAGCCAAGAAATCCTGTTGTTTCAGTTCTTGGCCATGTTGATCACGGAAAAACTACGCTTCTAGATTCTATCAGGGAGGCAAATGTTGCGGCTGGAGAAGATGGTGGGATTACTCAAAAGATTGGTGCCTATCAGGCTAATACAGAGCATGGAATAATTGCTTTCATTGACACACCAGGTCATGCCGCTTTCTCCGAAGTAAGGGCTAGAGGAGCAAATTCTACAGATATAGTTATTTTAGTCGTTGCTGCAGATGACGGTTTACAACCTCAAACAGAGGAGGCAATAAGTCATGCCAAAGCTGCAGGAGTCCCAATTGTTGTTGCAGTAAATAAAATGGATCGAGAAGAGGCTGATATTGAAAGGGTAAAAACAGAATTATCTAATAAAGATCTTATCCCAGAAGACTGGGGAGGACAGACACAATTCCTTCCAATTTCTGCACTCAAAGGAGATGGAATTAAGGAACTTCTAGAGGCTGTTAATTTAGAGGCTGAGGTTTTAGAACTCAAGGCGCATCATAAGGGGCCAGCTTTTGGTGTTGTTCTAGATTCAACTACAGAAGTTGGTAAAGGGGCTGTTGCTACAATTCTTGTTCAAAAGGGAACCCTCAAGAAGGGCGATATGATTTTAGTTGGAGAGCAAACCAAAAGAGTAAGGAGTCTTGTTGATGAGAATGGAATAATTCTATCGGAAGCTGGACCATCTGTGCCTGCTTCGATTACTGGCTTAGATATGCCGCCAAAAGCTGGAGAAGAATTTGTTGTTGTTGCTAGTGAAAAGATGGCTAAAGAAATATCTGGTGCTAGAGCTGAAAAGTCTAGGGCAGACAGATTAGCCCGTAACCAGATCTCAAATCTTGAGATGCTCTTTGAGTCGGAATTAGGCAATCATACAATTTTAAATATAGTGCTAAAAGCAGATACTCATGGCTCTCTAGAGGCAATAATAGGATCTATAAAGAATATAGAGAATGAGGAAGTCAAAATAAATATTGTTCATGAATCAGTTGGATCAATCAATGCAAATGATGTGAACTTGGCGCTTACTACTGGTTCTTTTGTAATGGGGTTTAATGTTCGAGCTGATAAAGCTGCCAAAGCATTGTCTGAAAAAGAATCTATTGAAATACTCTACTATAGTATTATCTACGATTTAATAGATGGAATAAAAACTTCAGTTGAAGGCCATTTAGCTCCTGAAGTAAAAGAACAAATTCTTGGTACTGCAGAAGTAAAAGATATCTTCAAATCTCCAAAATTTGGTCAAATTGCTGGTTCTATGGTGATCGAAGGAACTATCAAAAGAAATAAACCTATTAGAGTGCTAAGAGATGACATAGTTATCTTTGAAGGTGAACTTGACTCTTTAAAAAGATTCAAAGACGACGCTAGCGAAGTTCCAATGGGTACTGAATGCGGAATAGGTGTGGCAAATTATAGAGATGTGAAAGTAGGAGATAAAATAGAAGTCTTTGATCGTATAGAAGTAAAAAGAACCTTAGATTAAATGCCTTCCCAAGATTTTAAGCGCTCTGACAGAATCGCTGACCTAATTAAAGTTGAGATCTCTAAAGTTCTTTCCCATGAAGTTAAGGATCCGCGCGTACAGGGCATTACAGTGCTGAATGTTTTACTTACACCCGATATGAAAAAGGCCGATATCTTTATTTCTAATAGTAATAGCTTTAACGAAATTGATCCCGAAGAAGTTAAGATAGGACTTGAAAAAGCTAAAGGTTTCATAAGAAGAAAGCTAAGTCGAAATCTTAATTTAAGGAGAACACCTGAGATTTTCTTTAAGATAGAAGATATTTTTTAGTACCATGCATGGCTTTTTACTTCTAGATAAGCCAGAAGGTGTTTCTTCTGCTAACTGTGTTTATAAATTACGCTCAAAACTTAGCACTAAAAGGATCGGTCATTGCGGAACTCTTGATCCTCTCGCAACAGGTCTGCTCCCTATTTGTATCGGAGAAGCTACAAAATTTAGTAACTATGCAACTAATCTGGATAAAGTTTATGAAGTTGGCTTAGAGTTTGGAACTGAAACTGATACTGGCGATATAACTGGAAAAATAGTATCCAAGTCTAAATTTATTGCATCTGATCAAGGTATAAAGCAAGCTATAGACAATTTAAAAGGCCCTCAAAATCAAATCCCCCCAATGTATTCAGCCATTAAGATAAATGGCAATCCGCTTTATCACTGGGCTAGAAAAGGAGTTTATTTACACCGAGAACCAAGAAGTATTTTAATAAAAAATATTGAACTTATTAAGGTGTCTGGAAATATAGTCACCATGAAAGTCTCTTGCACTAAGGGAACCTATATAAGGACTTTAGTTGAGACTCTTGGCAGAAATCTAGGATCCCTTGCTACTATGATCTCATTGAGAAGATTAGAAGTTGGTGATATGCAATTAAATCAAGAATCAGTAACTATTGATGATGCTCTTGAATCTTTGGTCGAGAAGATTTTACCCTGTGATGTAATGTGTCAAGAAATGGATAGAATTGAATTAAATTCAGAAGATGCAAAAAAAATTAGAAATGGCTTAGCAATAGACTATAATGCGCCTCTGAAAAATAATAGATTAGTAAGAATATACACTGAAAGTAAAATATTTATAGGTATTGGTGAGGTTAGCGAGAAATATAAACTGCTCCCCAAAAGGCTTTTATCTACAAATTAGTTAGAATTAGAGGAAAAAAAATTGGCACTAAGTAATACAGTTAAGAAAGAAATAGTTACAAAGTTCGCAAGAACTGAGAAAGACACAGGCTCTCCTGAAGTTCAGGTCGCTTTATTGTCTGCAAATATAGATGCACTTCAATCACATTTTAAAGCTAACGCTAAAGATCATCATTCTAGAACAGGCTTAATTCGCATGGTTAAT
>CAJWIK010000076.1 GCA_913042105.1 uncultured Gammaproteobacteria bacterium
AGAAAACTAAGTGGAAGTTCTGTGATGAATTATTACAAGCCATTAAAGGATTGGCTGGACAAACAAAATGAAAATAGAATATGTGGGTGGGAGTAATTTATGAATAAAGTAATTAATATTGTAATTTCAGCAGTAGCATTTCTTGTCGCAGTTCTGTTGGCAAACGCTACTGGTATCGATTTAGTTTTAAAGGTTGTCTTTATTGCTTTTGCTCTTCAGTGGATAGCTTTTATTCCAGCATATGTTTTTCAAACAGAAAAGTTTTATGACTTAATGGGGAGCATCACATATCTTTCTGTAATGTGGTTTTCATTAGCCTCAACTTCAGAACAATTTACTGCTTTAAACGGAGCTAATATTGCTATTGTTTTATTAATTACATTATGGGCCCTGAGGCTTGGGACCTTTCTATTTATGAGAATACATAAAGATGGAGAAGATAAAAGGTTCCGTTCTATAAAACCATCTGCTACACAATTTTTTATGACTTGGACCCTTCAAGGCCTTTGGGTTTCAATGTGTTCTATGTGTGCCTTAACAGCCATATCTTCTGAAACCGGCGTGGTAATGAATGCACTTTTTTATATTGGGCTTGGATTATTTGTTTATGGTTTTTGTACTGAAATTATTGCCGATAATCAAAAATCTAAATTTAGGTCAGTACCTGAAAATAGAGATAAATTTATAACCACTGGTCTCTGGGCCAAATCAAGACATCCAAATTTTTTTGGTGAAATAGTTTTATGGGCAGGTGTGGCTGTTATGTCATTCTCTTCTCTTAATGGACTTCAGTACTTAACTTTAATCTCGCCAGTATTTACATACTTACTTCTTGTTTATGTAAGTGGAGTGCGGATGTTAGAGGCTAGAGCTGATAAGAAATGGGGACAAGATGAGGAATACATTAAATATAAATCTGAAACACCAGTGTTGATGATAAAATATTGATACAGTTTTCTTTACAATAATTCTTATAAAAAGTTTTATTATTATTGAATTGACTGTTAATATGAGCAATCTTTTAGGGAGATTAATATGAATAAAAATTTTAATTTAGTGCACTTGTGTGTGCTTATTTCTATGTCGAGCTTTGTTTCGTCATCAGATATGGAAAGCGTTCTTGAGGTTGGAAGAGAAAATCAAGAGTTATCAGCAACTTCACAAGATAATATCGATGCAACTGAAAAAAAGACCGACAAAATCGTAAATGAGTGGAAAGCTACTGCGAAACAAGTTGAAGGACTAAAGCTTTATAACGAGCAAAAAAGAATCCAGATAGAAGCCCAGCTTGACTTAATGGACAAGCTAGATGACCAGTTGGTTCAGGTAGTAGTCATGCAAAGACAAATACCACCTTTAGCCCAAAGAATGCTTGAGAGCCTTGAGTCTTTCATTAATCTTGATACTCCCTTTAGGATTGAAGAAAGACAAAATAGAGTTGATCTAGTTAGATCATCTCTTGCTAAGCCAAAAGTAACTGCTTCAGAGCAGGTAAGACAGGTATTAGAGGCTTATAACATTGAAGCTGAATATGGAAGAAAAATCGATACATACGAGAGCGCCTTACAAGATGGTACTGTAGTAAATATTCTTGTCATTGGAAGAATTGGAATGTTTTATCAAACAAAAGACGAACAATCTAGTGGCAGATGGAATAACGAAACAAATTCTTGGGATGAGTTAGATGGAAGTTACAGAAAACCAATCAGAAACGGCATAAGAATGGCTAAGAAATTAGCCCCAACAGATATGTTACTAATGCCAGTAATTAAAGGAGAAGTGTAATGAATCGTTTATATCTATTACCATTTTTACTAGTAATATCTTTTGCAAGCTCATTGTTCGCTCAAGATGCAAACGAAGAAGTTGTTGAAATTTCAACCGTTGAAGCTCTTTTAGCACTTGTTAAAGAGGGTAAAACCCAAGAGCAAGCCGCAAATGATGAAAGAGAAAATTCATTCTTAGCAAATAAAAATAAACAAGCTTCAATTCTAGCAGCTGAAAAAAGAGAGTTAGTTCGTCAAGAAAAGATTGCTGATACTTTAGAAGCTGAATACAAAAAGAATGAAGAAATTCTGAGAGTTAAAGAAGATGCCTATAAGAAAGAACTAGGCTCATTGGTTGAATTATTTGGTCACTTACAAAGCTCTGCTGGAGAAGCTGCCGTTCAATTTTCTGGATCACTTACAGGGGCTGAGTATGGCCAAGATAGAGTTCAATTCTTAAATGATTTAACTGGAAAAATGTCAGAAACAACTGAACTTCCAACTATTAGAGAGATAGAAGGGTTATGGTATGAATTAACAAGAGAGCTTGCTGCAAGTGCTCAAGTTGTTTCATTTACAACAGATGTTATTGATGTTGATGGTGTTACTTCTGAATGTAGCGTTACTAGAGTTGGATTATTTAACGCAGTTTGTGATGGAAAGTATTTAGAATATGCCTCTTCGAAGGGTCAATATGCATTTCTTCCAAGACAGCCTGCAGGCAGATATACCAAAACAGCAAAAGCTGTAGGTAATGCAGATGTTGGTGATCAAGTTAAATTTGGAGTTGATCCTACTGGACCAACTGGTGGAAGTTTACTTGCTAACTTAATACAGACTCCATCATTAATGGAAAGAGCTCAACAGGGTAGAGAGGTTGGTTATGCAATTATTGCTGTTGGTTTGATAGCTGTATTGTTTGCCTTCTACAAGTTATATAGTTTATACATGATTGGGACTGCCGTGAGAAAACAGGCTAATCAAGAAGCTGCTGATATTTCCAATCCTTTAGGAAGAGTATTGAAAGTGGGTAAAGAGAATTTTGAAAAAGATATCGATACTCTTGAGCTAAAACTTGCTGAAGCCATAATGGCAGAAAGGCCTGCAATTGATCAAGGTATAGGTTTTATAAAAATTATTTCTGTTATTGCTCCTTTAGCTGGTTTGTTGGGAACGGTTACTGGAATGATCGTAACCTTCCAAATGATTACGCTATACGGAACAGGTGACCCTAAGCTAATGGCTGGTGGTATATCACAGGCTCTTGTTACTACAGTTCTAGGACTGCTTGTAGCTATCCCAACTAGTTTACTGCACTCGTTTACTCAATCTTCTGCAAGAGGAATTATTAGCATTCTTGAAGAGCAAAGTACTGGTATTCTTGCCGAGAGAGCAGAAAGTAAATAGGTTTAAACTATGGATATAGCATTTGCAATAACCGAAGCCTTTTCATCCATAAGAGATTTTATGGAGCAGGGCGGGAGCGTGCTTTGGCTAATTGCTATTCTTGTATTCTTTATGTGGGGTATGATTTTTGAAAGAATCTGGTATCTATCACATGCTCATAATGAATATGTCTCGAAGCTTGCACACAAATGGAACTTAAGGTCTGATAAAAAGTCATGGCATGCGCTGCAGATTAGAGAAAAAATGATGTCTCAGGCCAAAATAGAAATCAATAGAAATATTAGCATCATTCAAACCTGCATAGTTTTAGCCCCTTTATTGGGACTCTTAGGAACCGTTACAGGAATGATAGAAGTTTTCCAGGTTATGGCATTTAATGGCGGAGGAGATGCGAGAGCAATGGCTGGTGGAGTCTCAAAAGCAACACTTCCAACTATGGCGGGAATGGTAGCTGCCTTATCAGGTTCATTTGCTGCAATTTATCTAACGAGCAAAAGTAAAAGACATGAAGAAGAACTAAATGACATTATCAAAAGAGAATTATAGATAGAGGAATATTATGAGAAGAAATGCAATAACTAGTGCGGTACAAGAGGAAAATGATGAAATTAATCTGACTCCCATGCTTGATGTGGTGTTCATTATGCTTATTTTCTTTATTGTTACAGCAAACTTTATTAAAGAACCTGGTTTAGAAATTAACAGACCTGATTCTGATACTGCTGAGACTCAAGAAAATGCAGCTATTCTGATTGCTGTAGGACCAACTGGTGAAGTATGGATGGATGGAAGGAGAATAGATGTTCGTCAGGTTAAAGCTAATGTTGTTAAACTTCTTGCTGACAATCCAAAAGGATCTGTGGTTATCCAGGCAGACGAGAAGGCAATGGCAGATACTATTATTCAAGTGATGGATGGAGCCAGAGAAGCCGGTGTTAATGCAATCTCCTTAGCTTCAGAACCAAAATAATATAATATGAGTCAGGTTAGAGCATTACTAAATAAAATATTTAGCCCACTAAAGGCTTTATATAATAAAGCCTTCGATGCTAATAAATATGCTGCAGGCATAGGCCTTTCTGTATTAATCACATCTGGTTTATTTTTTATTATGGTTATTCTCATTTCATTAGGCGATAGTGGAATGAAAGAAGATAAATCGATAAAACTAGCTGATGTTGTAATGCCTGAAAGGCAAATAGACACTTTCATGACTGAGGTTGATAAGCCTGAAAAGCCTGAGGAACAACCAGAGGATATTGCTCAACCAGAACTTGACCTTCAACCATTAACAGGAATAGATGTCTCAATGGCCAAGCCAAAGGCTAATTTCAAAGCAAGTGGAAACTTTTTCAGAGATGGTGAATATATTCCACTATTTAAAGTCCAGCCTATCTACCCAAGAAGAGCCCAAGAAAGAGGCACAGAGGGATTTGCTATTACATCTTTCACAATCACTGAAACTGGAACGGTTGAAGATGCTGTTGCCTTAGAAGGCTACTGTGGAGATCCAGAAGATCCCAATGCACAAATGAGAGAATGTTCAATTTTTAACAGTGCATCAGTAAGAGCTTCATTAAAATTAAAATATAAACCAAAAATAGTTGATGGCAAGCCGACAGCTGTAGAGGCGGTTAAGCATAGATTTACCTTTAAGATGGAGAAAAATGATTAAACTTTTTAAAAAATCTAAATTAGTATATGCATTCGCCATATTGGCCTTTTCTTTTTCTTTCACATCAAATTATGTAGAAGCCCAGGAATCTACGAAACCTAAAAAGCAAATTAAGTATAAAAAAGCTAGAGCCCTTCAAACCTCTACTGCAAAAAAAATGGCTAAGGTGTATGAGGCTTTAGAGGTAGTTAATGAAAAAGGCGAGCCCGCTCCAGATATGGAAGTTGTTTTAGAAATATTAACAGCTCTTAGAGATGATCAAGAAAACTTAAAAAGTTATGACAGATCAGTTATGTGGAATACATGGGGATATGTTTATTTTTCAGATGGGAAATACGATCAAGCAATCCAAGCCTATGAAAAACTTTTGGCTGAACCTGAGGTAACAATTCCATTGAGGACATCTGGCTTGCTTACCCTGGCTCAATTAAATTTAGTGAAAGAAAGATATCAAAGAGGCGTTGATTTAATTTTAATGTGGATGGATGAAGTTGAAACAGTAACTGCCCAATCATGGTCACTTCTTGGTCAGGCCTATTTCCAATTGGGCGATTTTAGAAAATCTAGGGCATCTATGGAAACAGCAGTCACTATGGCTGAAGAAGAAGGTTATAAGCCGAAAGAGAATTGGTACGTTATTGTCGCAGCTTGTATTAATGAGCTAAAAAAAGAAATCGGTGAAAAAAAAGCTCTACTACTCCAGTTAGATATTTATGAAATTCTAGTAAACCTTTACCCAAAAAAACTTTACTTTATTCAGCTAGGTGGAACATACGGTCAACTGGGTAGAGAAAGAGATTATATGATTACGCTTAAGGCTGCTCATGCCAAAGATTTTCTTGATAAAGAGTCAGAATACTTAGCTCTTACTCAGCTACTTCTTCTTAATCA
>CAJWIK010000077.1 GCA_913042105.1 uncultured Gammaproteobacteria bacterium
CAAGAATAACTACCTCATCTCTTAAAGCCCGTGAATTAATCCAACCGCCTAAATAGGAATCACTTTTTCCATCGTTATATATATAAGCAGTATCAAATACATTTCCGCCTTGTTGAAAGAAATGATCAAACATAGCGAATGCATGATTACTATCAGATTGGTTATCACAACCAAACACCACTCTTGATAGTTCTTTATTAATTCCAGGAATAGTTAAGCTTGGAAGTGATTTAGGTGTACTTGAAGGAATGATAGACACTTGTCTTCGCTCTCCTCTATCGGCATCGTAAATCACTTTAAGATCTCTTCTCCAAGTATCCAATAAAATCATATTGCCGTGAGAATCATTATGAGGAATGAGAGAAGACTCTATTGACTCATTTCTATATAACTCAGAAAAATGATCAATTTGAAGTGCATATAAACCTTTGTCAGTTTTCACTTCGATAATTTCTTTATTCCCTTGATTGTCTATAATTTTTATTTCTGATTCCCTATCTGTAAATTCTCCGCAATGCCAGGGCTGATTAATAATAATGGTTAAATTATTATCTGAAATTGTTACATTACTTTCAGAAACAAAGTTAGTGGCTGATTTTATTTCTGCAATAGAGCCATCTGCAAATTTTAAGGATGCTGATGCATTTAAATCTATACCTTGATTATTTAGTTCCCCTTCTCCTTCTATAGAAATCGGATTCATAAATGCTTTATCATTTACTGAACCCACAATATATCGAGAGATTGAAGCTGGATAACAACCTATATCTAAGATTGATCCACCACCTAGTTCTTTATTAACTAGTCTGTGCGTTTCAGGCACATCAACTGAAAAGCAAAACTCAGCTTGAATATTTAAAGGCCCATTAAGACGTTTGCTGACTAAATTAATAATCTCTTTAGTTTGCGGATGAATCTTGTACATAAATGCTTCCATTAAAAGAGTGTTGTTCTTTCTCGAAAGATCTATCAGAGCCATAGTTTCGGTAGCATTCATAGATAGAGGTTTTTCGCACAAAACCGCTTTTTTATTTCTTAAGCATTCAGCAGAAAGCTCAAAGTGGCTTGGATGAGGCGTCGCAATATAGACTGCATCTATCTCTGAATCAGAAATTAAATTTTGATATCCTTGAATTGGGCTGCAGTCATACACATCACAAAATTCCTTAGCTCTAGATTCTGTATTACTTGCTACTGCTACTAACTCCCCTTCGGTTTCTTTTAGAGCTTCTGCAAAGGCTTTTGCAATTGCTCCAGTACCCAAAATCCCCCATCTAATAGATTCCATTACCTCTCCTCTTTTAGTTGTTTAAGTAGTTCTTTATGCATTTTTGCATCTATCGGATAAAAATAAATTATGACTAAACTCGAAGCAATCCCCACAATTGGAATCAAGGTCATAATAGCCTTCATGTCAGCAATTGTACTTTCTGTCTGAATCTCATTTGCCTGAAAGCCAATGGCATCAAGCACTAAGCCAAGAATAATAATTGCGAAAGCTATTGAGCCCTTTTGAGCGAATGTCATAAAACCATATAAAGATGATTCACTCCTAACGCCTGTATGAACTTCACCATATTCGATAGTATCTGGGAGCATAGACCAAAATAAAATACCACCAGCACCAGAGCCAAAGCCTATGAAACCTACTAAAACTAAGAGTTCATTTAGTTGAGAAATAGGATAAAGATAAAACGATACCAAGGCTATGAGTGTTATTGAACTAGATATCAACCAAGTCAATTTTTTTCCTATTCTGTTTGAAATGGCCCACCAAATAGGAATACTCAAAAAAGCGATAATGCCACTTGTGAATAAGATTGTTCCTTGATACTCGTGAAGGTTTAAAGCATATTTTGTATAGTAAATTAAGTTGTTACCAAAAAAAATGGTGGTTATCCCGACAATTAGTGTTGCACTAAAAACAAGCCAAAAAGGTCCATTTTTAGCAACAGCTTGAGCTGCTTCAGCTAAACTTCCTCCTACTCGTTCGATACCTAGATCATTTTCAGGCTCCTTAACAGTCATAAAGGTTACTGCATGTATTGCTAATGCGGTTATTCCGGCAATTGCTCCTAAAACAAGAAAACCTGAACTCTCATCATCGCCTCCAACCCAAAAAATGATTGGAAAAGCCAAAAGTGCCATTAAGTTAGTACCTGTTTGCGCTCCTAGCATTCTAAAACCAGTTAAATTAGTCCTTTCTTGACTGTCTGAAGTAATGCGTGGAGTGAGCGAGGAGAATGGGACACTGACTATTGTGAAACAAGTTCTATGTAAAAGATTAGTGAGCAAAAGAAAGGAAAATAACATCGCACCTTCAAAAGGAGGTACCCAAAATAAAAGGACAAAAGACAAAGCTAAAGGCACATTACCAAAAAGAAGATAAGGTCTGTAAACACCCCATTTGGTTCTTGTTCTCTCTGCTACATAACCCATAAAGGGATCTGTTACTGCATCCCAAAGCATACCAATTCCGTAAATTAAACCTGCCAGGGAAGGAGAAATACCAACTACATCAGTGTAGAAATATAAAAGGTATAAACCCACACCACTCCAATACAAACAGATTGCTATATCGCCAATGCCATAACCTAGTCGAGTTTTAAGAGTAAGCTTTTGAATTATTTGTTCAGTCATCAATTAACCTTTTTGGGTAGTTCCAACTCACCTAATGTATTTAAGTAGTTTTCATTTCGCTTATTATCAAAATTATCTGGATTATCCCTAAAGCTCTTTATTGGTTGCCCAAGGCCTTTGATACCTCTCGAACGCACACGATCTACATGACCTAAATCCACCTCTAATAAACTAGTTTCTTCTGCAGAGCCTAATTCAGTTAAGATTTCTCCTTCAGGTCCTACGGCTATAGATTGGCCACAACCCTGTCTACCCCCAGCATTAATATCAAAATAATAACACTGCTGTTGAATAGCAGTTGCTCTAGCCATAATTTTTTCTTCATTTCTATCAGAGGTATCTGTCAAACTCGGATGAATAATAATCTGAGCACCTTTCATTGCTAAAGCTCTGCTGGTCTCAGGAAACCAAAGATCATAACAAATGTGCACTCCAAAAATACCAACCCCTTCTATTTCAAATACACAAGAATCTTTTCCACCCTCAATATCTCTCTCATAAGGCTCAAAGGGATAATTTTTTGTACACAAAGAAACTACCTTTCCTTGATTTGATATAACTGGAGCTACATTAGTAACTTTCTGATCATTGTAATGATAAAAAGAACCAGGAATTAGCCATACATTATGTTCTTTAGCTAAATCTTGAAAAGATTTTAAATGATTATCCAGAGAAAATTCCTGGGATCTGCTGGCACCGCCAACAGCAAGTTCAGTAGCAACCACCATGTTGATCCAAGGGTATCTGCGTACTGTTTGATTGATTTTATCAATTAGTTGAGTTTTGTTATTCGTGTATTCTAAATCTAGCTGAAGACCGGCTATAGAGAAGTTTTTCATCGCAAAACTTTATCACATTTTGGAAAGTGAAATTAAAGATTTAAAGTTCTAATTTCTATTGCATCCGCGGATTTTTCTGAAAGGATTCCAGAAATAACAACAAATTTAAGATCTTTGGAAGGTTTGTACTCCTTTTTAAGAACCTTCATGACAGCATTAATATTTTTTTCATGATTGGTATACATAGCAGAATAAGAGGCATGTACCGATCCTGCTAAAGAGAGCTGATTAACCGTTTTTTTATTATTGCTAAACGCAAAAATAGGAATCATGAATGGTTTAGCATTTGACACTATCTCAGCTGTTTGACCAGAACGTGTAATAGCTATGATGCCATCAGCGTTTATTGATTCTGCAATATTTTTTGCAGCTACACCAAGATGTTGCCAATCAGTATCAGATATAAGTTTTTTCTCATAACCTAATGTTTTATATTTTTCAGTTTGCTTCGCTATTCTAGAAATAAAACTTACAGCCTCGGTGGGGTATTTTCCAACTGTAGTTTCACCTGAAAGCATTACTGCATCTGCTCCTTCATAGATTGCATTAGCTACATCTGTAACCTCCGCTCTTGTCGGTGTAGGATTTTCAATCATAGACTCTAAAAGGTGAGTCGCAACAATAGAGCTAACACCATATCTTGCACAATTAGCCATAATTTTTCTTTGAATATTGGGAAGGTTTGAAAGATCAGTTTCAATACCTAGATCACCTCTGGCAACCATAACAGAATCAGAGACTTTACATATCTCCTCTATATTAGCCAAACCCTCTCTATCTTCAATTTTAGAGATGATTTTTACCTTCTTTGCTTGATTTCTAAGAACTTTTTTTAAGTCATCTATATCAGAAGCGTGTCTAACAAAAGATAAAGCGATGAAATCTACATTTTCTTTTAAGCCAAAAGCTATATCTTTCTTATCTTTCTCTGTGACTGAAGGTAGATTGATTCGGATGCCCGGGAGGTTTACGTGCCTTTTACTACCAAGTTTGCCGCCATCAAGCACCTTACATTCCAATTCATTCTTAGTTTTTTTTAAAACTTTAAAATTCAGTAAACCATTATCTAAACTAATTAAAGTTCCTACATTAACGCTTTGTATGAGCTCATCATAATGGACTCTGATGGACGTAGTCTCTACATCTACTTCATCTCTTATAGTAAAAGATACAAGCTGACCTGGTTCAAGATTAACCACTTCAGAGGTATTGCCAGTTCTAATTTCAGGACCTTGTGTATCTAGTAAAATACCGACAGGATTGAGAACTTCTTTATTGAGTTTCTTGATTCTATCAATAACCTTCTTTGCATTCTTATGATCAGAATGAGACATGTTTAAACGAGCCACATTCATTCCTGCTTTATAGAGCTTCTTTAGACTTGCATAACTATCTGTTGCAGGTCCGATAGTACAGATTATTTTAGTTCTTTTGATCATTGTAAGGGCGAGGATTCTACTGAAGAAATATTAAAAAGCTATAAAAAAAAACAGGCCCAAATGGACCTGTCTTTTCTAATTAATAGCTATTAAAAGGAATATCTCAAATCAACACCGTAAAATCTTTCAGGTAATGGCCATCCAAATTTTTGATAATCTCTTGTAACTGAAGTTGTAGTGTAACTATAGACTTCTTTATTATTCATTAAGTTATTAACAAATAATCTAGCTGAAGTATTACCGTCTTCACTAAACCATGAGAAACTCAAATTAGTTGTTTCTCTAGAAGGAACTCTGTCATACGCTCTCTCTATACCAGAAGCTGAGAAGTTACCAGTGTAAGAGTGGCTTATGTTCATCCAAATCGGTCCAAATCTACTATCCATCTCATATTCTGCTCTTAAAGTGAATTTTTCTTGAGGGATTCCCTTAAGTTGATTTCCTTTAAGATTGAAAGTAAACAAATCAGCATCAGATCCAACCGCTACATAATCTACAGTATCTACTTGAGTAAATTCACCCCAAATAGCCACAGGAACTGAAGGATCATCAACATTAGATATTAGATAATCTTGTCCATATTCAGTGATGGTGTAACTATAGTTTCCAGATAGTGTTAACTTATCTGAAGCAGCAAATATAATATCTGTTTCAAATCCTCTATTGGTAATACCATCTGCATTTGTCACTCTATCAGTAGCCCAACCTACATCAGCATTTAGT
>CAJWIK010000078.1 GCA_913042105.1 uncultured Gammaproteobacteria bacterium
GGAGGGATAGTTATAAAAACAACAGATTGGCCAGCGCCCACGCAGAGCAGACCTGCCGCCAAAATCCAAATTGTATTAGGAAGCTTTTCTGTGACTTTACTCATAGGTGATTATGAGTAGAAAAACTTTTTTATTATTAATGTCTTTAATAATGTACTCATAATAACTGGTTAAGCTATGAGACCATTCATGCTCATAGACAATAGCTTCTTGAGAAGAAGAATTAAATGTCAGACATTTCTCTAGAAAGTAAGATTTTGAATCTACGTTTACTAAAAAATCTAGTAGTTTTTTTACCTCAGATAATTTAGTTTTAGTGATCGTAGGGCAGGACCATTTAGGAGAGCTCACTGTCTGGATAATCTCTTCTCTTAAATGATCATTACTAATAGCCATGAAATCTTCATCCTGAATAGTTTTTAATAAGAAGGGTCCATGCTTACCATCACTCTTTTGACTGAAGTGATCAAAGAAAAGCTCTTGATAAGTACCTGAATTTAATAAAGTATGAAAAAATATTTTATCTGTTACCTGCAGTAATTCGTCATCTACAGACAAAGGAATAAGTCGCAATAATCCATGATCATGCAGACGAATAGTAAATTGCTGATCTTTTTTTAGTTTAAATTTTTCACTAAAAGATAATACTTTAAGACCGTCCATTAAAATCCTTTGATTCCTACAGATTCTCTTATTTGTTTCATTAACGGAGAAGAGTATTCTTTTGCTTTGTTTGCACCCTCCACTAGCACCGACTCTACAAAGCTCTTATCTTTCATAATCTTTTCGTATTCTTGTTTAAATGGCGATACAAATTCATTAAGATTTTCAAAAAGTACATTTTTAGCATCCCCCCAACCCATACCTTCTTCATATTGTTTTTTTAAATCTAATACTTCAGTCTCTGTGGCTATAGCTCTGTATATATTGAAAATATTACAATTCTCATGATCTTTAGGCTCTCCGGGTTCTAAAGAATTTGTTTGTATTTTCATGATAGATTTTCTGAGGACTTTTTCATCAGCAAATATAGGAATAGTATTGTTATAAGATTTACTCATCTTTCTACCATCCAATCCAGGAAGAATTCCAGTTACTTCATTAATTTGTGCTTCAGGAGGAGTTAGTAATTCTCCATAATGGTGATTAAATTTTAAAGCTATATCTCTAGCCATTTCTATATGCTGCTTTTGATCCTGCCCTACCGGAACAAAGTCAGCATTAAACATAAGTATGTCGGCGGCCATCAGAACAGGATAATTAAAGAGGCCCATTGTTATTCCCTTGTCTAGGTCTTTTATACCTTGTTGTTCATTGTCTGATATGGCAGCTTTATAGGCATGAGCTCTATTTAGGAGACCCTTAGAGGTTAAACAACTTAGTACCCAAGCTAATTCAAATATGTGAGGAATGTCAGATTGACGATAAAAAGTTACTTTATCTGGGTCTAAACCACACGCCAACCAACAAGCTGCTATTTCCAAGCTAGATGTGTGGGTTAAATCAGAATCAGTATTTTTTATTAAAGAATGGTAGTCTGCCAAAAAGAGAAATGATGCTGTATCTGGTTGGTTACTGGCACGAATAGCAGGAAGTATTGCACCAACTAGGTTTCCTAAATGCGGTTCTCCACTAGTAGTAATTCCTGTTAAAACTCTTTGTTGTTTTTTCACAAAATCTCCTCGAAGTATTCTAACTCAACTTATTAATAAAATACTTGATAAGTGCGTTCTATTTATTATTATTCATTACGAATATGGCAAGAATTTTTTTAGCATTAACACCATCCAAGGATCTCAATGATCAAATCATTGAGTTAAAGAAAAATCTAAAAAATAATGTCCTCCAAAATGCAGATATTTCATGGCAAAAAAATAGCGATCATCATCTAACAATTAATTTTGTAGGAGCCATGGAACCCGAGCAAATAGAAGAAATGTACATAGGTATTTCTGATATTAACTTTATGAGCCACCTCCAAATTGAACTCTCATCTGTTAGTTTTTTTCCTAATGAGGATAGTCAGCTTCTTGCAGGCCTAGTCAAACCAACTAATCAACTTCAAAAAATATTTGAGAGAGTAGATGAAGTTGTTACAAGAATTGGGTTTGGTTCTTCTCTAAAGACATACAGACCTCACATTACTCTTGGCAGGTTTAAGGATAAGACTAGAATCCAATATTCTTTTGAAGCATTTGAAGATATTCAAATAACCTCTAGAGTCAATGCACTTGATATTTATGAAAGTGAATTTGATAAAGGAAGAACCAGTTACAATTTATTGAGAAGATTCGAATTCTAGAAGGCGAAGTTGAAGGGCCCAGTGCGGGTTCATCACTGTGTGGCCAATACCCGTTCAGCTCACAAGTTGCTAATTATTAGATTAACTTTTTCACCCTTCTTCTTCTGTCCATTTTCTTCCTGATCTGGGTCTCGAGGTCCAATTCTTTCTGAAAAATGTCCTGAAGAAAATTTACCAAAAATATTTGTATATGCAAAGAAATTTATTTTTCTTTTCGATCCAATCTCTTAAACCAATCTTTAGTATCTTTCGTTTCAAAAGAGTTAATGAAGCTAAAAATATCTTCTAGTGAATCTGAAATAAAAAATTCTTCTAAGCTACTTTTTGGAAGAAAACCTTCGTCAACTGATCGTTTTGTAAAATCATAGAGTTCTTGATAATAGCCCTCAACATTAAATAATACTATTGGCTTTGAATAGATACCTAATTGATTCCAGGCCAGTGCCTCATAAAATTCTTCCCAGGTACCAACGCCTCCAGGCAATGAGATAACAGCGTCTGATAATTCTGCCATTCTTGCTTTTCTCTCATGCATAGTAGATACAACCTCGAGAGAAGTGAGGTTGGTATGACCTACTTCTATATCATGTAATTTTTCAGTAATAACTCCAGTAACAGATGCACCACCTTCTAGCGCGGAGTCTGCAGTAATTCCCATTAAACCTCTGCTACCACCGCCATAGACCATAGAAAGATTTCTTTTTGCTATCTCACTACCAAGCGCTTCAGCGCTATCAGAATAAACTTGTTTCAAACCACTTGCTGACCCAGCAAATACACAGATACTTTTCATATTTCGTTACTTTGTGAGAAGTATATATCTTATAATTAAATTAATGGAAAAATTAAAAATTAACATTGTATCCGACGTAGTGTGCCCCTGGTGCGTGATTGGTTTTAAGAATCTACAAAAAGCAATGACCGAGTTAGGAGATCAAATCGATTTTGAAGTCCACTGGAAGCCCTATGAGCTCCATCCAGAGATACCAGAATCTGGGTATGATAAAAAACTCTATATGCAGCAGAAATTTGGTGATTTAAGCGGAAGGCCATCTCCCTACAAGCAAATCGAAGAGATTGGAAAATCTCTTAATTTTGATTTTAATTTCTCAAAAACAGAACGTATTCCAAATACTTTTAATGCCCACAGGCTTTTATGGAAGGCTCAAGAGTTTGGGCTCCAGACAGATTTGTCTACTGCACTATTTAAAGCTTACTTCACTGATGGCAGAGATGTTGGATCAACAGAGGTTCTTATTGAAGTAGCTGTTGAGGTAGGCATGGATCAAGATAAAATTAAAAACTTTTTAGCTTCAAAAGAAGGTGGAAAAGAAACGGCGGACGACGAAATGGAATTCATAGAAAAAAGCATTGGCGCTGTGCCTACATACTTTATTAATGATAAATATATTATTCAAGGCGGTCAGGAACCAGAAACATTTGTGTCTTTTCTGGGTAAGATTCTAATGAAAGAGAAGCAGAATGAGGCTACTGGATAACAAAAAAATTAAACATGCTCTGGTTGATCAAGAGTTCTTTCCTTTTTTTCATATAGAGAACGCCTTTGATGAAAATCTTGATCCTGCTGAACTAGTTGAAAACTTTCCTGTTATTAAATCAGGAGGCAGCTTCCATACAGAGAATCTTATCGATGGATCTATTAAAAATTTAGTTGATGAGCTTGAAGGTGATGATTTTAAACAGATACTAGAAGATAAATTTCAAGTCGATTTGAGTGATGCTGAGGTAGTTACTACATTGAGAGGGTACTCAAGATCTAAAGATGGGCAAATTCATACGGACTCAAAGACAAAAATCTTAACTGTTCTCCTTTATTTAAATCCAAACTGGCATTCCTCAGTAGGAAATTTGAGATTACTTAAGATAAACAATAGCTTAGATAATTATATTAAAGAGATTCCATCTGAGTTTGGGAATTTAGTAGCCTTTAAGGTAACAGATGATTGCTGGCATGGATTCGAACCTTTTGAAGGAAAAAGATTATCTATCCAGCTAAATTATATATATCCACAAGCACTTCAATCTCATAGATTCAGACATAAGTTGAGTTCATATTTAAAGAAGTTATTTAAAAGGTAGATAAAGCTGAAGATTCTAATTATTAAGTTAACTTCGATGGGTGATCTCATGCATGCACTCCCTGCCCTGACAGAGGCTAAAGAGCATTTTAAAGAAATAGAATTTGATTGGGTTGTAGATAAATCCTTTTCGGAAGTGCCTAAATGGCATCCAGCCGTAAATAAAATTATTACGACAGATCATAGAAACTGGAAAAAACAGCTACTTTCTCCTAATTCTCGAAAAGCTTTTAGATCTGTAATACACGAGATTAATAGCACTAACTATGATTTGGTTATAGACATGCAAAATAATCTTAAGAGCGCCCTTGTATCGTTTATGTGTAAACACCAAGTAATAGGTATGGATTCTAAAAGCGTAAGAGAATACCCGGCCCATCTTTCCTATAATAAAAAAATTAGTATCAGTAAGGAATTACACGCGATTACTAGACAAAAAATTTTATTATCGAATGCACTTGGATACTCAACATCAAGTTCAAATGATTATGGTATTTCTGATATGGAGTTTAAAGAACCCTCATTTAATCTTCCTAATGAGTATGCAGTTCTGGTACAAAATGCTAGTTGGAAAACAAAACAGTGGTCTATAAAGAACTGGCAATTACTAGTAAAACATCTTGAAAGACTAGGTATTGGAATGATCCTTCCTTCTGGAAACGAAGAAGAGTACAAAAGAGCAAAAGAGATATCTTCTGTTGGAAATAATGCGCAGGCATTAAGAGTAATCCCCCTAAATGAAATTGCCTACATCATGAATAAAGCTAGATTCAGTGTTTGTTCTGATACCGGTCTGGCTCATTTGTCTGCAGTAGTTAATACTCCGTCCATTACACTGTATGGACCAACTGATACAAAGTTAATCGGCACAATGGGTAAGGACCAGATTCATATAGTAAGCCCTGATGAAAACATAAACAGTATTTCAATAGAAGAGGTTATAGATAACCTTCCTTCGATTTAACTATCTAGCAGAAGTTAGATTAAAATCTAATTAAAATCTATTCTTGAATTATTAAAGGCAGTATTGATTAAGGCTACTTTTTCAGATCTCAAATTTTTCTTTTCTTCTATAACCAATCCAAGGGATACATATTTCTGACC
>CAJWIK010000079.1 GCA_913042105.1 uncultured Gammaproteobacteria bacterium
AATGTAAACCTGATAGTCGAGTCGCGTTTTTGGGGAAGAACTCTGATCTATTTTTTGAGTTTCTATACGGAACTATCAAATCTAATACTGTGACTGTAGGAATTAATTGGAGATTAGCTCCTCCAGAAGTCGCTTACATTATCAATGACTCTAAAAGTGAAGTTTTACTTGTTGGACCTGAGTTTTTTGGCTTAATTGAAGAGATAAAAGACGATATCCCAAGTGTTAAGAAGATTATCGCTGTTGGAGGTTCTCATGAAGAGTGGCAGGATTATTCGGGATGGAGAGATTCTCAAGAAAATGTAGATCCTATGCTTGAAAGCAATGGTGATGATGACGTTATACAGCTTTATACCTCTGGAACTACTGGGCATCCTAAAGGAGTTCAACTTACTAATGACAACTTCAGTAGTTGTTTTCTAATGAATGAAGATTCTATGTATAGAGAAATGAATGAAGGAGAGGTTAATCTTGTTTGTATGCCTATATTTCATGTAGCTGGAACTAATATGGGATTGGCTGGAATGGTAACTGGTGCCAGAAATATCATTATTCCTGAAGTGGATCCTACACTAATCTTAAAGCTAATAGAGCAAGAGAGAATTCAACATGCTCTTTTTGTTCCCGCTGTTATTCTTTTCTTAGTTCAACATCCTGAAGCTGAAAATACAGATTTTTCATCCTTGAAAACTATTATTTATGGAGCTTCCCCAATTACCGATGACACGCTTATTAAAGCAATGGAGTTAATGAAATGTGATTTTTGGCAAGTTTATGGACTGACAGAGACTAATGGTGCAATTACATTCTTATTTCCGGAAGATCATGATGTGTCTAAAGGTAAGCTCAGGTCTTGTGGTAAGGCAGGTAAAGATGTGGGACTTAGAGTCGTGGACTCTGAAGACAATGATGTACCCACTGGAGAGGTAGGTGAAGTTATTATTCAATCTCTAAATAACATGAAAGGATATTGGAATAGACCTGAAGCTACAGCTGAATCTATTAAAGATGGCTGGTTTTATTCAGGCGACATAGGTTATTTTGATGAAGAAGGTTTTTTATATATCCATGACAGGGTTAAGGATATGATCGTTTCAGGTGGAGAGAATATCTATCCTGCAGAAGTTGAGAATGCGCTTTTGAGTCACCCTCAGATAGCAGATGCTGCTGTAATTGGTATTCCTGATGATAAATGGGGAGAGTCTACTAAGGCATTTATAGTACAAAACGAAGGAGAGCCTCTTAGTGAGACTGATGTAATAACTTACGTAAGAACTCAGATTGCTGGCTACAAGTGTCCTAAAACCGTTGAACATATAAATGAACTACCAAGAAATCCTTCAGGAAAAATTCTAAGAAAAGATTTAAGAGCACCTTATTGGGAAGGTAGAGAAAGAAACGTCTCATAGGGCTAAAATTGAGTTTTCAGTTGGATCAAAGGCTAGACAGTGACACATTTCACATAGGTGATTTACCTGTGTCTAGGGTGCTCCTCATGAATGCTTCTAATTTTCCATGGGTCATTCTGGTTCCAAGAATTCCAAATATTAGTGAGTTGTTCCATTTAGATACTAAAGAACGATTGGATTTCCAAATGGAAGTAGATTTTCTCCTGGAAGGCATGTCTAAAGTCTATGAAGCACACAAAATGAATACTGCGAGCTTAGGTAATCTTGTTCCGCAATTACACACTCATATTATCGTCCGTTATAAAAACGATGATGCTTGGCCAAGTCCGGTCTGGTCATTTGGCAATATGGTTAAATATACTGAGGACGAATCTAAAGTTCAGATTGACAAGTTAAGGAACCTTGTTGATGATTACAGACAGGGAGAGAACAATGAATGATTTTAGTCCGGATGCCTTTGAACAAAAGAACTTACCATTTACTGTCAATAGATTGAGCCCCAGCATAGGTGGAGAAATTCTTGATATTGATCTTACTAAGCCTCTAGATAATAGTACAAAAGAACTCATTTATGAGGCACTTCTGGTGTACAAGGTTATTTTCTTTCGAGACCAGGATCTCTCGACTGAACAACACATGGACTTCTCAAAGAATTTTGGTGAATTAGAGATTCATCCTTTTGCACCAAAGAAGGATAACTTTCCTGAAGTGCTAGTCATTACTCATAATGAAAAAAGTAAAGGTAGAGAAAATACTTGGCATTCAGATGTTACATGGAGATCAAAACCTTCATTAGGTTCAGTTCTCAGAATGATTGAAAAACCACACCATGGTGGAGATACTCTTTTTTCTGATATGTACGCAGCTTACGAAAATCTCAGTGATGAAATTAAAGATAAGCTTGAGGGCGCCATAGCTGTTCATGATTTTGCTAATTTTAGAAATAGACTCATCAAAGAAGGTAAGTCAGACGCAGAAATAAAGGCATTTAACGAAGAATATCCGATGCCTGAACATCCAGTCATTCGAACTCATCCTGACACTAACAAGAAAGTTATATACGTAAATGCGGCATTCACTCAGTACATCAAAGGTTGGGATCAACTAGAATCTGACGAAATGCTCAAGTACCTTTACTCTAGGGCTTCTGTACCGGAATATCAGTGTCGTTTTGCTTGGCAAGATAACTCTATAGCTTTCTGGGACAATAGAGCTTGCCAACACTATGCAAATTCTGACTATTGGCCTAATGTTAGAAAAGTTGAGAGAGTAACGATTATTGGAGATCGACCTTACTAGAGTAACTTGGTAAGCAAATAACAAAACAAAATATGCAAAAGAATTCAGTTCTAGACTGGTCTCTTATCGTAGCTATTGGCATAGCATGGGGGTCTTCCTTTCTTTTCATTAAAATTTCTGCTCCAGAAGTGGGACCTATAACTTTGGTCTTTTCAAGGCTCTTAATTGCTTCATTAATCTTAACTCCTTTTTTCATTACAAAAAAAAATCTGGCTAATATAAAGGAAGATTGGCCTTCAATCATGTTTCTAGCTTGCATTAATGCTTCTATTCCCTTTTATCTATTTTCTAGGGCTGCAATTGACTTAAATGCAGGCACGATGTCAGTTTTAAATGGCACCACACCTTTATTCGCATTTGTTATAGCAAGTCTTTGGTTGAGGTTGAGTTCAAATTGGATACAGCTAATAGGAATACTGATAGGTATGGTTGGTCTATTAGTGTTTGTGGGTTATGAGTCTCTAGAGTTTTCAATAGTTGCCATTATTCTTTGTCTTTTAGCATCTTTCTTTTATGCATTTAGCTCTAATTTCATTTTTAAGACTAAGCAAATAGATGCTACTTATCTCGCATCGATGACATTATTGGTAGCTACTTTTTTAGTATTCCCGTTCACTTTCCTAGAAAATGGATTACATCTCAATCATCCTAGTGAAGTTTTATTAAGTGTATTCCTGCTCGGTTTTCTATGTACAGGTCTAGCTTATATGGGTTATGTGGTTTTAATAAAAAGAGTAGGGCCTGTTAAGGCTTCAACGGTTGTATTGATCGTCCCTATATCCGGCATGCTTTGGGCTAATGTTTTTCTAGGCGAGGTAATTACAGGAACTATGTTGATCGGCAGCTTATTGATTATTACTGGAGTGGGGCTAGTGAACTTCTTCAAAGAAGAAACTTCTTAAATCTATCTGCTTAGGTAGACCACACTGTGATCGTCATAGTCTTTAGTTCCAACTTCTCTGAATTCAAAACTTTTATGGAATGCTAGTGAGGGATCATTTCGGGGTACAGTGTTAACTTCACAACAAGTCATGACATTTAATTGATTTGCAATTTCAATTGTTTCCTCATAAATCATTCGTCCAAGTCCTTGTCTTCTATGGCCATCTTTAATTGCGATTCTATCAACATAGAGGAAGGCTTTATCTTGGCCATTAAAGAACTCATAGTTCAAAGAATCATAAGTTATGTTTTCTCTCATTAGGATAATAAAACCAGCTATTTCATGACTCCTTACGACTATGACATGACTACTCCATTCAATCAGATCTTTTAGTCGATCTAAGTTTTTGACATCGCCAACTTCAGGAATATTTTCTTGGTTGATAGCAAACATCTGATCTAGATCAGAATCAGCTATAGGAGAATTGAGTAACTCTAGTTGATACAAAAATTAACTCAGTTCCAGACCTTCCAGATTATCTTTTGTTCTCCACTTCTTCATTAACGAGAAGAATTCTATCGGCCCACCACCATAAGTATTATTTTGAGGAGTTTGATTCACCTTACCTTCATTATTGTAATATCCAGGTGTACAGTTTTCTTGGAAGGTAGCAGTTAATCTAGCCTTCTCAACAATCGTATTGATCCATTTCTCTTCAGCTTCTTCTGAAGCTTCTATTCTAGTTGCCCCTTGTTCCTTAGCTTTCTTTAAGATGTAAGCGAGATGTATGCTTTGCTCGTCTAAGGAGTAAGTATAGGTCGCTGTAAAACCTGATTGAGCTGGACCAAAGAAAAATGAATTAGGAAATCCTCTGCTATGCATGCCATGAAAAGTGGATAAACCATCTCCCCATTTTTGAGAAACCGTTAATCCATCTGAACCATGTATCTGATAACCAGCTCTTCTGCTGTAATCAGTTCCCACCTCAAAACCTGTAGCAAAGATAATACAATCGACTTCATATTCTTTACCATCAAAGATAATTCCATTTTCTGATATTTCTTCAAGTCCTTTACCATCGGTATTAACAAGTTCTACGTTAGGGTTATTGAAGGTTTGAAGATATTCATCATGAAAACATGGCCTTTTACAAAACTGGTTGTAATAAGGCTTAAGCGCTTCAGCGGTATCTTTATCGTTAACCACTTCGTCTGCTCTAGATCTAACCTTTTCCATTTTTTGAAAATCAGCCATTTGCATCGCATTTGCTAGATCCATTGACTCTGTAACTTTTTTCGTCATATAGGCTTTAAATCCAACTTTATACATTTGCGGTGATAAAATTCCAGCAAAAGCAAAGCCTGCCATTTTTAACTTAGAAGGAGCTTTTTGTCTTAAATTACCAAAAAGTAACCTGAATGCTTCTGTCCAACCATCAGACACCAAGTCTTTTTTAACTGTTCCGCCTGATAATAGCGTTTCGAAGTTTCTTCTTCTCTCATCATGCCAACCTGCTTCTTGTGTAGAAATCCAATCTGGATCGGTAGCCTGATTATTTCTAACATCAATAGAGGAGGGCGTGCGTTGGAAAACAAAAAGTTTTTCTGCCGAAGCACCGATATGTGGCACACATTGAACAGCAGTTGCACCTGTTCCAATGATGGCAATTTTTTTGTCTTTTAGATTTGAAAGATCTCCATTAGAGCTGCCGCCGGTATAGTCATAATCCCATCTACTGGTATGAAACGTATGACCCTTAAAGTTGTTGATTCCTTTTATGGCTGGTAATTTTGGTCTATTAAGAGGACCATTTGAATGAACAACATATCTTGC
>CAJWIK010000080.1 GCA_913042105.1 uncultured Gammaproteobacteria bacterium
TTTGATTAACCCATTCCCTATCTCCATTTTTTAAATTATAACCAGCCACTCTTCCATCAACAGTTTGTATAACCAAATGACTTCCTGAGTTTGCAGGAGGAGAAAGACTTTCACTAGAGGTTGGAGACCTCCAAAGTTCACTACCATCCTTGAAATCTAACGCCACGACATACCCATCCAATGTTCCATAACTTATGGTCTTAAAATTGACATCCAATCCTGTAGAGACTACATCTTGAGTATCTTTAGACCAAAGTAGTTTTCCAGAATCAAAATCTACAGCGGAGATATAACCAGAAGAATTTATATAAAAAACCTTTCCTTCGTATACTGAAGGTATAAGGCGACCATAAGAAATCTCATTTCCATTGGAGACCGACCATTCTCTTTCAAGTATTCGGTTGTCTTGAATAGAATAGAGATCTGCAGGGCCTTCTTCCTCTTCATCATCACCCCAAAACTTTAAACTACTTAAGGAGGAACAACTTGAGAGAACAAGTATAGATAATGAAATAAAGATTTTGCTTAATTTATTCAAGGTTTTCACCTTCCAAGTCTGATATTTTCATATTAATCAATGCTCTTGAAGCTTGATTAGTGCTATTTTGTAAGGCGAGCATATAGCTTGTTCTGGCAGATTGATATTCACCCAAACCATTTTCAGCATCTCCCTTTAACTCGAGCATCGTTGAGGTGAGTTCTTCGCTGTTATCGAGGGTTGCTATCGCAGAAGCATAATTTTTATCCTCTAAATAAATCTTAGCTAACCTTGTTTGAGCTGAAGCGAAGATAGGATTAAATTTATTAGTATCATTATTAGTCATGACTAGCTGAAGGAGAGATATCGCATCTTCATTATTGCCATTTAAAAAACTTTTTTTAGCTTCATTAAGTCTTACGAAATCTGAGTAAATCGAGTCCGGATATGAGTCTAGAAGTATTTTTCCATCATTTTGTCCATCAGATTCTAAATAAGTCTGATATAAAGTAGCCTTTAATAAGTCTTCCTCATTTGTTGATGAAACAAAATAATCTCTACCTGAAATAAATAGAATAATTGCAATAAGACCTACGATAATTAGATACTTAAACTTATCCCAAAAAGTTAGAAGTATTTCTTGTTGCTCTTCTTGTGAAGCTGAAAAAAAGTTTGCCATAATATTTTTTAATAAATTTGTTTCAATTTCGATAGTAAATCCTGGAAGGTTAAAATTTCCTGATCAGATTTTGTCCTTAAGTCTTTAAAAGAAATTTTGTTTTCTTCTAATTCTTCTTCACCTAATATCAAAGCCATCTTAGCACCTGACTTATCAGCCTTTTTGAACTGAGAGGTTGCACTTTCAAGACCTAGGTTTACTTTTATATTTAGATCAGAATATTCTTCCTTAAGATTTTCAGAATATATTATAGCCTTCTGAGTGGCGCTTTCGGTAAAGCAGATAAAGTAAATATCTAAACTGTTCTTTCTTTTAAGTTTTTCTTGTTCACTTAATAGCAAGATTAATCTTTCTAGGCCAATGGAAA
Source organism: uncultured Gammaproteobacteria bacterium (assembly GCA_913042105.1). Lineage (GTDB taxonomy): Bacteria > Pseudomonadota > Gammaproteobacteria > Magnimaribacterales > Magnimaribacteraceae > Magnimaribacter. The sequence continues at coordinate 1,525 of CAJWIK010000080.1, forward strand.
AACCTATAGCTGGACAAGGTTTACCTCCTAACTCTTCAACCAGATTGTCATATCGTCCCCCGCCCAAGACAGTATCTTGCGACCCAAGGAGATCTGTTTTCCATTCAAATACAGTCTGATTATAGTAATCTAGACCTCTAACTAATTGAGGGTTAACGGTATATTTAATGCCAGCTTTTTTGAGTAATTCGAGTAGTTTTGTTTGATAATTCTTTGAAGATTCGTCTATAAAATCTTCTATCTTTGGGGCTTTCTTTAATATGTCCTGAATAACTGAAGACTTGGAGTCCAAAATGCGAAGAGGATTTTCAACCATTTTTCTTCGCGTGTCTTCATCCAATCCTTCATTTTTTTCTTTTAAAAAATTAACTAAACTTTCAGAGTATAAATTTCTTGTTTTCTCATTTCCCAAATTATTTATTTCCAACCTAAGATCTTCAAGAATCCCTAATTTTTTCCACAACCTTGCAGACATTAAAATAAGTTCAGCATCGATTTCTGGAGAATTAAGTCCGAAAACTTCTGCACTAAACTGATGAAACTGTCTTGATCTACCCTTCTGAGGCCTCTCGTATCTAAACATTGGACCCGAATACCACAAACGTGGTTTATCAATTCTCAAAAGATCATTCTCTATAGCTGCCCTGACACAGCCTGCTGTTCCTTCAGGTCTTAAAGAGATACTTTCTCCACCTTTATCTTCAAAAGTGTACATTTCCTTAGTAACGATATCTGCAGCTTCATTTGATCTTGTATAAAGTTCTGTTTTTTCAACAATCGGGAATCTTATTTCATCATAACCATATGATTCAAAAACTGACTTCAAGATATTCTCTACATAGGACCAGTCCTTAGTTTCTTCAGGACTGATATCATTCATACCTCTTAAGGTCTGTACTTTGGACATTAGTTTTTAATAATTAAATTTTCTTCGATCTCTGATTTTTCTTTAACTTTTTCTCTAATCAATTTTTCTAAATGATCAGCCAATTCTGAACTTTCTACTTTATGGTCTGGCTTACCATCTATATAAATCAAATTTCGAGGAGAGCCTCCAGTTACCCCTATATCGGTATGTTTGGATTCCCCCGGGCCATTTACGTAGCATCCAATTACAGCTACATCTATATCTTCTTTTATATCTTCGAGTCTGGACTCTAATTGGTTCATAGTGCCGATAACATCAAAATTCATTCGAGAGCAGCTTGGACAGGCAATAAAATTTATGCCTCGTGCTCTTATTTTTAAACTTCTTAGAATGTCCCATCCCACCTTAACCTCATCTACCGGATCAGATGCAAGAGAAATCCTTAAAGTATCCCCAATACCTTCCATCAAAAGTGAGCCAAGGCCCACAGCAGATTTGACTGTACCTGATCGGAATCCACCTGCTTCTGTAATTCCTAAATGAAGTGGTTGATCGATAAGCTTTGAAATTTTTCTATAACTCTCTACTGCCAACTGCACATCAGAAGCTTTAATGCTTAATTTAAAATCTTCAAAGTTTAACTTTTTAAGAATATTGATGTGTGTAAGTGCAGATTCAACTAAAGCATCAGAATTTGGCTCTCCATATTTAATCTGCAACTTTCTTTCTAAAGACCCAGCATTCACTCCTACTCTTATGGGCGTATTAGTATCCTTCGCAGCTGAGATGACTTCTTTTACCTTTGCTTCTTTACCGATATTTCCTGGATTAATTCTTATACAGTCTGCTCCTCCTTTAATCGCTTCAAGTGCCATCATGTAATCAAAATGGATGTCAGCTACTAAAGGTATAGTTGACTGTTGTTTTATGAGCTTAAAAGCATCTGCTGCTTCCTGATCTGGAACAGAAACTCTAACGATATCCGCGCCAGCTTCTGCTAACTGATTGATTTGAAGAACCGTAGACTTTACATCGGATGTCAAAGTATTAGTCATACTTTGAATAGAAATAGGAGCATCACCACCCACCGGAACATCTCCAATGAATATTTGTCTAGTTTTCTTTCTAATTATTTGTTGATCTGAATTCACTGCAATCTCCAAGAGGCAAAACAACACAACTTACACTGTTTGCATTGGCATATTCCCTAAGATCAATTATTTTATCATTAAATGAAACCTGAACATTCTTAAAATTTCCAGTTATTATTTTCAGGCTCTTTTCATTAAAAATATACTCCTCTCCTCTTTGCGATAATTTATATAGGAGTCTTTTCTTTTCTGAGAAAACTTCGAGCCAACATTCTTCATAAACTCTTATGGTGACGACATTGTTGTCAGAAATTTGTTTTAGTTCTGCATCGAACTGAGTTATATCTTCAAAAGTTTCTGTAGGAGATTTTTGAGCTGATTGAGTATCTGCAATTATCGTTTGTTTTAATTCAGCTTGGGTCTCCAAAATTCCAAATACTTCATTTGATTTTACTTTTTTTGCTAGATCTGGAGCATCTATAATCTTAATCTCTTGATCCGCTTGAAAAAAAACTAAGGAAAATAAAATAAATATTAAAGATAGAACTGCTATCACTAATGGATGCTTCAGATATGAAGAAATTGAAGTAGCACTATTTATATTTTCAAGATCTCTTGAGGTTTCCGGAATTCTGTTAATGCTATTTAAGTAATCTACAATTATAGAATCTGGATTTAAGTCTAGTTTTTTGGCATAAGACCTTAGATAGCCTTTTATGTATGGCTCTCCTCCAGGGATGAAACTGAATCTCTCCTCTTCCAGGGCAATTAGATATGACTCTTCAATATTTAATTCTGAAGATATTTTTTTGTAACGTAACCTTTTTTTCTTTCTAGCTGAGGATAAGGTCTTCCCTACAGAAGATAGTTCAAGATCAGTCACTTCGAAAATTCATTTTATCCAAAGAAATATTCTATTTCTCTTTTGGCAGATTCAGCAGAATCAGATCCATGCACGGCATTTGCGTCTATTGATTCAGCAAAGTCAGCTCTTAAAGTACCAGGAGCTGCTTCTTGAGGATTTGTGCTACCCATAACTTCTCTATAATTTAAAATTGCATTTTCTCCCTCTAAAATCTGTACCTGAATAGGGCCAGAGGTCATGAATTCAATAAGTGCAGGAAAGAAAGGTCTCTCTTTATGCTCAATATAGAAACCCTCAGCTTCTTCAGCTGATAAATGCATTTCTTTCTTTTCTTTAATAGTTAAACCTTTAGCCTCTAGTCTTTTGCAAATCTCTTCTACATGACCTTTTCTAAATGCATCAGGTTTAATAATTGATAGTGTATTTTCTACTGTCATAATTTTTGATTAATAATAAAGTCGCGCATTATACTCAACAATAGGTTTTTCAAGTAAAAAAAAGGGGACTAACAGAATATTGAGGTCATAACAGAGGATGAGAAAGATAGTATAAATTTTATAAATACGCTCTATGACCAAATTTCCTCATCAGTAGGTACTATCTTATCGGTAATAACTTTACCGATGCGCGACACATTCATCAGGTGCTTGTAATCAAGATTCTCAGAAATCGAATTACCTCCCCAAGAACCACACCCAAGAGTTGTTGTAGGGGCAAAGCCATTAGTTAATGAGCCGCCAGCGGTGAGAGAGCTTGCTTGATTAATAACCAGTCGACTAATTGGTAATTCAAGGCCAGCTTTTTGAATATGATCATCACTATTTGAATGTAAGGCTGCTGAATGTCCTGCTCCTTCAACGAGAAGATTAGCTTTGGCCATAGAAACAGCGTCATCAAAAGTTGTATAGGGCACAATTGCAATAACTGGACAGAGTTTTTCTTTTGCTAGAACATCCTCGGTCCCAGATCCGTCAGCAGGCAATAAGATGAGCCTTGAAGACTCAGGGACTGTAATTCCAGCCATCTCACCAACCTCACTTGCAGATCTGCCCACGA
>CAJWIK010000081.1 GCA_913042105.1 uncultured Gammaproteobacteria bacterium
CAAAACAGGCCGAAACTGATTTCAGAGATCTATTGTCTATAAAAGATGATTATGCTGTCCTTTTTACGCATGGAGGGGCAACTATGCAAAATGCCGCAGTTCCTCTAAATTTAGCCTCCAAAGATGGAATAGCTGATTATGTGAATAGTGGACATTGGGCCAAACGCTCAATGAAAGAAGCTGAAAGATATACAAATATCAATGTTGCAGCATCTTCAGAAGACAATAATTTCAATTACTTCCCAGAACAAAATTCTTGGACAGTATCTGAAGATTCTTCATATATTCATTACACGCCTAATGAAACAATTGGCGGATTATGTCTGCGTACTATCGAATATTCAAATGTTCCGATAGTTGCTGATTATTCTTCAGGAATATTATCTGAGCCTATAGACATCGATAAATTTTCCTTGATTTATGGAGGTGCTCAAAAAAATATAGGACCTTCAGGGCTTGGTTTTGTCATAGTTAAAAAAGATTTATTAGGAAATGCTCAATCAATTACACCAAATTTATTAAATTACACTTTAATTCATGAAGGTGAATCTATGTCTAATACTCCTCCTACATTTGCTTGGTATGTCGCGGGTAAAGTCTTTAAATGGCTTAAGTCTTTGGGTGGAGTTGAAGAGATTGGAAAAATAAATAACAGAAAGGCCAAGAAGCTTTATCAATTTATTGATGATTCTAATTTTTATGAAAATAATATAAACAAAGAAAATAGATCTATTATGAATATACCCTTTCTTTTACGTAATGATGATTTGGATACCAAATTCTTGAGCGAGTCTAAGAACGCTGGTTTACTAGCTTTAAAAGGTCACAGGTCTGTTGGAGGAATGAGAGCTAGTATCTATAATGGTCTTCCTGAAGAAGCAGTAGATACTCTGATAGAATTCATGGACGATTTTGAAAAGAAAAATTCATAGTTAAAAGAAATGTCCAAAAGTGATGAGTTATCTAAAATAAGAGAAGAAATTGATTCTATAGATGATCAGATACTCTCTCTAATCAATGACCGTGCAAAGTTAGCAATCCAAGCTGGAACTGCTAAGACAGATAAAAATAAATATAAACCTGCAAGGGAGTCATCTATATTGAGTCGTCTTTCGGGTTCCAATCATGGTCCTCTCAAAGGAGAGCAAATCAGAAATATTTTTAATGAAATCATATCGAGCTGCAGGTCAACAGAATCAACTTTCTCTATATCTTTTTTGGGGCCTGAAGGGACTTTTTCTGAATCTGCACTAGAGGGTCAATTTGGTCAATCAGTAGAAAAAATATCTGAAGAAACTATAAGATCGGTTTTTGAATCTGTATCTAATCAATCTTCTGATTTTGGAATTGTTCCTATAGAAAACTCTACAGAGGGATCTGTAAATCTAACTTTAGATTGTTTAAGTGAATTTAATTTAAGCATTTGCGGCGAAATAGAAATGGAGATTCATCATAATCTTCTTGGTCATAACAAAGCTTTACCTAAAGAAGGTTTTGAAATACATGCACACGAACAAACTTTGGCCCAGTGTCGACATTGGCTTGAATCACACTGTCCTGGAATCAAATTAGTAAGCGTAAGCAGTAATGCGCAAGCTGCCCTTAACGTTACGGATGATAATAATATTATTGCCATAGCTGGAGATTTAGCTGCTAAGAAATATGGTCTTGATATTCTTAGTAAAAACATTGAGGACTATTCAAGTAATACAACAAGATTCTTAACTGTAGGGAATATTGACTCAAGTCCAACTCTTGCAGACAAGACATCAATAATGGCTACAACAAAAAATGAGGAAGGGGCTCTCTACTCATTATTAGAGCCTTTTAGTAAATTAAATATCAATTTATCTCATTTGACTTACAGGCCTTCAAAAATTAATAAGTGGCAGTACTCATTTTTTATTGACTTTGATGGCCACAAAGAACAAGACTTAATTAAGCAATTACTAATGGATCTTTCTAGCAAGGAGATTGAGGTTAAAGTGCTTGGTTCTTATCCAAAATCTATAGGATAACTAATGGACTTAAAAAAAATAGTTAACAAAGGTATAAATGATCTTAGTCCTTATGAGCCGGGTAAGCCTATTGAAGATTTAGAAAGGGAATTGGGCATTAAAAATGCGGTTAAGCTGGCAAGCAATGAAAACCCTGTTGGTCCAAGTCCTAGAGTATTGCAATCCATAGAAAATATCTTAAAAAATACTCATAGGTACCCTGATGGCAACGCCACAAAGCTTAAAGAAGTAATTGGAAGAAAGTTCAGCGTAAAACCTAATCAAGTAACTATTGGTAATGGATCAAATGACATTATTGAATTTATAGCCAGAAGTTTCTTGGGCACTGATGATAGTGCAATATACTCTGAACATGCTTTTGCAGTATATCCGCTTGTAGTTAAAGCAGTTGGTGCGGAAGGCATTGAGGTTCCCGCTAAGAATTTCTCTCATGACCTTGATGCTATGCTCGATTCTATTAAGAGCAATACAAAAATAATTTTTATTGCTAATCCAAATAATCCTACTGGATCTTTTATAGGAAGAGCTGAGATTTTAAAATTTTTAGACAAGGTCCCCGAAGATATTATTGTTCTTTTGGACCAAGCTTACTTTGACTATTCTTCTTTCGAAGACAGTGATGTAGATTTTGATATCCTAAATAATTTCCCAAATCTGGTCATGAGTAGAAGCTTTTCAAAGGCTTACGGGCTTGCTGGTTTTAGAATTGGCTACTCTGTTTCTTCCGAAGATATAGCTAATTATTTAAATAGAGTAAGACAGCCTTTCAACGCTAATTCACTGGCACTATTTGCCGCAGAGCAAGCTATAGAGGATGAGGAATTCATGAACAAATGCTTGCAGCTCAATTTGGAACAAAAAAAGGTTCTATATAAAGGTCTTGAGTCACTAGGATTCCATTGCTTGCCAAGCAAAGGAAATTTCATTTCTTTTGATTGCAAGGAAGACTCTACAGGATTATTTAATAGGCTTTTAGGTCAAGGCGTAATAGTGAGGACCTTGGGAGTTTATAAAATGCCCAACTTTTTGAGGGTCTCCGTGGGCTTGCCTGAAGAGAACCTTATATTTCTTGAAAAATTGCAACTCACAATGAGTTAGAGGATAGGCTTGAAAGAATTTGAAAATATATTAATTTTTGGTCTGGGTCTTATTGGAGGCTCTATTGCTAAGAAACTAAAAGATTCATCTTACTCAGGTCAAGTTTATGGATTTGATAAAGATCCAGAAATACTACAAAAGGCAAAAAATCAGAATCTCATTCTAAATGATAGTATTCATAATTTTGAATATTCGAATGATTTACTGGTAGTTTTCTGCGTTCCAGTATTATCCTTTAGGAACGCTTTAGAAACGGCACTCTCTTTTTTGCCTAAAGAACAGGTTATTTTTACCGATACTCTAAGCACCAAAGCTCAAGTATTTGAAATCTTAAATACTGACTATCAAGAAGTTTTAAACAACTTTGTTTTATCTCATCCCATAGCAGGATCTGAAAAAAGTGGTTTAGAGTTTTCTAATAATGAATTATTTAATAAAAAAGTATCTGTTATTTCCCCTCATGAACATAACTCCCAAGAAGATATAGACCGAGTAATCAATTTCTGGAATCAATTAGGTTCGAGTACTAAGCTTCTTTCCTATCAAGAACATGATTTAATTTTTTCTAAAACAAGCCATTTACCGCATGTAATTTCTTATGCCTTGACCGAGAGTTTATTCAATAGTCTAAACGACGAAACATTTAATTTCTCTGGTGGGAGCTTAGAAGACTACACTAGGATAGCTTCAAGTGATCCCATAATGTGGAAAGATATTCTGATTTCAAATAATCAAAATATAATTAACTCAATCAATGACTTTGAAAAAAGTCTAAACAAATTAAAGGAATTGATAATAAATAAAGATGAAGAAGCCCTGGTGGATTTTTTAAGTAAGACTAAGACACTCAGAGACAATTCAGTGGCAAATAATTAAATGAATTTTTTAGTCAAAAAAAGTGCAAGCTTGCGAGGAGAGATTGATATTCCTGGTGATAAGTCAATATCTCATAGAGCTATAATGCTAGCATCATTATCTGAAGGTAGATGTGAAATATCAGGACTCTTGGAAGGTGAAGATTGTCTGGCTACGATCGAAGTTTTTCGTAAGATGGGAGTTAAGATATCTTCAAATGAAGGAGTTTATTACATAGAAGGTAATGGTATAAAGGGATTGAAACAGCCAGTGGCACCATTAGATTTTGGAAATTCTGGTACATCTATTAGGTTATGTTCCGGTGTCTTGTCGGCACAGAATTTTCCTACAACTTTAATAGGAGATAGCTCTCTTTCCTCAAGGCCTATGCAAAGGATCGTTGAGCCATTGACATTAATGGGTGCAAAAATATCTTCTTCACAAGATGGAACTTTACCCCTATCAATACTACCAACAGAATCTCTTGAATCTATTGAATATACTTTGCCTGTTGCCAGCGCTCAGGTTAAATCTTGCATAATGTTTGCTGGCTTATTTTCCAAGGGAAAAACTAAGATTGTAGAAGAAACTATAACTCGCAATCATACCGAGACGATGTTCAATGCATTTGGTATACCGGTTGAAATTACAAATTCTGGCTCTGCAAGGACTATAAGTGTTGCAGGAATAGAGACTTTAAAACCAGTCGATATAAATATTTGTGGCGACTTTTCTTCAGCTTCATTTTTTATTCTTGCTGCTTTAATAAGCCCCGATTCAGAGATTTTGATCAAAAATGTAGGAGTTAATAAAACCAGAATAGGGTTCCTTCATGCTCTTAGGCATATGGGTGCAAACATTGAAATACTAAATGAAGTTAATGAATTTGAGCCTATGGCAGATATTTTAGTTAAGACTTCTAATCTCAAAGGGATAACTCTAAATACAGATCTCGTAGCTAATATGATTGACGAGATGCCGGCATTTTTTATAGCTGCTGCCCTGGCAGAAGGGGTGACTAAAGTAAAAGATGCTAAGGAGTTGAGAACAAAAGAAAGCGATCGATTACAGGCTATGGCAAATGCATTAGAGGCCTTTGGAGTTAAATATCATTTGAGTCAAGATGATATAGAGATTTATGGGTTAGGAAGTGAAGGGGTTTTAAAGTCTGCAGAAATAAATTCATTTGGAGATCATAGAATAGCTATGGCTAGCACAATTGGTTCTCTTCGGTCTGATAGTGAAACTAAAATTCTAGATTGTGAGAATGTAAAAACATCTTTTCCAAACTTTGTAGAAACATGTAAACAAATTGGAATAAATATAAATCATGAATGAATTAAAGGTTCCTGTAATAACTATTGATGGTCCTAGTGGGGC
>CAJWIK010000082.1 GCA_913042105.1 uncultured Gammaproteobacteria bacterium
TTTAAATACAGAATTTAAATCTTGATCTTTTCTTAATGTAACTTTTAACCTAGTTGGATTTTCAAGAAACATTTCAAAGTTATTAATTTCCGGTAAGACAGTTAACGGCTTACCAAGATCAAAAATAAAAGTCTCAACTTCTAAGCGAGTCAGTAATTCTTGCATGCTGGTATTTTCGACTATTTCTCCTGCATCTATAATTGCTATATTTCTGCATAGTCTTTCAGCTTCTTCTAAGTAATGTGTTGTAAGGATAATAGTTGTCCCCTTTTTATTTATCTCTGTTAGAAAATCCCACAAAGATCTTCTTAATTCAATATCCACTCCTGCAGTAGGCTCATCTAGGATGAGTAAATCAGGGTTGTTGACCAAGGCCTTTGCAACCATGACCCTTCTTTTCATTCCACCTGAGAGTTTTCTGGCTTGTTCATTTCTCTTATCCCAGATATCAAGTTTCTTCATGTAGTACTTGGCATTCTCTCGAGACTCTTTAAAGCTTAATCCATAATATCCGGCTTGATTCCTAACAATATCGCCTACTTTTTCAAATTGATTAAAATTAACCTCTTGACCCACTACGCCCAATTTCTTTTTTGCGAGAGAGTGATTTTCATCAATGTCGATATCTAAGATTTTAACTTGACCTGAAGTTTTAGTAACGAGAGAGCTTATTACGCCAATCGTAGTAGATTTTCCTGCTCCATTAGGGCCTAGCAATGCAAAGAAATCTCCCTCTTCAACCTCTAGATCAATACCTTTTAATGCTTGCAGTCCACCTGCATATTCCTTTTTAAGATTTGAGATTGAAAGTGCTTTCATGAATTACTTGCTAAGGAAAGCCATGCTTTCTTCCAAACCACGTATGGTTAGAGGAAACATATTCTCTTCAACAAGACTTCTGGTAAGTTCTACCGAGGCGCTGTACTCCCAGTGTTCTTCAGGGACAGGGTTTAGCCATACAAGTTTGTCATAGAGCCCTACCATTCGTTTCATCCAAAGAGCACCCGCTTCTTCATTCCAATGCTCAATACTTCCTCCGGGATTAGTGATTTCATAGGGAGCCATTGTTGCATCTCCCACAAAAATTATTTTGTAATCACCTGAATATTTATGGATTATATCTTCGGTATAGACTCTTTCATTCTGCCTACGCCTATTGTCTTTCCAAACTGTTTCGTAGATAAAGTTATGGAAATAAAAGTACTCTAAGTTCTTAAATTCTGTTTTTACTGCAGAGAATAACTCTTCACAAATTCTAATATGTGGATCCATAGATCCACCGACATCAAATAAAACTATGACATTAACAGCGTTTCTTTTTTCAGGACGAAATTTGACATCCAACATACCAGCATTTTTTGCTGTTGAGGTTATTGTGCCATCTAGATCAAACTCTTCGTTAGCACTATCTCTGATAAGCTTCCTCAATCTTCTCAAGGCAACCTTCATATTCCTTGTGCCTAACTCAACATCGTCATCTAGATTTTTAAAATCTCTGGCTTCCCAAACCTTAACCGCTTTACCTTTACCGCCTTCCCCTCCAACTCTTATCCCTTCTGGATTATCTCCAGAGTTACCAAAAGGAGAGGTTCCCCCAGTACCTATTTGCTTACTACCACCTTCATGTCTTTCTTCTTGCTCTTCTAATTTTTTCTTAAATGCTTCGAGTAGCTTTTCTAGACCTCCGAGAGTTTGGATTTCTTTTAACTCTTCCTCTGTGAGATGTTTTTCGAACTCAGCCTTTAACCATTCATCAGGGATGAGCATTTCAAGAATATCATCAAGACTTTCTATGCCCTTAAAATATATATCAAAGGCTCTATCGAACTTATCATAATGCTTTTCATCTTTGACTAAGATTGCTCTACTCAAGAAATAAAATTCTTCCATATTGGCAAAGGCAAGATTTTTATCAACTGCTGCAATTAAATCCAGCAGTTCTCTTAAAGAACAAGGGACACCTGTAGCTCTTAATGTATTAAAAAGGGATATGAACATTTATTAATTCGAGTTCCCTTCTCTTCTCGCCATAAATGCAAGTCTCTCAAGCAGCTGAACATCTTGTTCATTTTTTACTAGAGCTCCGTAAAGCGGTGGTATAGCCTTCGAAGGATCCCTATTCTTAAAGATTTCATCAGGTATATCGTCTGCCATTAATAGTTTCAACCAATCAATCAATTCTGAAGTAGATGGTTTTTTCTTCATTCCAGGTACTTTCCTGATATCGAAGAAAATTTCTAGGGCTTCTTTGACTAATTTTTTCTTAACTTTAGGATGATGAACTTTAACAATTTCTTCCATAGTAGCTCTGTCAGGAAAGTTTATATAATGGAAAAAACATCTCCTTAAAAAGGCATCAGGCAATTCTTTCTCATTATTACTGGTAATGATAACTAATGGTCTTTTAATCGCCTTGATGGTCTGTTTAGTTTCATAGACATAGAATTCCATACGATCAATTTCTTGTAATAAATCATTAGGAAATTCAATATCAGCTTTATCTATTTCATCAACGAGCAGCACTGCCCTTTCATCTGAAGTGAAAGCTTCCCACATTTTTCCTTTTTGGATATAGTTTGCGATGTCTTTTACCCTTTCATCTCCTAATTGAGAATCTCTTAATCTTGTTACAGCATCGTACTCATAAAGCCCTTGGCGTGCTTTTGTAGTAGATTTGATGTGCCACTCAATTAAAGGCATATTTAGAGATTCAGCTACCTGCTCCGCTAACATAGTTTTTCCTGTTCCAGGTTCACCTTTTATAAGAAGTGGTTTTTCCAATTCTATGGCCGCATTAACTGCCATACTTAGGTCATCTGTTGAGATATAAGATTCAGTCCCTTTAAATTTCATAATTATTCCTATTTAAATTTAGCGTGACTTTATCACACACACTAAAAAAATCACTATCGATAACACTTTGGCAATCTAAGTTTTGCTATTTGCACCACGCCTATGCTCCAAGCTACTGTTACTTGAGCTTCATAAACATTATCTTTCACTTTCTGGACAGGAGTATAAGCAAGAAACCTGGAATATCCATTCTCTAGAGGCAAAGAATTAAAATTAGGTATTTGATTTGATCTTATGAACACTCGCTAAAAGTAATACAGAAGATACGATCTCAAAAATAATAGCGTCAGTTAAAAATTCAGTACCATGAAATAATCCTGCAGAAATTCTAAAAATAGCAGCTGAACCTAAAAGAGAAATTGTTGCATATAGCCAAATATGTTCATTTCTATAAGCACCGATGATTGCCATTAAACCTGCAGTAAAGAAGAAAGAAGTAAAATCACCAATTTGGGTATTGCCACCCTTCCCTTCAAGTAAAGACATAGAAAGGCCTGCTGCAGCTCCAGACGGGTCTAAAAGCCAGTTAAAAGCTGTATACATCATAAATACACCAATGATTCCGGAAATAACTCTTGCCCACATAATTTTTCTCCTAAAATTATTTATTTATTACTCTAACCAATTTTCCATTTGGTCCATCAGTTGCCAAAATAAGACTACCATCTGGCGAAGTTGCGACGTCTCTTATTCGACCCAGATCAGAAAATAGAATTTCTTCATTAATTATTTTGGTACCAGAAAGTTCTAGTCTTCTTACATCACCAGGCACTAAAGCAGAAACAAAGAGACTATTGTTCCAACCTGGAAAAAGAGTTCCTTCATAAAAAGCCATACCTGAGGGTGCTATAGATGGTACCCAATATTTAATGGGTTGTTCCATGCCTTCCTTTTGAGTAAAAGGCGAAATAGTTGCGCCGCTATAGTCTTTTCCATAGGTGATTGCTGGCCAGCCATAGTTCTTTGAAGGGAGAACAATATTCAGTTCGTCTCCTCCCATGGGGCCATGTTCATTCTCATAAACGACTCCGTTAACAATCACAATTCCCTGTAAGTTTCTATGTCCATATGACCAAATCTCGGGCTTCGCATTCTTGTCACTCAAAAAAGGATTATCTTCTGGAATACTTCCATCTGTATTTATTCTGATTATTTTTCCAAAGTGGTTGTCTAGGTATTGCGCCTTCTCTCTGTAATTGAATCCATCTCCAGATGTAATCAATAAAGTACCGTCATCTAAAAAAGCCATTCTAGCTCCATAATGAGCAGCTGTTTTTCTTGACGGAGAAGCCTTAAATATAGTTTTTACTTCTACAAGACTCCCGGAGACAAGTTTAGCGCTTACCACTTCTAAGGTATTTGTCTTCTTGCCTTTATCTGGTGAAGAAAAAGATATATAAAGAGTACTGTTAGATGCAAAGTTAGGATCAAGTATTAGTCCCGACAAACCGCCTTGACCTGCAAATAGCACTTCAGGAACACCAGTAATTGGTTGTGGATTCAAAATACCCTCTTCTATGATTCTTAATGAGCCTGAGAGTTCTGTGAATAGAATATTATTATCATCTATAACCGCTATGGCCCATGGATGGCTTAAATTTTCCGCTATGTTTTCATAACGATAATTTACCTCTTCAGCACTTAAATGAGTTATTGCCAGAATTACTATAAAGAAAATCTTAAGTTGTTTGATCATTATGTCCTCTTTTTTCTAAAGTTGTGCCGAAGAAATATCCGCTTAAAAAACCATAAAGGGTAAGTATAATTTTACCTAAAATTGATCGGCCACCCGCTAAAACATCTAAATTATAAAATGCTAGAGGCATCAATAAGACTATAGCCAAAAGAGCAGCAGCACCTGCTAATCCATATGCTAAAGGCTTTGATAGACTAACCCAGATCAATAATATTTTTGCTATCAAGAAAGCAGCCAACATACCGATCGCTATTAGCGCGACCATAGGCACTGCACCTCCACCATTCATCAATACTAAATTACTGAAATACGATCCAAAGAAGACACTAAAAGTAACAGGCATATCAACTGAAAGTAACCATGTCATGTTGCTCATGGTTTCTTGAAAAATAACTAGGCAAGTGGCTATTACAATAGTTAAGGTTAAATAGAGAAGATTTTTAATCATATTTATTCCTGAGTATCTTGAGTTAAGCTCGCAATTAATTCCCTATTTTGCTTTTCTCGTTCTTCCATCCGCTGAATTATACCATCATCTATACCCATGGAATTTAGCACTTCTTTATTATCGTATCCTAAAATAGGTGCTAATGATCTTGGAAAATCACTCTGACCTTTGAGGGTGGCAGGCGGTTTGGACATTCTCATTTTTCCCAATTCAGGATGATCTATCAACTTAATAGAATCTTGTTGAACTATCTGAGGATCTTGATGAACAGCACTTAGCTCATTACAAATTGATGCTGATATTTCTTCCTGATCCATCTTATCAACAAGTTCGGTAATA
>CAJWIK010000083.1 GCA_913042105.1 uncultured Gammaproteobacteria bacterium
CCCTTACAAGAAAGATTAAAGAGCTCGGTATAGATAATTAATTCTTCACTAAGGGCATGCCACTCTGAACCCAATTCATAATCCCACCAGATAAAACATTAACATTCGTGAAGCCCTGCTTCATTAAATCTCCAGCTGCCTTAGAGGAATTAGTGCCGGTGCTACAAATTAATATTACACAATCTTCTTCTGTTGCCTTAAAAAGAGAATCCCCTTTCACTAAACTACTTGGCTGGATATTAAGAGCCCCTGCAATTGATCCTGCCCCATATTCTGCAGAACTCCTGAGATCATAAACAAGAGGGTCACCTTTGTTGATGAGCCTTGTCATCTCGGAGGTATCTAATTTTGTACCGCCTTTTCGTCTTTCATAAATAATTAGAATTACAATAAGAGATAAGAGAACTAGTACAGCTAAAAAATTGTCACCTAAAAACACCAGGAATTTATTCATATCCGGACAGGATTATATAGATTACTAAGTTAAAATATAAAAAACTTTTAATAATATGAAGAAATCAAATCTAGTTCTTGTGAGGCATGGCCAAAGCGAATGGAATAAAAAAAATTTATTTACAGGTTGGAAAGACCCTAAGTTAACTGAACTAGGAATTGAAGAGGCGATAACGGCAGGCAATTTATTAAAGTTAAGAAATATTGAATTCGATATCATGTTTACTTCAGACTTGTTTAGAGCACAAGAAACTGGACGCTTGATACTTGAACAAATGGATCAGAGTTCTATTCTGACAATAAAAGATCAGTGCCTGAATGAAAGAAACTATGGCGAATTAGCTGGACTCAATAAGGATGATGCTAGAAAGAAATGGGGCGAGGAGCAAGTTCATATTTGGAGAAGGTCTTTTGATATACCTCCACCTGGAGGAGAAAGTTTAAAAAATACCGCAGAAAGAGTTCTTCCTTACTTTGAAACAGAGATAATGCCGAAGGTAAAAGATGGATTAAATATTCTTATAGCTGCTCATGGGAATTCGTTAAGAGCGCTCGTAATGGAAATAGAATCAATTAGCTCAGAAGATATTGTAAAACTAGAGATAGCTACAGGAGATCCATTAACTTATGAATGTTCAGAAGGAAAAATTCAAAGGACCAACTAGAATCTAACTTCTATACCTGAAGCGCGCATAGCCTCTTTTGCTTCTTTGATTGTATATTCTGAAAAGTGGAAAATACTTGCTGCCAAAACAGCCTCAGCTCCACCTACTTTTATACCATCAATTAAATGATCAAGATTACCTACCCCTCCGGAAGCTATCACTGGAAGAGATATTCCATTCGAAACCTGAAATACTAAATCATTATCAAAGCCTTCTTTTGTGCCATCTCTATCCATACTAGTCAATAAAATCTCACCAGCACCATAGTCTGCAACCTGCTGGGTCCAGCTTAAAACATCCATGCCGGTTCTATTCCTACCACCGTAAGTCACTACTTCCCAAAAATCTTCTGATTGACTGGATGCTTTAGCGTCAACGGCTACAACAATGCATTGAGATCCAAACTTGTCTGCAGCTTCTTTAACAAAATCAGGGTTTTCTACTGCAGAAGTATTAATACTTACTTTATCTGCCCCTGATCTTAGCAACTTCTTGATATCATCTATGCTTCTTACGCCACCTCCAACGGTTAGCGGTATGAACACCTGGCTTGCTATGCTTTCAACAGTTTTATATGTGGTTTCTCTAGTTTCGTGGCTGGCCGTAATATCAAGCATTGTAATTTCATCTGCACCTTCTTTATCGTATCTTTTTGCAATCTCAACGGGATCTCCGGCATCCCTAATATTTAAGAAGTTTACACCTTTTACAACTCTTCCTTTGTCTACATCAAGACAAGGGATAATTCTTTTTGCGACGGCCATAATTATTTTTTTAAGATCTCCAAGACATCTGAATAGGTAAAAGCTTCTTCATATAGTGCTCTCCCACAAATGACACCAGAAATAGTTTTTTGATCGGCAAGTTGTTTTATATGATCAAGAGAAGATACTCCTCCAGATGCAATTACAGGAATATTGGTTTGCTGTGCTAATTCTGCAGTCGCTTCAATATTAGGTCCCATCATCATTCCATCTTTTGAAATATCTGTGAAGATAATCGCTGCAACAGGATCCTCTTCAAATTTTTTAACTAGATCTGATGGGGTGATTTCAGATCCCTTAAGCCAACCTTGCGTTTTGACTAGTCCCTCCAAGGCATCTATTCCTAACACTAATCTTTGGGGATAACGCTTACAGAATGCTTTTAACATATCAGGATCTTCTACTGCAGAAGTTCCCATAATGACTCTTTCAATTCCCTTTTCTAGATAATTCGAAGCTGAATCAAAATTCCTGATACCTCCTCCAACTTGTATTCTCTTTTGGGGGAATTCAGAAGCTATCGAATAAATAATTTCATGATTCACTGGCTTGCCATTAATCGCTCCATCCAAATCAACAATATGTAAAAGCTCGGCACCTTGAGAAAACCAAGAGCCAGCCGTTGATAATGGGTCCTCTGAAAAGATGGTCTCTTCATCCATCTTCCCTTCCCTCAATCTAACGCATTTACCTTCTTTAAGATCTATTGCTGGAATAACTAACATTTATACACTCCAATCTAAAAAATTTTTATACAACTCAAGACCCGCGGTTTGGCTTTTTTCAGGATGAAACTGGACTGCAAAAATATTATCTTTAGCTAGAGATGAAATAAATCTTTCTCCGTGAGTGGTTTCAGTCAATGCATCCTTAGAAGATAGACAACAGTAACTATGAACAAAATAAAAGAAGCTCGAATCATCAATATTCTTTAATAATGGATGATCTTTTAAAAACTTAACTTGGTTCCATCCCATATGAGGAACCTTTATCTCCTTAGAGGATTGAATTTTAGTTACTGTCCCATCAAGGATACTTAATCCTTCCACTCCATCATTTTCTTCACTTGATTCTAGAAGCATTTGCATCCCTACACATATTGCTAATGTAGGTTTCCTTTTAACCTCCTCAAGTACAGTTTCTTTTAGGTCAACAGAGAAAGCTTCCATGCAATCTTTAATAGCTCCTACTCCTGGAAATACTAACTTATCTGATTTTTTAATAACCTCTAGATCAGAAGATACCGTTATGGTTTCAGAAACGGACACAGCCTCTAGTGCTTTACTTACAGAATGAAGATTTCCCATTCCATAATCGATAACAACAACTTGTGTCATTTTTTAAAGTCCTACAAAGCTCCTTTTGTGGAAGGAATGATATCTTGTTGCTTTTCGTCTATCTCAACAGCCATACGTATTGCCCTGCCAAAAGCTTTGAATATGGTCTCTATTTGATGATGAGTATTTTCTCCCGAAAAGTTCTCTATGTGTAATGTTAGGAATGCATGGTTACAAAGGGATTGAAAAAAGTGCTCGAACATATTCACATCAATTCCGCCTACATCTTCTTTTACGAAATCCACTTTCATGTGCAACCCTGGCCTTCCTGAGAAATCTAGCACTACTCTTGAAAGAGCTTCATCAAGAGGTACATAGGAATAGCCATATCGTTTGATACCTTTTTTATCTCCTACAGCCTCATTTAGTGCCTCGCCCAAAGAAATGCCTATATCTTCTATAGTGTGATGATCATCAATATGCAGATCACCTTTGGCCTTAACACTAAGGTCTATCATGCCATGTCTGCCGATCTGATCTAACATATGCTCTAAAAAGGGCAGTCCTGTATCAAACTCTGTTTTACCAGTGCCGTCTAAATTTAGTTCAATTGTAATTTGAGTTTCTGATGTATCTCTATTTATAACAACTTTTCTCATAATAAATCCTCAAGGGGCGCGCATTATATCTAATATGTCCAACTTGTTCATTACTTGTACAATTAGCATACTATTTTCATGTCTTATTTAAGTACTCAACTCATCCGATGGCACAAACAATTTGGCCGTAAGGACTTGCCTTGGCAAATTGACACTAATCCATATAAAGTCTGGATATCAGAAGTAATGCTGCAACAAACACAAGTCCAAACAGTTATTCCCTACTTTCTAAAATTTATAAAAAGATATCCTGACATAGATTCATTGGCTAATTCTAATGAAAATGAAGTGCTCAGTTATTGGTCTGGATTAGGTTACTACTCTAGAGGAAGAAATTTACTCAAAACTGCAAAGATAATTCAAGAAGAATTCGACTCCAGCATGCCATCTTGTTCTGAGAAACTAGAATCATTTCCAGGAATAGGAAAATCCACTGCCGGTGCAATACTTTCCCTTGGCTTTAAGATGAAAGCCCCGATTCTAGATGGGAATGCTAAGAGGGTTCTAGTGAGATATTTTAAAGTCGAAGATCCCATAGACTTGAATAAGACAACCAAGCAATTATGGAATATAGCCGAAGAGAATTTGCCCAATAAAGAGTGTAATGTCTACACACAAGCAATTATGGATGTAGGGTCTTTAATCTGTAAGCGAAGAAATCCAGATTGCATAGAATGTCCATTAAAGAAAAAATGTATCTCGTTTAATGAAAAGATTCAAAACTTACTGCCTAATAAGTCTCCTAAGAAAGAAAAACCTATAAGACAGCTCTATTGGCTCCTATTACAAAACAAACATGGCGAAGTGCTGTTAGAAAACAGAAATTCTAAAGGTGTTTGGGAAGGTCTATGGACTTTCATAGGATTTGAAGAGCCTATATCAAGAGAAAATTTCCAAGACAGACTGCCAAAAGGATATGAGCTGTTAGAGGAAGGGCTAAAACTCAGACATACTTTCACGCACTATAAGTTAGATATCGATACAACCTTAATAAAGATAAATAAAGATTTTCAGGATTTAGATAATAATAAAGTGTGGTTTAATACAGAAGAATTATCAGGTATAGGCCTACCTTCACCTGTTAGTAAGATTTTAAAAACGTTTATATAAAAAAGATGCGCACTGTTTTTTGCAAAAAATATAATGAGGAGCTAGAAGGCATGAGCGCCGCTCCCTACCCTGGTCAAAAAGGTGAAGACTTATTCAATAACATATCAAAAAAAGCCTGGGAAGAGTGGTTAGAACATCAAAAAATGCTAATTAATGAAGGTCAGATTAATTTAGCGGATAGAGAATCTAGAAAATGGTTAAATGAACAAATGGACCTCTTCCTCTCAGGAAAAGATTACGCTAAGCCTACTGGCTTTAAACCAGTAGATTAAAACTTACTTTTTTAGAATCAATTAATTGTATACAATCGCAACATCTTCAATGCCCAGATAGCTCAGTCGGTAGAGCAAAGGACTGAAAATCCTTGTGTCGGTG
>CAJWIK010000084.1 GCA_913042105.1 uncultured Gammaproteobacteria bacterium
GTTTGAAAGCATCCAAAAAGAAGATAGATTAATTTTATGTTCACATCCAGACTCAGATCCTAACGAAGATTGTGATATTTTTATAAAAATAAAATAACAACACACACTAATTTTTGCCGTGATAAGGCCAGTAATTTATAAAGGTTTTTGATTGTGCAATATTCTGAAAATCCTTATGTTGGTAATTCGATTCTAACTCAGGCCACCATTAACATAATTCTTCTATATGATACTTAGTTAATAAATCTTGAACGACATAACTTGATGACTCCTTCAGAAAATAAAAGAAAAGAAGATCTTCTCTCTGGCCCAATATTGCCATTGCTTTTAAAGATGTCAGCACCCAATACTGTGGCTTTTCTTATTTCAGCAATTGTGGTTTTAACAGAAGTATTGTTTATTAGTAAATTGGGTACTGCGGCATTAGCTGCTGTTGCCCTAGCCTTCCCAATAATAATGTTTACACAGCAAATGGCATTTGGTGCTCTTGGAGGAGCTGTCACTTCATCTATTGCGAGAAGTCTTGGAGCTGGAAACTTAGAAAGAGCTGAAAGGTTGCTATGGCATTCATTATTTGTCGCAATTTGTGGTTCTCTATTTTTTTTGTTCTTGTTTATTGTCGGAGGAGAGAGCCTATTAAAAATTCTAGGCGGCGAAGGCACTTTGCTTAAAGAATCATTTTCTTATTCGATAATATTTTTGTCAGGCGGCATAACAATATGGATATCAGGAGTTTTAACTGCTGCGCTAAGAGGTATGGGCAATATGGTCTATCCTGCAATTATCACTGTTCTGGCTTCATTAATTCAAGTAGCTCTTGCGGGAGGCCTTATCCTGGGTTGGTTTGGCCTCCCTAAAATGGGGATATCTGGAGCTGCTATCTCAGTGATTGCTAACGGAATATTTATGTCATCAATTTTACTATTAAAATTTTCAAACCCTACAACTGTTGTGAGACTAAAACTGTCTCGTTTATCTTTTGAAAAAGAACTCTTTCAAGATATTTTTAATGTTGCTTTGCCTGCATCACTATCTCCAGTATTTACTGTTGCAACAGTATTAATTTTAACAGGTCTGGTTGCTCAATT
Organism: uncultured Gammaproteobacteria bacterium; assembly: GCA_913042105.1. Lineage (GTDB taxonomy): Bacteria > Pseudomonadota > Gammaproteobacteria > Magnimaribacterales > Magnimaribacteraceae > Magnimaribacter. The sequence goes on from CAJWIK010000084.1 coordinate 1,089, forward strand.
TGGAACTGCTGCTTTAGCTGGGTATGGGATTGGTTCAAGAGTAGAGTTTTTAATGATTCCATTAATATTTGGCATAGGCTCTGCTATGACCACGATGGTGGGAACAAATGTGGGTGCAAGAAATATTGAACGGGCTGAAAAAATTGGCTTTATAGGCGGAATTTCTGCTGGATTGTTAGCAGGAATTATTGGAGTGATTCTTGCTCTTACTCCTGAATATTGGATACATTTTTTTACAAATGATGATGCTGCTTATTTGGTAACTAAGCAGTACATACAGATAGTTGGAATTTGTTATGGGTTTCAGGGGTTGGGTCTATCTCTTTACTTCGCTTCACAAGGTGCAAATGCAATGAAATGGGCAATACTAGCTACAATAGCTAGGTGTTTAATTGCAGCTATTGGTGGATGGGTATCTGTATATTATTTCTCAACAGGCATTACTGGAATCTTCTACTCAGCAGCAGCTGCAGTAATTATTTATGGATTAATGTTAATTATTTCTTTAAGAATGGGCGCATGGAAAAAATCTTAGGTAACTAATACTAGTCATTATAAAAAGAGTTTATCTTTTTCATGCTTTGAGCTATAAAGTAGATAAAAACATTTATGAGAAAATACTATGGCATCTTTTGATATAAAATCAGAACTGAATTCACATGAGTTAACCAATGCTGTTGATCAAGCAAATAGGGTCCTAAAAGCTAGATTCGATTTCAAAGGAACAGGTGCAGAATTTACTTTAAGTAATAAAGAAATATTACTTTCAACAAAAGAAGATTTTCAAATAAAGCAAATGGAGCCTGTTTTACATGAATCCCTATCTAAACGCGGTATAGATTTAAGAACTCTTAAACCAGGTGATATAGAAGTATCAAATGGCTCTGCTCGTCAGCAGATTGCACTTCAGGAAGGAATAGATAGGGAGTTAGGTAAAAAAATAACAACACTAGTTAAACAATCCAAAGTAAAGGTTCAGGCCTCTATCCAGGGTGAAAGTATTCGCATTACTGGAAAAAAAAGAGATGAACTTCAGCAAATAATACAAGTGATAAAAGATGAAAAATATGACTTGCCACTTCAATTTAATAATTTTAGAGATTAGTAATTATGATTTCAGTAGATCAAAAGCCATTAAATTCAGGATTTGGGCAAAAGACCGAACCTAGTGAAATATTAGAAAATATTGATCTTTCTAATAAAACCGTAATCATTACAGGGGGGTATTCGGGCATAGGATTGGAAACTACTAAAGCCATGAGATCAAAGGGTGCAAAGGTAATAATCCCTGCCAAAAGAGTTGACATTGCAACTGCGCAACTCGAGGGGGTTGTTGCAAAAGAAGATATCATTGAAATGGATTTGGCAGATTTAAATTCGGTTCAAGGTTTTGTAGACTCCTTTAAAGATCAGAACATGTCCTTAGATATATTGATAAATAATGCAGGGGTCATGGCTTGTCCAGAGACAAGGATTGGACACGGCTGGGAAAGTCAGTTTGCAATTAATCAAATTGGTCATTTATTACTAACTAAAGGCCTAATGAATTCTATGAGGGATGCTAAGGAATCTCGTTTGGTTAGTCTGTCATCTTCTGCTCATTCAATTACCGGTATCTTATGGGAAGATATTCATTTCAATAAAACTCCTTATGACAAGTGGATTGCTTATGGTCAATCTAAAACTGCATCATCATTATTAGCAATTGAATTTGACAATCAAATGAAGGGTTATGGAGGAAGAGGTTTCTCTGTTCATCCTGGTGGAATCATTACACCCTTACAACGTCATCTAGGAAATGAAGAAATGGTGGCACTGGGCTGGAAGAATGAGGACGGAACATTATCTGAAATGGCAGAAAAAAATTTTAAGTCACCTTCGCAAGGAGCTGGTACAACGTTGTGGTGCGCAACAAGTCCTATGCTTGACGCTATGGGTGGTATTTTCTGTGAGAATTGCGATGTTGCTGAAAGAAAGGTGAATCTTGATGACTCTATGAAAAGATTCTTTGGTGTTGCTGATTGGGCCATTGATTCTGAAGAAGCAACTAGGTTATGGAGCGAAACAGAAAATTTATTGTCTTAAGAACAGTTATTAATAAAGGAACGCCCGATTCTTCTTTTTCAAAATAAAATCCGAATTAATGGCATAATTTATTAATGAATTTTTTCCAAAACATGATTTCTTCAATAGTGAAGAGAACTTTGAGATTAGATACCCTTGGTCTTAAGGATTTTGGTGTGCTTCACAAAGATCTTAATAAAGCTACAGAATCAGTAATGTCTACAACTGGAGAAGTTTCTTCTCTCGTATATTCTGAGCACCTTCTCGATATGATCGAAAATCAAAATGATGATGACTTGTTAGAATTTCTAAGAAATCTTGTTATTAATTACGATGTGGATACTGATATTTTGATTAAAGATACAAAATCTTATGCAGGCGAGAAAAATCAAAAAAATTATAAAAAAATGACTCAATCATCAGAACCTAGATGGTTGGAACTTTTTAAAAGATTAAATGCAACCTCTGATGGGACATCAAGGCTTGTTAAATTAAGAGAAAGGATGGGAGTTTTACGAAAAGACAACTTAGAGATTGAGGCACTTGATGCCGGGCTTTTAGATCTTTTTAAATATTGGTTTAACCCTTCTTTTCTTGTTCTAGAAAAAATAGATTGGTCTACGCCTGCAAATGTTTTAGAGAAAATTATTGCCTATGAAGCTGTACATGAAATAAATTCTTGGGATGATCTCAGAGCAAGGCTAGCTCCAAATGATAGGCAGTGTTTTGCTTTCTTTCATCCACTTATACCTGAAGAACCTCTTATATTTGTTGAAGTTGCTCTCTGCAATAGTATCCCTAGTTCAATACAGGAAGTTATAAAAATTGAACGGGATGAGATAAATGCAGAAGAAGCAAATACTGCAGTGTTTTATTCAATTTCAAATTGTCAGAATGGTTTATCGGGAATCTCTTTTGGTAACTTCTTAATTAAAAAAGTGGCTCATAAGCTAAAAATGGAAATGCCAAAGCTTGATGTATTTGTTACCTTGTCACCTATTCCTGGATTCATGAGTTGGCTGGAAAATAAAGCTCCTATGTCTTATGAAAGATGCATAGATGGAATAGATATTGAAGAAGATTTAATGAAAAAAGCAATAACCTATCTAACAGAATCTGATAGAGAAGATAAGAAGCCTAATGATGCAGTGGCAAGATTTCATCTTGGAAATGGCGCCATCCTTCAACAAATAAATCTTAATGCAGACTTGTCAAAAAAAGGCAAAGATCAATCTAATGGGCTAATGGCAAACTATCTTTACGATCTTGATGTTGTTGAGAAAAATCACGAGCTTTTCTTTAAAACAAAAATTGTGCAAATATCGGATGAGATAAAATCTTTAAAAAAGAAATATTCCTAAAAAATTATGTCTGATCAACTTTCTTTATACCCTTTATGTGAGCCATATAATACTGGCTTTATGAATGCTGATGAGCATGATATATATTATGAGGAGTGCGGGAACCCTAATGGAAAACCTGCTGTATTCCTGCATGGAGGTCCAGGTGGAGGTGGAAGTCTTAGCGTAAGGCGATTTTTTGATCCAGAAATATATCGTATAGTTATTTTTGATCAGCGAGGATGTGGGAGGAGTTTGCCTCATGGGTGCTTAGAAAAGAATACAACATGGGACTTAGTTGATGATATTGAAAATCTTAAAATACTTCTTGATATAGAGAAATGGTTAGTTTTTGGAGGTTCTTGGGGCAGCACTCTTTCATTAGCATATGCACAAACTCATCCTAATTCGGTCAGTGAGATGGTTTTAAGAGGTATCTTCATGCTTAGAAAGAAAGAGCTAAATTGGTTTTACCAATATGGCGCAAGTAATGTTTATCCTGAAGCGTGGCAAAAATTTCTAGAACCAATTAATGAAAGTGAGCAAGATGATTTGATGTCGGCATATCATAAAATATTTCTTGGAGATGATGAAAATAAGAGATTAGATGCTGCAATAGCATGGTCAAAATGGGAAGGATCAACTAGTAGTTTATCTTATAGGCCAGAAATGGCAGATAGCTTTGCTGAACCAAGGTTTGCTCTAGCCTTCGCACTTATTGAGAATCACTATTTTGTAAATGGTGGTTTTTTAGATCATGAAAATCAATTGATAGAAACAGGTATAGATATAA
>CAJWIK010000085.1 GCA_913042105.1 uncultured Gammaproteobacteria bacterium
GCGTAAAAAGAATTAGAATCTTTTTTCACTTTAGTACTATACAAATTATTTATATCTATATATAATTGCAATCAATATCAAGAGGCATTTAATTCTCCCCAGAAATAAACCTCTCCAAGGTAGCCAACTTGATATTAAATGTAACTGAGAGACATATAATTTCTCCCCAGAAAAAACCTCTCCAAGGTAAGTATCTCAGTTAAAAAAAGTAGGATGTAGTTTTCACCCAATTGAGCTGCAACAGCGAAATTTAAGCTACATCCAACTTACTATGGTGGTTGGAGCTTTGAAAAAATTAATTTTTTGGTTGGGCGCAGCAAAAAGTTTCAACTACCACCCTTTTTTTCCATTCCTGAGTTAAAATAATCTTAGTTATGGAAGACTCAAAAATACTCAAATCACTTCAATCTAATTCTGCTCCCTGTATGGAGACTCTTGGTGGACATGTGACTAAATTTATTTCTAAACCTCCTGAAATAGAAATGGAGTTCGAAGCTATCCACGATTTTACTCATTCAAATGGACAAGTTGTACAGGGCGGTTTTGTAACCGGCATGCTTGATGCTCCTATGGCACATCTGTTGATGGGTCTTTTTAATTTCGAAATTATACCAATGACATTAGATATAAATGTCAGTTTCTTGGCACCTTCTCGTCAAGGAAAACTGGTGGCTAAGGCTGAAGTGCTTCAGCTTGGAAAGAGCACAGCTTTTATGACGAGCAAGTTATATCAGAAGGATATTTTGGTTGCGAGTTCAACTTCAACCGTCCGGTTAGTCCCTCTAAATAAGTAAACTTCCTAGACGCCAAAATCCCAAGATAATCCATCATGATATTTTTTTAATATCTCTTTCGCAATTAGGATTCTATGAACTTCATCAGGTCCATCAGCCAATCTTAAAGTCCTAAAGCCTTGATACATACCTGCTAAAGGTGTATCGCTTGATACGCCTCTCCATCCATGAATTTGTATAGCTCTATCAACTACTCTAGTTCCGGCTGCAGGTACAAAAACTTTGATAGCACTAATATCTACTCTTGCATCGCCTTCTTTATCCATTATTTCGGCACAATGAATTGTCATTAATCTTGAAGCTTGTATGTCCATATACGAATCAGCAATAAACCCTTGAATAAATTGCTTGGTTTCAAGCTTGCCACCATGCACTTCTCTTTCTGTAGAATACTTAACCATAATGTCAAAAGCTCTCCACATCTGACCAATAGTATTCATACAGTGATAAACCCTTCCTGCTCCAAGCCTATCTTGTGCTGCCTGGTGTCCCGAACCTCTTGCTCCTAAAGCATTTTCAACTGGTACCCTTACATTTTCATATTTTATTTCCATATGATCTCCACCAGTATGTCCCCATATAGGAACTGATCTTACTTTCGTAAGTCCTGGCGAGTCAGTAGGTACAATAATTTGAGTCATTTTAGAATTGACTCCGCCTTCATCGCCATCCTCTTCGGTTCTACACATCACCACTAGAAAATCAGCTCTATTGCCATTCGAGGTCATAATCTTGTGGCCATTTATTACCCATTCGTCTCCTTCTCTGACGGCTGTAGTTTTTAATGATCTTGGGTCTGATCCTGCTGAGTCGGGTTCAGTCATGGAGAAACCGGATTCCATTTCTTGATTGATTAGAGGAATTAACCACTTTTTCTTTTGTTCATCTGTGCCATATTTAACTAGAATTTTTTGGTTGCCAGAATTGGGTGCAATTACACCAAATAATCTATTGCCTAATGGAGACCAGGCTAATATTTCATTCATGTAGGCTAGCTCTAGAAATCCATTATCCATTCCGCCATATTCAGTAGGTAAATGAGGTGCCCAAAGACCCTGTTTTTTTACTTCTTCATTGATTTCTTTTCTAAGCTTTTTAGATTTTTCGCCACCTGCATAAATAATCGATTCATTAGGCACTATTCTGTTTGCAACGATATCTGCTGTTCTAAGACGAATATCATTAATTTCTTCTGATAAAGTTGGTATGGGTGATATTTGCATTTGATGTCTCCTAAATTTAATCTATATTTTTGTTTTAATTTACGTAACAAAGACAGCTCATGCAAGCTTTAAAGTATGCAAATAATTAGTTCCATTAAAGTTTATAAAATTATTAGAGTTACCTATACTTCATTTATGAAATTTAAATTATGTATTTCCTTATTCACAATTTTTCTAATCACAGGATGTGGTCAGTCACTAGAGAAGGATTCTTTGAGACAAATCTCAGAGGGCTCTGTCATAGGGACTGCGGGAAATAATAACACTTATGTTTGGAAAGGAATTCCATTCGCAGAACCACCTTTGGGGCAGTTAAGATGGAAGGCACCAAAAGATCCTTCTTCTTGGACAGAAACTTTAGAAGCCATGGAATTCAAATCCAGTTGTTTTCAAAAAGCGAGTTCATTTGGAGAGGATGGTGAAGATATGTGGAGTGGCAGTGAGGACTGTTTATATTTAAATATCTGGACCCCAAAATTAAGTCAAACAGACATTGGTCAATCTAAAAACCTCCCGGTCATGATGTGGATTCATGGTGGAGGTAATACTGTAGGCAGTGCGCATATGTATGATCCAAGTGTTTTGGTATCTGAACACAATGTGATCGTAGTGACTATTCAATATAGGATGGGATCGTTGGGATGGTTTAGACATCCAGCATTGCATGACTCTCTCTCTTCTCTTTCAGATATATCAGGAAATTATGGAACTTTAGACACCATCAAGGCCTTGGAATGGATTAATAAAAATATTCAGTCATTTGGAGGTGATTCAGAGAATGTTACCGTCTTTGGGGAATCCGCAGGAGCTCACAACTCAGCAGCAATATTTGCTTCACCATTAGCAAAAGATCTTTTTCATAAAGTAATCATACAAAGTGGGATCATGTCCTCTTCTTCGATAGATTCAGCAGAATCATACCTTCCAGAAAGTGGAATAGCACCATCTATAAGCGGATTAGAAGTTTTCAATCAAATTTTGATAGCTAACGGAGAGGTTGATGATTTGAGTAATGCACGACTAGAACAAGAACAAATGACTGTTAGTGAAATAAGGTCAACTTTATACCAACAAGATCCAGAAGTGATTATTCAAGCGGCTATCGATTCAAGGCCTAAACGAAGCGGCATGACAAGAGTCTATCCAGATGGACATGTGATACTTAGCGGGGGTATTGAAGAATCATTTGTTAATAGGTCTTTACCAAGAGTACCAATCATTACTGGAACGAATAAAGATGAAAATAAGTTTTTTAATGCCATGAACAGAAACTTTGTTAAGTGGGGACCTGCTACTGGGGTCTATAAAACTATTGGAATTGATGAAATGCCTTTAGAGATTATTGATCCTGAATACTATGAAGCAATAAGTTTTTACGGATCATCTTTTTGGAAGCAAAGGGCGGTGGATGCGCCATCTAAGAAGCTAGTAGAGTCTGGTCATGCTGATACTTATGCCTATAGGTTTGACTGGGACGAATTAAGCACACTAAACGGAATGGATTTTTCTAAGTTAGTAGGTTCTGCTCATGCTCTAGAGATTTTATTTGTATTTGGTTCTTTTGATAGTTACGTTATCAAGAATTATCTTTTCGGTGAGGATGCTTATCCTGCAGGCAAGAAGTTATCTAATCAGATGCAATCTTATTGGGCTGAATTTGCATACACAGGAAATCCTGGAAAAGGGAGAGATAAAGATTTACCTAAATGGAGCTCGTGGGATCTAGGCAGTGCTAATAAATATCTGGTTTTAGATTCAGAAAATGATCAGGGGGTGTATATGTCTAATATAGAATACACTAAAGATTATTTATTGAATAAGTTATCCCAAGACTCTAGATTTAGTGATTCTGAAAAATGCGAAACGCTTTTTGGTCTCTCTTACGGCGATGGAAATGGAGTGAGTTCTGAAGAGCTGAATGCCTTTATGAATGGAATGTGTGCTGATCATGATTATTCTGAAATGCTTGATATGATTGAGAGCAGACAAGAGACAACTGAAGAAAGTCAAAATAGTTAAAAGGAGAAACAATATGACTAAAGAAGTAGATTTTTATTTTGATTTCGCAAGCCCAAATGCCTATTTGAGTCATAAGGTTATGCAATCAATTAAAGAAAAAACCGATGCAAAGGTAAATTATATTCCTGTATTGCTAGGTGGCATTTTTAAAATAACGAACAATAAACCTCCAATGGAGCAATTTTTTGGTGTTATGAACAAGAATGAGTATCAGAATCTAGAAATGCAGCGCTTTATTAAAAGACATGGGTTGGATAAATTCCAGATGAATCCTCATTTTCCTGTGATTAGCTTACAAATAATAAGAGGAGCTGTTGCGGCCGATATGGATGGTTACCTTGAAAGTTATATTGATAAAGTTTTAGTTCACATGTGGGAAGAGCCAAAAAAGATGGATGATCCTGAAATCATTAAATCAGCATTTGAAGAATCTGGACTTGATGCAGAAAAGTTAATGGCTCAAATGCAGGACCCAGAAGTTAAAGCTGCTTTAATTGCAAATACTGAAGCTGCAGCTGAAAGGGGAGTGTTTGGTATACCAACATTTTTTGTAGATGACGAAATGTATTTCGGTAAAGACACTCTTTGGCAAGTAGAGGAGAAGTTGAGTGAGTAAGTTATTAACTAAATTAGATTTTCCTCGTGGCCCTGAAATGAAGAATCGTTTCATGTTAGCACCACTTACCAACTCTCAGAGTCATGAAGATGGTGTTATGTCTGAGGAAGAATTCCATTGGCTTACCATGAGAGCAAAAGGTGGTTTTGGATTAACGATGACTTGCGCCTCTCATGTTCAAGCAATCGGTAAAGGTTTTCCTGGTCAAATGGGTGTTTTCTCTGATGATCATTTAGAAGGATTATCTCGATTGGCAGAAGAAATTAATAATTCAGGTAGTATTTCTAATCTGCAATTGCATCATGCAGGAATGAGATCTCCAAAAGAGATTATTGGAGAAGATCCTGTGTGTCCTTCAGCTAATGAAGAATTTTCTGCCCGTAGTTTGTCTTTAGATGAAGTTAAAAAACTTAGAGATGATTTTATTGCCGGTGCTGTACGTTCCGAGAAGGCAGGGTTTCATGGAGTAGAACTTCACGGTGCTCATGGATACATCATCTGTCAGTTCTTAAGTGATGAAGTGAACCTGAGGGATGATGAATATGGAGGAGATTTAGAAGGTCGCTCACGTTTATTAAAAGAAATTATTGATGGTATTAGATCTGAGTGCTCCAGTGACTTCATGTTGGG
>CAJWIK010000086.1 GCA_913042105.1 uncultured Gammaproteobacteria bacterium
CAGATGCCATAAGAGTTTGCTTAAATAACTGAGGAGATTGAGGTAAAGCAAAAAATGAACCTGGAAATGTTCTACTTGGGACTAAATAGTCTCTAGCTCCCTCAGGGGTCGCTTTAGTCAAGATAGGTGTTTCAATTTCAATAAATTCTTCATTGATTAAATAATTCCTGAGACGGGAAGAAACTTTTGACCTTAATCTAAGATTTTGTTGCATTTCAGATCTTCTTAAATCTAAGAATCTATATTTTAAACGAGTCTCTTCTCCGACTGACGTGTATTCATCCAACTGAAATGGAAGAGGTTTAGAAGGATTTAATATATCTAAATGTGAGGCAACTATTTCCACTTCACCTGTTGCGAGGTTAGGATTCATTGTCCCATCAGGTCTTTCTCTTACTAAACCTTTAGAAAAAACAACATATTCATTTCTGCAATTCTCAGCAAGAGCAAATGTCTCTTCTGAGTCAGGGTTATAGACTACTTGTACCAATCCATCTTCATCTCTAATGTCAAAGAATATTACACCCCCGTGATCTCTTCTTCGATGAATCCATCCAGAAACTGATATTTCTTGTCCAATCAAGTCTCTATTAATTTGATTACATTTATGTGTTCTTTTCATTTTGCTTAAGTAGATTCTTTTTTTGTTACAGAAGTATCTTTAGTTTTTTTATCAGGCTTGGCGGGAGAAGTGCTTTCATTATCACTTTTAGCTATATTTTTTTTATTTCCAGTTTTGAAATCTGTCTCATACCATCCTGTCCCTTTAAGCCTAAATGATGGCGCTGTTGGCATCTGAGAAAAGTTAGGGTTATTAATTTTGAAATCATCTAATTCAGAGATTCGCATCTGTTTCTCAAAAATCTCTTCAGTTTCTATATTCTTAAAAATGTATGTTGGCATAAAAGGGTTGCTCAGTATTAAATGTAAGGTATTTATTCACTCAGAATGTAATTATAGCAATTTTTATTATATAGATTCTTGAAAACCAGCTATATGTTAGTATTAGGGAAAATAAATTTATGAAAGCTTCAAAGTTAATTCTAGGTACTCAAAGAGAAAATCCAGCAGATGCAGAGATTGTTAGCCATCAATTAATGATTAGAGCTGGATTAATCAGACAAGTTTCTTCAGGAATATATAATTGGCTCCCTTTAGGGAAAAAAGTACTTCAGAAGGTTGAGGACATTATAAGAACTGAAATGAATAACTCGGACGCGCAAGAAATTTTAATGCCTATGGTCCAGCCAGCCTCTTTATGGGAAGAATCTGGAAGAATTGATCAATATGGTCAAGAATTACTAGTTTTTCTAGATAGGCATGACAATAAATTTTGCCTTGGGCCGACTCATGAAGAAATAATTACTGATCTTTGTAAGAATCTTCTTACTAGCTATAAACAATTACCTGTCACTCTTTATCAAATACAAACAAAATTTAGAGATGAAATAAGACCTAGATTTGGGGTGATGAGGTCTAGAGAATTTATCATGAAAGATGCCTACTCCTTTGATTTAAATAAAGAAGGCCTTGATCAGAGTTATGGAATCATGAAGGACGCTTATATAAAGATTTTTAATCGCCTGGGTTTGGACTATCGTATTGTAAAGGCAGATAGCGGAGCTATAGGAGGTTCTGACTCTGAGGAATTTCATGTATTAGCTGATTCGGGTGAGGACTTATTAGCTTTTAGTGATAAGAGTGATTATGCAATTAATGCCGAATTGCTTACAGAACTTCAGGAGGGACAAGATCCTTATTCATTAGAAGGCAAGCAAAGCCCAGACGGGAAAGGTAATCTTAAATTGAAGAAAGGGATAGAGGTAGGTCATATATTTAAACTGGGTAAAAAATATTCAGAAATCCTTAATTTAAGAATCCAAGGAGAAAATGGTGACGTCAATCCTGAAATGGGTTGCTATGGTATTGGAGCTTCAAGAATTGTTGCTGCAGCAATAGAACAAAATCACGATGAAAAAGGCATAGTGTGGCCTAAATCATTATCCCCCTTTCAAGTTGCATTGGTTGAAGTCAACTCTAAAGATAACAAAAATGTGAAGGATAAATGTAATGAAATCTATCAATTACTAAAAGATAACAACATTGAAACTTTATGGGATGATAGAGACAAAAGACCTGGTGTTAAATTCGCCGATATGGAAGTAATCGGCATCCCTATGACAATCATAGTAGGGGAAAGAACTCTAGAAACTGGTCAGATAGAAATCAAGAAAAGAAAAGATGAGAAACCAGAGTTGGTCTCTCATCAAGATCTTTTATCATTGATACTGAGCTAATCCATCCTCTCAATGATCATTGCATTAGCTGTACCGCCACCTTCACAGATGGCTTGAAGCCCGTATTTTGCTTCTCTTCTTTCTAGTTCATGTAATAAGGTAGTCATTAACTTGGCACCAGTGCCTCCCAAGGGATGTCCCAAGGCCATAGCACCTCCATTAACATTTAATTTTTCTAGATCAGCATTTAACTCTTTTGCCCAAGCTAAAGGAACAGGCGCAAACGCTTCATTAACTTCATATAAATCGATGTCCTCAATAGACATGGAAGCTTTTTCTAAAACATTTCTAGAAGCTGGTATTGGACCAGTTAACATTATTACCGGATCATCTCCAGCTAATGCCAATGCCACTACTTTGGCTCTAGGTTTAAGTCCAAGTTTTGCTAATCCTGCATCATTAACAAGCATAACTGCTGCAGCGCCATCACAGATCTGACTTGATGTACCTGCAGTTAGAACACCATCTTCGGATAAAGCATTTAGACCAGACAGACTCTCAGAACTTGCATCAAATCTGATACCCTCATCAACGGTAACCATTTCCTTTTCACCATTTGGGAGGTCACCCTCTACTGGAACAATCTCTCTATCAAAGTATCCGCCTTCCGTAGCATTTACAGCTTTATGATGACTTGAAAGCGCAAAGGCATCTAATTCCTCTCTAGACATGTCCCATCTTTTTGCCATCATTTCAGCCCCTGTAAATTGGCTAAATTGAACTCCAGGGTATCTTTCGCTTGTTCCCTTTCCCCCGTACGGCTGACCATGGCCCGCTTTGAAACTATCTATAACTGCTGCACCTATTGGTACTTGACTCATTACTTCAACTCCGCCAGCTATAACAATGTCTTGTGTCTCAGACATTACTGCTTGAGCTGCGAAATGAATAGCTTGCTGAGAAGAACCGCATTGTCTGTCAACTGTAGTTCCAGGAACAGATTCAGGAAGAGACGAAGCTAGAACTGCATTTCTTGCTATATTGCCTGATTGCGCTCCAGATTGACTAACACATCCAAAGATTACATCATCTATTTCTTCTGGGTTTACACCAGTTCTTTGAACTATTTCATCTAAAACGAGTGCTCCTAAATCCGTAGGATGCCACTGACTTAATTTACCGTTTTTTCTTCCACCAGGTGTCCTTACGGCACCAACTATATATGCATTTCCCATATTTACTCCTTGTTTTTAAAGAAAGTGGCGACTTAAAAGAGTCGCCACATTTGAATCCTATAACAAAATAGGTCTTATGAGAAAAAGAAATTAATCTTCTTTGTTAATCGCGTCCATTACTTGTTTTTCTATTGTCTCTAATAATTCAGGATTCTCCTTTAAAAATTCAATAGAATTTGCCTTTCCCTGACCTATCTTCTCACCATTGTAACTATACCAAGCACCTGCTTTTTCAATGATGTCTAGATCAGATCCTTTGTCTATCAGTTCACCAAGACGGTTTATTCCTTTGTTGTATAGAATTTGAAACTCTGCTTGTTTGAAAGGTGGTGATACTTTATTTTTTACAACCTTCACTCTTGTTTCATTACCCACTGCCTCATCACCATCTTTGACAGTTCCGATTCTTCTGATGTCCATTCTTACTGATGCATAAAATTTTAGTGCATTACCGCCTGCTGTAGTCTCAGGACTACCGAACATAACACCTATTTTGTGACGAATCTGATTAATAAAAATAACCAAAGTATTTGATTTTTTGACATTACCAGTTATTTTCCTAAGAGCTTGCGACATAAGCCTTGCCTGAAGGCCTACATGGTGATCACCCATTTCTCCTTCTATTTCAGCTTTCGGTACTAGTGCAGCAACGGAATCAATAACCAATATATCTATACCTCCAGACGAAACCATAATATCTGCGACCTCTAAAGCCTGTTCGCCAGTATCTGGTTGCGAAACCAGAAGCTCGTCTACATTGACTCCAAGCTTCTCGGCATATATCGGATCAAGTGCATGTTCTGCATCGATAAAAGCAGCCGTTCCACCTAATTTTTGACATTGAGCTATGACCTCTAATGTTAATGTTGTTTTCCCAGAAGATTCTGGACCATAAATCTCTACTATTCTTCCTCTAGGCAAACCACCTATACCAAGAGCAATATCAAGACCTAAAGAACCTGTTGGAATAGCTGGTATCTTTTCATGCTTCTTATCCCCCATGCGCATAACAGTTCCTGCACCAAACTGTCGCTCTATTTGACCTAAAGCACTATCTAATGATTTTGATTTATCTACTTCTTTAATGTCTGTCACCTTTTTTTGAGCCATAATATTTCTCCGGTTAGAATATTATGCATTATACAAAATACTGTATAAATAAACAGTATTATTTATATTATTATTTCAATAACTCTATGGCTCCTTCTAGGCCTTTAATTACAGTCTGATACCTTACTTCGTTTCTGTTGCCTTCAAAAAGAAAAGTAGACTTTTTAGCCTTGGCTCCTTTAAGCTTCCAAGCTAAACATACTGTACCAACTGGCCTTTTATCAGTGCCTCCACCTGGACCTGCTATACCGCTTATTGCAATTCCAAGATCAGCATGGCTTTCATCTAATGCTCCTGTCACCATCTCCTCAACCACTTCCTCACTAACTGCCCCGAAAGTCTTAAGGGAATCCTTGGATACACCTAAAATCTTATGTTTAGAAATATTCGAATATGTAATGAAACTACAACCAAACCAAGCGGAACTTCCAGGAACTGAGACTATTGATTGAGAAAGTAAACCTCCTGTACAGGACTCTGCAGAAGTAAAAAACATTTTGTTCTTCTGCAAAAGAGCACCTAAATCAGCGCTAAGGATTTCTAAATTATTTAAATTCAATTTATAAAATAATATTAATATCCATTAAAAC
>CAJWIK010000087.1 GCA_913042105.1 uncultured Gammaproteobacteria bacterium
TCAATGGAATAAATTTGGAGATGATAATTTTGGTGCTCCTTATAATGCTTGGATATTCACTCCAGTATATAGGTCAAATAGCGATTACGATTTTGATTTTATGTTTTTGGGCTTTACAAATACCTTTAAAGAAATGGGTAGAGTTCAGGACGATTTTCAAAATGGCGCTAGCAAGATTGCAGCTAGATGGGACTCAGTAACTGAATGTGCTGGTCAATCTATGAATCTTAACGTGGAAGTTAGAACTCCAAAAAATTCATGGGAAGTTGGGGGCGTTGGATATGCTTCTATCTCTTCTTGTTCTTTTAAAGAGGGAAAATCTATGTCTGATCTTGAAGGAAATTCTAAAACATGGAATAAATACCTTGATGAGTCAGGTTTTGAAGGCGGTATTTGGAGATGGTGGCCTGAAACAGGTTCTCCAACTTCTCTAACTTTAGATTATTGGATGGTTGCTAGTTTTGACTCAGTAGAACAGTACGGTCAGAGCAGAGATGCAAGATTTGCAGCTATGATGGCTGATACAAGACCAGAAGAAATTCATAACTGTGATACTCCAAGGTTATATAAATCTACCAACATTAGACTAGAGCAACCGGAAAGCTAGAAATGTTAAGACAAAAAAAACGGCTTTTTAAGCCGTTTTTTTTGTTATTTTGTTAGCATTACTGAAATGATAAATTTAAGTAATATTTTATTAGCTGTTCTTCTTCTTAGTCCTTTAAGTATTGTTGCCTCGACAAAGAATTTTGACTCGAATAATAGCTTACACAATTACCTCATTAATAATAATACTTCTAGTTTTCTTATCTCAGAAAAAGGAGAAATAATTATTGATCAGGAATTTGAAGTTCAAAAAGGGTACGATCCAAGGAGCTTAATGTATTCTAATTTACTGCGGAATGGTTTCATTAACAATAGAAGCCAAGAGGATGTTGCCTCTATTCAAAAAAGTCTTGTTTCAGTATTAATTGGCATAGCCCAACAAAAAAAGCTTATAGATATTAATAATTCTGTTTCTCTGTATATTGGAAAATGGACTCAGCTTGAAGAGGAAAAAGAAAATTTAATTACTATAAAGAATTTACTCACAATGACTTCCGGTCTAGATACAACTTTAAATTATTCATCTGATCCTGGATCGCAATGGTTTTATAACAGCAGGGCATATAGTTATTTGATAGATGTCTTAGAAAAGTCATCTGGAATTCAAATCAATGATCTCTCTTCAGAATGGCTCTTTAAAGAATTGGAAATGAAAGAAACCTTTTGGAAGGAAAGAAGGAAGGGGATTATGGGATTCCCTAAAGATTCTTCTAAATATGGACTGGTTACTACCGCAAAGGATCTCTTGAAGTTTGGAGAATTTATTCTAAATGGTGGAGAAGTCGGGACTAATCATATTATCTCGGATATAGATTTTTTTGATGATTCTTTTTCTAAATCACAAGACTTGAATGAAGCTTACGGATATTTATGGTGGCTCAATAATACAACATCTTTTATGACATGGGACAAAGACCTTTCCTCTGGTAACCTATTGCCTAAAGCACCTGAAGAAACTATCCTTGCTTTGGGTTTAGGGAGCCGCATTTTGGCTATCATTCCAAGTCAGGAGATAGTTTTAGTAAGACTGGGTTCTTTCCCTAATGATCCTAATTTTAACAATAACTTATGGGAATACATTCAATAATAATATCAATAATTATCACAACATTATTTGTGGGTTATCTCAATGCACAAACCAATATTGTATGGAAAGAACACATCATAGATGACCCTCTGTTAGGACCTTCTGATTTATCAGGTAGTGATGGATTGGAAGTGGCTGATTTAGATAAGGATGGTTATTTAGATATTGTTTCTGTACATGAATTGGATACAGAGTATGGAGTCCCAAAGGGTTACGTAAGGATTGCATGGGGATCAGAAGATCCTCTTAATTGGGAGCTTACAACTTTAGCCTCTGGTTCCGAAGTCCCTTCTGCTGAAGATGTTGATATAGCTGATGCTGATGGAGATGGTTGGTTGGATATAATAGTCGCATGCGAGTTGGCCCATCTTATTTATTTCAAAAACCCTTCCTCGGAACATAGGTCCGTATATTGGAAAAGAACTATTCCTAAAATCTCTCTTAATAGAGGATCTTTTATTAGAGTTTTTTTCTCTGATTTTAACCAAGATGGAAAGCTAGAAGTCGTGGCAGCGAATAAGGGAGGTGAAAACCCTGATGTTGAAGATGCACCTCTGAACAACATTTCTATTTATCAACTCCCGGATGACCCATTAGATGGAGACGGGTGGGAAGAATTGGTTTTAACACAAGTTCGTATTCCGATTAATTCTGAACCGATTGATTTAGATCTTGATGGAGACATGGATATTATTGTTGGGTCTAGAGGAGAACAAAGAATTTTGTGGTTAGAAAATAATGGTGATTTTGAATTTATTGAACATGAAATTAACTTTTCAAAACCTCTTGAAAAAGGTTCTTGGATAACTGGTTTCAATATGGATTATGCGGATATCAATGATGATGGGCGTCTAGATATAGTTAGTTCTGTTTGGCCGAGTTCTGTCTATATACTTTATCAACCTAGCGACCCTAACGAAAATTGGGATATCGAAAAAGTAGGTAGTATAGAACCTGACATGCTTGTTAGTGTTGCCCTTGCAGATATTAATGGAGATGGTTATCAAGATATATTCTCTGGCTCTTATAGTTTAGGCAGTAGGGATAAAGATGATACCAATGATGCCAATAGGTCATATGGCAGCGTTGTATGGTTCGAAAATACTATCGATTCCTGGAAAAAAAATAATATATTAAGAAGGAAGCGAGGCATGTATGACAAGTGGATTCCTGTAGATCTTGATGATGATAATGACATTGATTTTATTGGCACGAGAGGTAATAGTGAGCCTTATGATGGGGTATTGTGGTTAGAGCAACTAAGATCTGATAATTCAGAAACTGTATTCTTTCCAGCAAGGTTGATTGATAGTGAATCAGTACCTTTTGATGATTAAATTTTCATCACACCAAAGCTTAGTTATAATAATTTAATGGAAAGTTCTAAGATCAGGCCTTCAGATCTACTTGATAAATTTCAGTTATCTGAAATACGTCAAAAAAAAGATCTAAGGAACATTTTGGCCCTCTTATTTGACTGGGGCACTATGATCTTTGGGTTCTATATTTTTTTTATTTATCCTAGCCTTCTAACTTTTTTAGTTAGCGTAGTTCTGATTGGTTCTAGACAATTTGCTTTAGCAGTTTTAGTTCATGATGGGGCCCATAACCTACTTTTTTCGAATTCGAAGATTAATGATTTTATGTCCCAATGGTTTTGTGCATATCCAGTTTTTCAAGACAATAGGGCTTACAGGCCTTATCACTTGAAGCATCATCGTTTTACAGAGACAGAGGATGATCCAGATCTTAGTCTGAGCTCTCCGTTTCCTATTACGAAGAAAAGTTTTGCAAGGAAAGTTTTGAGGGATTTGTTGGGCATTACAGGATATAAAAGATATTCTTCGACTCTCTATTCTATTTTGAAGACTGAAGCAGATAACCCAATAGAAAAACTCAAAAGGATTTGGTT
Organism: uncultured Gammaproteobacteria bacterium; assembly: GCA_913042105.1. Classification (GTDB taxonomy): domain Bacteria; phylum Pseudomonadota; class Gammaproteobacteria; order Magnimaribacterales; family Magnimaribacteraceae; genus Magnimaribacter. Next base: position 3,606 of record CAJWIK010000087.1, read on the forward strand.
TAAGATATATGGCTTCTTAATTACCAATATCATCATTTTTTCGTTAATCAGTTATTTTACTCATTGGTCTTTGTTCTTCTTGCTTTGGTGGCTACCCGCATTTACCTATTACAGCCTCATTATAAGAATCAGGAATATTGCAGAGCATTGTGTCACGCCTGGAAAAACTGATTTTGATAATACAAGAACAACTAAAGCTTCTTTTATAATAAGGTTTTTAATGGCACCTCATAGAGTAAACTATCATTTAGAACATCATCTTTTTATGATGTGCCCTTGGTATAACCTACCTAAGGCACATTCAATGATGATTGAAAACGGATATGAAGATAAAATGTGTTTAGAGAATTCTTATAGAAATGTTTTAGCTAAAGCAGTGAGTGCATAAAATGAATGAAGAAAAAGAAGATTTAAAAAATAACCTTTCACCAGAAGAGTACTACGTAACTCAAAATCAAGGCACCGAGCCAGCTTTCAGTGGAAAATATGATGGTGTAAAAACTCCTGGAACTTACCATTGCATTGTTTGTAATGTAGAGCTTTTTAGCTCTGAATCTAAATATGATTCAGGTTCAGGTTGGCCTAGTTTCTGGGAACCCTCCAGTGAAGCAAATGTAGAAACAGAACAAGACCATACAGCCGGTATGGTTCGAACAGAGGTTCACTGCAGTCAATGCCAGGCTCATTTAGGTCATGTTTTTCCTGATGGACCTCAACCTACAGGACTAAGATATTGCATCAATTCTGTATCTTTAGACTTGAAACCTGACGAGGAGTAAGTCTGAGTCAAGACAGTCATCTCCAAAAAAAATCTTTAAAACTATTAGCTAGTAGTGGATTAGTTTCTTTTTGGACTTTTATTTCTAGAATCTTAGGATTGGCTCGTGATGTAGTTATCACGGGTTTATTAGGTGCTGGAGTAGCACTCGATACCTTTGTAGTAATAATGAAAATCCCGAGTGTTTTTAGAAGATTATTTGCTGAAGGCGCTTTTAACCAAGCATTTATACCTGTAATAGCTGAATACCAAGAAAGAGAAGATTCTGATATGAGGGATCTTATCGATAATACATTTGGTATCTTGTCGGCGATTCTTCTAATAGTTACATCCTTGGCTCTTTTGTTTGCACCGGTTTTTGTCATGATTTTTGCTCCAGGATTCTATGCTGAACCTTTAAAAAAGGAACTTGCTATAGATATATTGCAAATAACCTTTCCCTATTTATTTTTTGTCTCATTAGTTGCTTTCTCGGGATCAATCCTAAACTCTCATCAAAAGTTTTCCTTACCTGCTTTAACACCATTATTTTACAACCTCAGTTTGATAGTTGCTGCTATCTGGTTTGCCCCTCAATTAGAAGTACCTATTTATGCAATAGCCTGGGGTGTGTTTGCAGCAGGAATCATTCAAGTCATTATTCAAATACCTGCCTTAATAAGTCTTGGTTTTCTGCCAAGAATTAGGATTAATACTAACCATCCCGGAGTAAGGAAAGTTTTTTATTTAATGATACCGGGAATTATTGCTGGAG
>CAJWIK010000088.1 GCA_913042105.1 uncultured Gammaproteobacteria bacterium
TATTTGCTCCATCTGCATTTTATATCCAGCTTTTTTAAAACGCTGTTGCTCAATTTCAGATGGAACTATACGCAGAGACCATTCAGGATTTGATGAAATATTTGGTTCATGCAACCAACACCAGAAGGCTCTACCTTCTATTATTCTTTCGTCTTTCATGTTTTAGGATAAATTGCAATGCATGGTATTTTAGTACATTTAATAATGATATTTATATTTGAATTTAAATAAAATTTACTAACAATCTATATATTTTGTAGAATTTCTTTAAAAAAATTTTTCTGCATCGTTTCTCTTTCAATCTCCATAAGCATCATGTTTAACTCTTTCTTTGCCATATTTGGCGCAACAGTTTTATATCCATTAATTGCAGAGAAGAACTTATCCTGAACTTCCTTAATAGCAATGTCTGATTGGGTATTTTGTACCATCTTTATGAGTTTTTCTTTCATGTCTTGCCCAAAGACATTGCCTAGCTTTGTTTGATTTTCTTTTGAAAAAGATCCACCTTTAATATAAGCAAACGCATAGCCCCAAAATAGAAGCAATTTTTTTGATTGTTTTATATCTTGTCTTAAATCCTTGTCAATATATAAATTTAGATCTCCCTGAATTAGCTTATCTATCTCATTAATATTAGTACCAAATCCATTTTTTGTATGTTGAAGGTAGGGGCCGCTGAGCGAAAATCTCAAGAGTGCTTTTGCTCTAAGTATAAAAGATGGATGAGTAGAAAATTGCCCCGATTCTTCTTTTTTAGCTATATCAGAATCTAGTTGTTTCAAAAAAGCTTGCATATTAAATGTGACATACTTTTCATTTAAACCAGATAATGATTTAACAATAGCCTGGGTTGCTACATCTATATCTTTACATGCAAGTAGACCAATTCTATCTACTGAAATTTCCTGAGCTCTTGTTTTTATATAGCCTTCTTGAGATACAGAGGCATATTTCTCTTCTATGTTGTGACTAAGTAAAAAATGACCTAATTCGTGGCCGATTACAAATTTAATTTCATTTAAATCTAATAAATTAATAACAGCTGAGGTTAGGGTAATCACGCAACTTTCTTTATTAAAACTCATACAGCCTGCTTGAATCTCAGGAGATGATGTTACATAGGCGTTGACTTTATTAACATCAAGAAATAAATTTTCACAAGTTTTTTCTAAACATCTTTGAAGATCCGGGGTAATTTCTTTAGAGATTTTTAAAGAATTAAGAGCAAGACCAGCTTCATAATTTTGAAGTAAAGTCGAATCAACCGTCTTAAGTTTTAATCTAGTATCATCAAGATATCTTACAGATGCCGCAAATTTAAAGGGGTCCATTTTAAGAGTATTTCTTTCTTGCCTCAGCAATTAAAGTAAGCATTTGTTGAGCATTATCTCTTTCATTGCCTTCAGGCAGGGAATTTAACCTACCATTCCACTTCCCGTAAAGACCTAAGATATGTTTATTAATTTTCTCTTTATCCCATTCTGGATTTATATCTAGCTTCTCCTCCATTCCTGCCAATGAGGCAGATGCTGGGTCTAACTTTATCAACCTTTGATCCTTCATTCTTGTAATTTCTTGGTAGTCGATTCCGATAAGATTTGAGATTTCTTCGATTTGCTTTAATTCCTCCTTATCAGCCTCACCGTCAGCAGCCATTACATCCAAGCAAAGCTCAATTAAATCAAATTTATCCGCACTTGAGCCTATATCCTTAATGCCATCACAGGTTAGTTTAATATTTATGGGGTTATTTTTTATTTCATTAAATCCATTTTCTAGGGCTTTATTTAACTCATCTTTAATTTTCATCTTTTGAGACTCAAGAGTTGAGTCTACGATACCTTTTATCCATTTCTTTATTTCATTTCCTTCAGATTTATCCAAAGAACCATCTGCAAGAGCAATAGAAAGTGCCAATTTGATAGAGGCAATCTGAACTTGTAATCTCTCACTATCAATTTCCATATATCCAGAATTAGGAATATTAAAAGAAAATTCATGTGTTGAGATTTGTATACATCCTGCACCCGAGGAATTTTCCGGTAAAAAACCGCCACTAAAAACTGGCTGAGTGTTTTGATTCCATACAAGGCACTGTAATTCTAAAATTCTATTTCCTTTATGAGGTCCTATTAAGCTTTCTGGTATTAATGCTGAGACCCTTGCCCAGTCTGGCCAGTATTTATCAGACATATTCCCCAGAGAAACTGTATGTTCGAAAACTCTTGTATCCCTTTCCGAAAACTGCTCGAATGTAGAAAGTACGGGAAGTGATGTTTCTTTATCAAATAACTTGAATATAAGAACTACTGGAGATGAACTCTCAACTCCTGGATTGCCCTTTGCTGAAACCCCATAAGCCTCATATAGACTATCTTTATCTTGAGGTAGTTTTTCAATCTTAAATTTTAATTTATTAGAAAAATTATCAGAAAACGAGCCACCTTCCATTAATGTTTTAGCTCCAGCACCCACAGCTTTTGCTCCTGTTCCAATAAGCTGAACGAAGAGTACATAAGCACCCCATATCAAAATTACGCCAATTAATCCCTCCATTAATTATTCCACCTTGAATTGATTAATATCTAAATTATCAATATCTACATTCTTCTCAGCATCTATATCTAGATCTATATCCTTAACTTTTCCAGAACCAACATCAAGAAAAGAGGCTTTCATTTTACCATCTTCACTATATGAAAAAGTAACCTTAATTTCCTGTCCAGCTGGTCTACCACCCTGAATATCTAGATCGCCTTGCCAAATAGTAGTTACGAACTGTGGGTCAGTTTCTTCAACACTAGATTGGGTTATCGTGCAATCAACGACGGTTTGATTATCGGAGAGAGTGTAATATGACTCAGTTATTGAGCATGGTATCTTTTCATCTTTTGAAATAATTACAGAATTTTGTAATTCTAATTTACCACTATTAGTATGTGCCATAGTAAGAGTGCCAAAGAAATGCGGGGCTGCTTCACTGATAGAAAGTTTTGAAATTGCTTGTTTCTGCAAGGGGTTCAAGTTCTTTGAATCAGATTTGTAAGCAGCATATATCGCAGCACCTAAAGCAACAGACTCATCAGGATTTCCAAATAACTTCGATTCTTTATTGAATATTGTTTTAATACTTTCTTGTATTGCTGGAATCCTTGTAGATCCTCCAACAAGAATTACATCCGTTATCTCAGATGGTTTTAATTTTAGCCTACTTAGCGCTGTCTCAACAGCTAACTCAGTCTGTAACACTAGATTAGAAATTGCTGAATTAAACTCATCTCTTGTTACTGGTATAACAGTCCCAGAAACTCTGGCAGTTGCCTTATCCCTAGTGCTTAACTTTTTTTTCATTTCCTCAGCATGGTTTGAAGTAAATTCCAATAAGTCTATTTCTTCCCCTGTCTCTTCTTTATATTTTTGAGAAACTATCTTTGTTATCTCTTCATCAAAATCTTTACCACCTAGTCTCGAAACTCCTTCCGATGTAAGTATCTCAATGTCTTGAGAGGCAATCTTTGCAACTGTACAGTCGAATGTTCCACCTCCTAAGTCATATATAACAAAAGTACCACTTAGGCTTTGGCCTGATTGAAAAGCGTAGGCAAGGGCAGCAGCAGTAGGCTCATTAATAATAAAATCTACTTTTAATCCAGCCATTTCTGCTGCAGCTTGTGTGGCCTCTCTTGCTTCATTGGCAAAATTAGCTGGGACAGTTACAACAGCTGAATCAATTGGGCCATATGCTTTCTCAGCATCTTCTTTTAGTTTTTTAAGTATTAAGGCGCTAATAGAGGTGGGCGTATGAGTCTCTCCAAAGAACTCATATTGAGTGCCTGAACTTCCCATTGATCTTTTGACTTCATCGGCAATATTTTCATCAAAAAAACCAATCTGCCCTTTAGCAGTTTCCCCAACAAGAAAGCTTGTTGCTGATGTAAATTCTACAACTGAAGGCGTCACGTTACTGCCTTCGATATTCATAATTTCAGGTCTACCTGTATCATCTAGTTTTGCAATAGCGCTATATGTAGTTCCTAAATCTATTCCAACAATATTACCCATTTTGTATCTCCTTTTTATAGACCTTAACTTCAGCCTTTTTAACTATATTTCTTCCATTCGTGTGCACGAAAGCATAACCATTAGAAACTGTTTCCATTATTTTCTCATGTTGATGTTTATCTTGAGTAGGTTCTGTTTCGACTATTTTAAAATCATTTGGGGCTAGATCTCTTATTGATAATCCAGGCTTAAAATTAAATTCTTCAATATCTAAATCTTCTAGATGACTTTTAACATAGTCATTAACTTTTGATAGCTTCTCTTTAGTTTCATTAGAAATATCTTCGTTAAGAAACTTATTTAACAGGCCATCAATTTCAATCAAAGAATTTATAGAATGTTTTTTTATGGAAAAGTCATACCCTTCTTTCAATCTTTCAATTTCATTTTTTTGATTATCAATAGTGGTATTAAATTGAGATATTGAATTAATTGTTTGCAATGAAAGAGACTCATTCTCTTTTTGCATTGAAAGAGAAGAGGTACTGTAGTTGGTTATTTGTCGGTAAAGGTTCTCCCATGCAGATCTGAGATCTTCAAGAGTGTCTAAATGAGCATCAGGAAATATAATAGATTCATTTTTTGAATGTCTTTTTCTCCACCTAACCTCCCTAAATAATAGGGTTGTAACTGTTAATAGCGACACTAGTGTTAGGGAAAAAAAAATTAATCCCACTAAAACGATTGTATTTGAATTAACAACGTCGGTTTGAGTGCTGTCTTCAAGAACAACGTCGGTTTGAGTGCTGTCTTCAACAACAACGTCGGTTTGAGTGCTGTCTTCAACAACAACGTCGGTTTGAGTGCTGTCT
>CAJWIK010000089.1 GCA_913042105.1 uncultured Gammaproteobacteria bacterium
CTCTAAATCAGACTCTATTCGCCAAAACGATCGGAACAATAAAAGAAAAAGGAACAGACGATAACGAAATTATTTTTGTTTAGTTAATATGACTAAGTTTAATATCGCTGTTTTAATTTCAGGTAATGGCTCTAACCTGCAATCACTTATTGATGAGTTTAAATCGAGTCAACTTGTAAACTTATCTTGCGTCATCAGCAACAAACAAGAGGCGTACGGGCTTGAAAGAGCTTCAATTGCAAACATAAATTCACATTTTATTGATCACAAAGAATATAACTCTAGAGAAGCTTTTGATGAAGCAATGATTATGCAATTAGATCATTATAAGCCTGATCTTATAGTACTTGCAGGTTTCATGAGAATACTTAGTGATACTTTTGTCGATAAATACATGGGTAGATTAATTAATATACATCCTTCCTTATTGCCAAAGTATAAAGGGCTAGATACACATAAAAGAGTTATAGATGCTCAAGAGGAATATCATGGAGCCACCGTTCATTATGTTGACAATACACTGGATGGTGGCCCAATATGTGCTCAATCAAGTATTAAAGTTACGACAAATAATCCAAAAGAGCTTCAGAAAGATATTCATAAATTAGAACATGAACTATATCCTTCAGTAATTCGTGATATATCGGAACAAAAAATTTACCTTTCAGAAGGAAAAGTAATAAAAAACAAATAAATATGAAAAGAAAATATCCACTCATTGTAGCTTTAATCTTTTGTCATGGATTCTTAGGAGCTGCTGAAACTATAAAACCATCTAAGGCTACCCTAGAAAGTAATGTTGGAGAGATGGAAGTTGAAATGAAACTCCTTGATGATGGATCATGGAAATTAACTTCTTTATTGGATGGCGGGTCTATTGTTAGAAGAGAAGAGTCAGAGATATTTCAATTAATTGGCAATCAAATTCATCCTATCAATTATAGATTTAATCAGAGAATACTCTTTAGAAAGTACAAGGCATCAGCTGATTTTGATTGGGAAAATAAAGAACTCGTATACGTAGAAAATAAAGACAGCGGCAAATTAAAATTAACAAGCAATATTCTTGGCCCAAGCTCTGCTTCCTTGCAATTACGTCTCGATTTTAGAGAATTCAATGAAGGAGAAATACCAAATGATATTTCATACACAGTCTATTGGAAGGGAACTATTAAAAATAGAATCTACGACATAAGTGATAAAAAAGAATCAATAGAAACACCTCTTGGAACATACGAGGCCTATAAAGTCTCTAGAAGATTTGAAGAAGGGTCTACTAGATCTCAAATATTTTGGCTTGCACCTGATTTAGATTATTCGGTTATCAAGATTTATGATATGAATGATAGAGAAGTAGAAATTAAGATAAAGAATTTCGAGGAAATAGGATAGTTAGGCCTTAGGAAGGGTTACTCCTGTTTGTCCTTGATACTTTCCGTTCCTATCTTTATAACTTACTTCACATTCTTCATCTGATTCAAGAAATAACATCTGAGCTACTCCCTCATTAGCATAAATCTTTGCTGGTAAACTTGTAGTATTAGAAAACTCTAGAGTTACATGACCTTCCCATTCTGGCTCTAGCGGCGTTACATTAACAATAATACCGCACCTAGCATAAGTCGATTTCCCCAAACAAATCGTAAGTACATTTCTAGGAATTCTAAAATATTCGATAGTGCTAGCCAGTGCAAAAGAATTAGGAGGTATGACACACACATCACTTTTTACATCCACAAAGCTATTCTCATCAAAGTTTTTGGGATCTACGGTTGCTGAATGAATATTAGTAAATACCTTAAATTCACTTGAGCATCTTACGTCGTATCCATAAGAAGAAGTGCCGTAGGATATTAATCTTTCATCATTTTTTCCTTTCCTGACTTGACCTGATTCATAGGGTTCGATCATTTTATGACTTTCTGCCATCTGCTTGATCCATTTATCAGATTTAATGCTCATGATTCGTTATATTTAATAAGACTATGTAATGTATGATACTTTGAGTAAGTAAAAAAAAATATAAACTTTTGTCAGATGAAAAAAATCTATCTTCTTCTCCTTTTTATAGTCACAAATACAATAGCTTCAGAAGAAACTATTAATCTTTTTGATCTCTATAAAGAGCTTCATGCAAATCCAGAACTTTCTTACCAAGAAACTGAAACCTCTAATAAACTTGCTGTAATTCTCAACAAAATGGGTTACGAAGTAACAAAAAATGTTGGCGGTAACGGGGTGGTTGCACTCCTAAGAAATGGTGAAGGTAAAACTATCATGCTAAGAGCAGATATGGACGGCCTACCAGTAGAAGAAAAAACGAGGGCCAGCTATGCCAGTAAAAAGAAAACGCTGAATCTGGAAGGTATAGAGGTTTTTACCATGCATGCTTGTGGACATGATGTGCATATGTCGGTGCTCATTGGTGCAGCTGAATTCTTAATAAGCAATAAAGACTTGTGGCAAGGAAATTTATTATTAGTGCTAGAGCCTGCAGAAGAAGTGAGTGGCGGTGCTAGGAATATGATAAAAGACGGTCTATTTACAAGATTTCCTAGACCAGATTTTAATCTAGCCTTGCATGTAAATGCAGGTCTTCAAGCAGGAAAAGTTGGTTACCTACCTGGCTGGGCTATGGCCAATGTAGATTCAGTTGATATTACCGTAAAAGGTATAGGAGGTCATGGCGCCTATCCTCATACTACAAAAGATCCAATTGTCTTATCTGCAAATATTATTTCTCAATTACAAACTATAGTGAGTAGGCAAATAGCGCCGACAGATCCTGCGGTAGTAACGGTAGGTTCTATTCATGGAGGAACAAAACATAATGTCATCCCTAACGAAGTAAAACTTCAACTCACTCTGCGTTCTTATACCGATGAAGTAAGAAATGAGACAATCTCCTCAATTGAAAGAATCGTTAGAGGCTCTGCAATTGCTGCGGGTTTATCAGAAGATTATTATCCTGTAGTGGAGATTAAGGATGAATATACGCCTGCTGTTTACAATAATCCTGGGTTGGTTGAAAAACTCCAAAAAAGCTTTGTAAAATCTTTAGGTTCAGACAATGTGATAAAAGTATCTCCGGTAATGGGGGGAGAAGACTTTGGTATGTTTGGTAGAGTTGAACCAATTATTCCTACTGCTCTATTTTGGCTGGGAGCGGTTAATGAGAAAGTTTATGAAAGAGCTATTAGAGATGACATTACCCTACCCTCGCTTCATTCTGATCTATTTCTTCCTGATGCCGAACCTACAATCAAAACTGGCGTCATAGCGATGTCAAATGCAGCCCTGGATTTATTCAATACTGAAGATTAAAGAGCTCCGAGATGTTTGGGTTTAATAAATTTAGATAAGACATATCCTGTTAAGAGCCAATTTATTGATTCACCCACCACAGTTATTAAGCTCCAGGTAAAGGAATATTCTGTCCAGAAGATATCCACTTGATTATAAAGCGAGAAAGAGCTTCCCAGTAGGAATATAAATAGAATCCTCTTTTTTGGGGCATCTAGCATAGCCATTACTCTATGCATTATCCAAGTCAAAATAACAATAACTATGAATTTTAGTGCAAAGCTAGACAAGTAGTCAGAACTTGAAATTTCGGTATTAAGATAGCTTGGATTAAGAGAAGAATAAAAAAATTTGGTAGCAATATAAAATCCCAGAATTCCTGCTAAGAAGTTAGTTAACGTAGCAAAAAAGAGTCCAAAAAAAATTCTCATCTATTCATCTAATTTTAAATCCTGCCTTCCGGTGAAGGCATGCATGATTGTTCCTCTATCAACATACTCCAATTCTCCGCCTAATGGAACTCCTCTCGCTAATTTTGTTATTTTAAGAGTTGGAATATCTTTTAAATTATCATAGATATAATGCGATGTTGTTTCACCTTCAAGGGTAGAGTTCGTTGCAAGAATTATCTCTTCAGTCTCGTTAAGTTTTGCTCTAGAAAAAAGCTTTTCAAGTGCTAATTCATCTGGGCCAATATCATCTATTGGTGATAAATGTCCGTGAAGGATGAAATAGTTTCCACTAAATTGACTGCTCTGCTCTATGGCAAATACATCCGAAACTGACTCTACAACACAAATCTGATTTTTATTTCTCTTCTCATTGGAGCAGATGCTGCAAATTGAAGCTTCTGTAAATATCCTACAGTTTATGCATTTATCTACATTTTCTAGCGCTTGAGACAATGTATTAGCGAGGATTAGTCCAGCATTTTTATTTCTTTCAAGAAGGTGTAGAACCATCCTTTGAGCTGATTTTGGACCTACACCGGGTAGACATTGGAAAGCTTCAATCAAACTATCAACTAATGGGCTTACTTTACTCATTATTGATTTGTAGGCTCAACAGATGATTCAATAACCTTGGCTCCAAATGCCTCAATTAAACTTTGGACATTAGGGTCTTCTCTTATTTCTCTTTGAGCATCTTCTAGTTCTTTTCTTTTTTCTATTTCTTTAATTTCATTAGGAGATTCTTTTGAGAAGCTTCCTTCTTCTAAGAAAAGGTTGCACTTAATTTCAAAAAATTTAGATAGCGCGTCTTGAAGCTGTTTTCTATGCTTGCCATTAAAAACATTAAGCTTCTCTTCTGGCATTGAAAGGTATATTACTGTTTCATCATATCTAACAAAGTAACAATGTGAGGCTAGTTGTTTGGTACCAGGATCAAGATCTAACTGATCAAAAACTTGATTCCAATTTTTACTCGAAAGGTCTAGTTTTACTTGATTTTCTTGTGAGATTTCATCGACAGCTATTTCAGATTCGTCAGCAATATTATCATCCGAAGACTCTTCCTCTGCTTCCTCTGCTTCCTCTGCTTCCTCTGCTTCCTCTGCTTCCTCTGC
>CAJWIK010000090.1 GCA_913042105.1 uncultured Gammaproteobacteria bacterium
ATCCGTCAACAGATACAGCATCGCATCCTATGTCTTGAGCTTTTAGAGAGTGTCGCACTGAAGTGCATTTATGAATAATCTTGATTCCTGCTTCTTTCATGGCGGGCATGTAAACAGCAGGGTTTCTTCCTGCTGTTTCCACGATTTTAACGCCAGTTTTTATAATGACTTCTATTAATCCCGGATAATCAGGAGGTGTTAAGGAAGGAAGAAAGGTTAGATTCACTCCAAAAGGCTTATCAGTCAACGCTTGGCATTTCTTAATCTCTGCCTCTAGTTTTTCTGGTGTTCCTTGAGTTAAACCAGTGATGATTCCAAGTCCGCCTGCATTTGATACGGCAGCAGCTAATTCTGCAAAGCCCACAAAGTGCATTCCACCTTGAATGATTGGATGTTCAATTCCAAATAGTTCTGTAATTTTTGTTTTCACGTCTTCTCCTTAAAATTTATTTACTAAGTTTATCTTGCTTCCATCTAATTAGACCAGTAAATGTATTCATCACCTTCCTCATAATCTTGTCCATCGTACTTATCTATCATGATAGAAGCTTCATAGGAGGACGGAAACAAAGGTTCCTTTTGCTCGGAATTAAATTTTGCTAATAGCTCTTCAATTAATCTCGCTTCTTTAGGATAGCTTTCAATGAGGTTATTTTTTTCTAATGGATCTATGGAAGTATCAAATAACCAGCGCATATTTTCTTTTTTACTAATTATGTATTTCCAATTTTCATGTAGGACTGATTGATGGTTTCCGGATCGCCAAAAAAGGGTTTTATGCGGCTGTGAAGATGTTTGCTTTTTTATATGCGGCAACAAGTTTACTCCATCTAATTCATTATCATTCGACGATTTAGTTTTTGCGGCTGAAGCAATAGTAGAAAAAATATCAAAATGATGAATAGCACTATTGGATCTTTGTCCGGGACTAATTTCATCAGGCCAACTAACGATAAAAGGTACTCTTATTCCCCCTTCAAAAAAACTTATTTTCCATCCTCTGAAAGGCTTATTTATATCTTCTAATTCAATGTAATTAGCTCCACCATTGTCACTGGTAAATACGATCAAAGTTTTGCCATATATATCTAGATCTTTTAACTTCTTAACAACCTTTCCGACACTTCTATCCAGTGCAGCTATCATCCCTGAGTAAACTTGAAGATTATGTCCTGACATGTGACTCATTCGATCTACATCACTGCGTAAAGCTTGGAGTGGATTGTGGATTGCCCAATGGCTCAAATATAAGAAAAATGGTCTATTCTTATTTTTTTCAATTACTTTTATTGCTTCGTCAGTATAGTAATCTGTAAGGTATTTATCTGGTGCGAATAAATCTCCTTCATTAAACCTTGCTGAGTATTGACCCATACCCCAAATCATTTTATCGATGGCTGTATCAAACTTGGCATTAACGATATCTGGATGATCTTCAGGTAAATATAGTGGTCCAACCATAGACAAAGAGTCTTGAAAGCCTTGGCTTAGAGGATCCATGCCATTGGCCTGGCCAAGATGCCATTTTCCTATGTGGGCTGTGTAATATCCTGCATCTCGCAGAACCTCTGCAATGGTAATTTGTTCGGTAGGCATTCCCTGTTCCATGAAAGGAGGTAAGTTTGTTGCCACTTCTCTATCAATCCTATCTTTAAGTTCTGAGTCATCTTCTTCTGCAAGCCAATTTAAAATCATCCTTCCAGCCTCAGGAACGGGGGTAAATTCAAACCCAAATCTTGTTGGATACCTTCCTGTCATTATTGAGGCTCTAGATGGAGCACAAGTTGCATTAGCAGCATAACCTCTAGAAAAGAAGATACCACTATTTGCTAACGAATCTATATGAGGAGTTAGGAGAGATCCATCTGCTGCTCCACCATTATGCAAAGATATATCGTTATAACCCATGTCATCGGCCAAAATTAAGATTATGTTTGGTCTATCATCTTGACTGACAATCTCTGGACCTTCGGACCAAGAGGTTGGAATGTTTTCTTGTACAGGCGTATTAGCTATCTTTGGTATGGACCAAAGAAGAATATTTACTTTGTATTCCCAAATTAAAAATCCTGAAATAACAAGTATCGGTAAAATATAAGATAGCTTTTTAATCATTTCTTAAATCGACGATGATTCCTTCATTTGGGTTGATATTTCCCGCAACTACTTCTTGATAAGTATCAGTAAAATTTTCTAATCCAGAAATCTTTTTTACCTTCATCCAGTCTCTGCTTTGCTGCGCTCTTGCAGCCATGAATGTATTTGTTCTTTCTGCATAGCCATCATGACCCCAGTCTCCAACGCGTTTTTGAATATGAGCTGGAGCAAAAAAGAATTCGGTTCTTTCTTGCAACTCTGCTTGCGCAAGTGCTTCATCGACAGATCCTCCTTTATCCCAATGGGTCATTCCTACTGTAATGCATTTGAGCATGTTATCTCCCAGAGAGCTTTGAACTGATGATAGGACTGCTTGGTTACCAGACATATCGACCATTACAGAAGAATCATTACTTAAGCTGCCTAAATCATCGTAGGATATAACTTGGTCATAACAGCCTAAATTTTCTACAAATTCGACATTATTTTTTGAAGTTAAACCAATTATCTTTGGTGAATCATCTGTTTCTGCTAATCCTTGAGCCAGTCCTATGGCTGTCTTGCTTGAAGCGCTTACGATTATGATTTGAGATGCGCCGTCATAAGATTGAACCGCTAACGCATCACATAAACAAAAGGCGGTTATGTGCAGAGGGAAGAGCAAGGCCCTAATATTATCCATAGAAGCATCATAATTTTCTTCAGAATTGAGTCTTACATAATTGTTATAAACAGGAGGCAGTTCTTGTCTGTGTTCTTTGCCGTCGCTGAAAGACTGAGAAGAGACTTTGATAGGTTTAACAATTAAATAGTCTGCCGGTGGAAAATAACCAAAAACTCTTTCGCCTTGTTCAATCGCTTTATTGTTAGACGTGACTACTTCAGCAAAACCCCAAACAGGAATGCACCCCCACGAATTTTCTGAATTATCAATCGCAGGAAAGAATTGCCAATAGCCTATCGTGTCTCCTGCAACTCCATAGGTAACGTTATTGGCGGTAAAAGAAAATTTCTCGATTTGCAGAAGAACTTCACCATCTTGAATATCTTCTCCGAGTTGCTCCAAGACAATTCTTGATTGAGTGAGATCATTTTTTAGAGTTTGTAACTGTTGCATGATTTGCTCCTAACTTTTCTCTCTCATCGAGAGTACTAGAAATATGATTAATAAAATAGTTACATACGGAGCGCCTTCAGCCCCCGGGGTAATTCCAGATGTGTAAACGCCGCTGTCATGAAGCGATTTTCCTAGCAAAGGATATATAATTTGCCTTCCACCCCATTCAATTAACCAAAAGATAAACATTAAAGGTATTAATGATTTATATCTAAAAATAACAACCCAACAAACCCCACAGAAGATAAGTTGTGCATATCCCATTAGAGAAAAAAATAAATACACCAGAGGCATAGGATCAGGTTCACCAGATAAAACTATAAAGTTTGCTATCTCATGCACCCCATATTTCTCGAAGAATGTATGAAGAATTGATCGCCAAGTCATTAAACAGACGAAGGCAATGAAAAACCATAAGCCAGCTTTATTGCCTTTGTATATATTATCGGCAGGGGAAGGGAATAAATTGAAATTAAACGTTTTTATAATTTTATATTTCCTAGTTTTGAACATGTTTCATTAAATTCCTTGATAGTATCATCAATAATTTCTTTAGCTGATTTCACTCCATCGATCAGACCAACAGACTGACCTGAAAGGGCAGGTGCTGCATTCATGTCCCCTCCAAAGTAGAGATCTTGTATTTTACCCATTGCAGACATATCCATCTCTCCTGCTTCTAAAATATCTTTAGTAAAGTCTGTTCGCAAAGCTCTTATTACTGGCTTAGAAGTTTTATTTAAAACCCAAGTTCCATTTATAGATGATTCAAATATTTGATTCTTAAAATTTTCGTGAACCGGACTTTCTTGACTCGATACAAATCTAGTTCCCATCTGTATTCCCTCTGCTCCAACAGCAAATGCAGCTGCCATGCCTGCACCATCAGCAATCCCTCCTGCAGCAATAATAGGAAGATCAATTTCTTTTCTTATGGCTTGAATAAGAACAAAGAGACCAACTTCTTCTGGGCTTTTGAATCCACCGCCTTCAGTCCCTTCCACCACAAGCCCGTCAACTCCACAGTTAGCTGCTTTTAAGGCACCTTGAACACTGGGAACAGCATGGTAAACCGTAATACCTGCATACTTAAGGATGTCTATATATTTAGAGGGATCTCCTGCTGAAGTGGTGACGAACTTCACGCCATGTTGAACACAAAACTCAACCATACTTTCATCCCTTAGAAAGAGAAGCGGTAGGTTTACTCCAAAAGGTTGATCCGTTAGTTCAGACATCTTTTCAATTTCAGCCTTGCAGTTCTCTACTTCTCCAGAAGAAGTTTCAATAACGCCAAAACCTCCTGCATTGCAAACAGCTGAAGCCAATTGGCTCCTTGCTATCCAGCCCATAGGTGCTTGAATAATTGGGTATTTGGAACCTGTGTGTTGTGTAACTCTGTTCATTTAATTCTCCTTAATAAAATTAATTA
>CAJWIK010000091.1 GCA_913042105.1 uncultured Gammaproteobacteria bacterium
GGAGTAATATTTCTATTAATTTTTGACTCTAAAAACTTTAGGTATGGAGTTGCTTTCTGGCTTGAATTCTCTTTGTGTAAGTTTGACTTCATCCCAAACAATGAAATCTGAATAGCATCAAAAATAGTAGTTTTACCGCTACCATTTAGCCCACCAATTAATGTAATGCGCTTAATTGAAGGTTGAGCAAAATTGATACTATGAATTCCTTGGAAGATTCCATAATTAGAAATTTGCAAAGACTTAAGAATCAAACCTTAATCCCTCGTAATCATTAATAGGTTTGAGCTCAATGGTCTCAATAATATCTTGACGCTCCTTGGCTGATTCAAGCGCTTCAGACTTATTGAAATATATAAATTTATTGAGCTCTTTTTCTAGTTCGTTAATAAAGCCTCGTCTAACTCCTTTCGCATTCAATCTCATCTCTTTAATCAAGAGATTCCTGGTAAGCTCATACTCCTTATTTTCGTCACACAGAGATTCAAGCAACTCAAGGTTTGCTGCGCTTAAAACTGGAGCAGCTGTGTATGATTTACCTTCGTAAGGTTCTCCTCTTATCTTCTCATAAATCGCTGGAAGCTCATCTTCAATCTCTAACTTATCCTCTATCCAAATCCTTCTAATTTCCTCTAATTCTTCGTGGTTAATTAGCTTGATGTGATCTCCTGACTTTTCGCTGGTGAGCTGGAGATTCATCTGCCGCTCTGCAATGAGTAGTTTTTCTAGCAGATCTAAACGTTTTATCTTTTTATAAGGGCCTGGAACCGTGTCCACTTCTTTATCTTTATTCGTATAAAAGGATACTTGCCCTTTCATTCTCGTGAACTCTCTGTCAGCTCGGTCTTTCTCCATTCCATCTTCTTGGTGAAAGTCTATTTCCTCTCTAAACTTTAACAAAGGAGTCATCCATTCCTTTTCCTGATCATTTTGAATCATTGCTTTCATGGATTTATCTTGCGTAACAAGGGTGCATACCCAGCAACCAAAACGACTGGACCCACAGCTTTGAGTTGAAGTATCAACCACTACCGGGCATTCATTGTCCTCAGTTGCACCTTGATATAGATTAAGAAGGTTTTCATTAGAATAATTCCAAGAATTCTTATATTCCTTTAAAAATAACCAAACATCATCATTACTCCAATCTGAAATGGGAGAATAAACAAAACAATTTATCAAGGATGTGTGCTTGGAAAGTTTGGAACCCTTTACGGCATATTTTTTAATATTTTTAGCCCTATCTACGCTTTCGTCACTTCTGACCCCTAGAACTAAAACCACCTCACCGAATTTGTTAACAGCTTTTTTTATAAATTCATTGGTTGGTTTGATCTTCAGCCTATCTGTGCACCACCGAAAACCTCGCCTAGGAGCCGGGTACCCCTTCCCCAGAAGATTTACCCAAAACCTATCTTTTAAAGCGGGTTTTATTAAATATGGTTTGATATTGAGAGATTGTTCTTTTGCAGAAACTTTCATAGTCTCAAGAGAGCTTTCAACCCAGTGAGCAACGATTGGATTTTCAACCAAGGTATCAGTAGTAATGACGTAAACTGGCTTTTTTCGCTTGGATTTTGGTAAGTCTTCTAGGGCCATCCATGTTAGCTGGGTGATAACCGTAGAGTCCTTGCCGCCACTATAACCAATTACCCAAGGATTGTTGTCTCGAAGATATTCAGCTTGAATTTCTTTAATCTTCTCTTTTACATATTGAGAAATGCCGTTTTTAGAGAAAATAGATTGAGTCATTGTCTTTAAATTTATATGAAATCAGCGAAAATAACCATAAATTGATTATACAATGCAAGGAACAAAAATAAGTAATTCATGAAGCAATATCTTGATTTCAATGCGACCACCCCAGTAAACGAAGAAACTGCAAAGTTAATGCACAATTATCTGGTCAATGATTTTGCTAATGCAGGCAGCAGATCGCATGAGTCAGGGGCATTGGCTAAAAAAACAGTACTTAATGCGCGCAAACAAATTGCTAAAATTTGTTCAATTGACACCTCGGAAATTATTTTTACCAGCGGAGCCACTGAAAGCAATAACATAGCGTTATTTGGCTTGCTGGAGCACGCAAAAAAGATAGGGAAAAATCATATTATCTCGACTTCAATTGAGCACAAAGCAATTCTTGACCCATTAAAAGAAATAGAAAATAGAGGTTTTGAAGTAACTCTTATTGATCCAGACTCATCAGGTCATGTTGATGTACAAGAAATTATTAAATCTATTACCAGCAATACCTTTTTGATCTCTTGTATGCATGCAAACAATGAAACTGGTTCAATTAATAATATTTCGTTAATCGGAAGGCTAGCCAAAGAGATTGACTCAGAAATCTTTATCCACTCAGATTGTGCGCAAACCTTTGCAAAAACTGATTTAGATTTCAATGATCCGAGTATAGATATGATTTCATTTAGCGGTCATAAATTTTTTGGCCCCAAAGGCGTTGGTGGCTTGGTCATGAGAAAGCGTGATGGTATGTCGCTCCCATTAAAACCAATCATGTATGGAGGCGGCCAAGAAAGAGGATTGCGTCCTGGCACTCAACCTGTCCATCTGATTGCGGGAGTAGGATTAGCAGCAGAATTAGCTTATTCAGAACGACAAAACTGGACTGAGAAATGTCTAAAAATTAAAGACAAAGCTCTGAAAACTTTCAATAGTAAAGGAACTATCATATACGGAGGGGTTGGAAGTGAGACACTGCCTAATACATTGTTCATATCATTTGGAACGCACGCTGAATCAGTAATCATATGTTTAAAAAATATAGCTGAGATTGCTACTGGCTCTGCCTGCACATCAGAATCATATACGCCAAGCCATGTTCTAACAGCTATGGGTGTTGACGAAGATCAAGCAAAAAAAGTCGTGAGATTATCTTGGGGTCCAGATACTGATCCAAATGTATTTCAAGAAATAAAAGAGGCTTTAGAGATTTTAAGATAAGAGCAATCGCTCAAATTAATTAATTTTAATAACTCTGCCATGCTCAATATCCCACTTAAGATTTGCACTTGGATTTTGCTTGTAAGGATCAGGATCAGGATGCACTCTATACATACTATTGAGCGAAAGGATTTCTTCTAAAGTTCTACCTGTAGGGCCAAGCCATTTAAGGCGAGCAATGTTGTGTTTGGCTGAAAGTCTTGAAAGATTAAATGCAGGATTTAATTGATAGCGCTCATTTAACAAATCTTTTAACGAAGATGAATCTTTAGTTTGCTGTTTTGTTAGTTCTTCATACAGAATTTGAAATTTTTTCACAATATCAGCATCAGATTCAATAACTAAAATATGCCCATTTTTCTCGAGTTGAAGTTTAACCATTTGAAATACATCAGGGTCCGCCTCTTTTAATAAGCGATATTGCAACAGATCTTGCTCGCGCAATTTATCGAATCTCTCCTCTGCTGTTTCACTTCCAAATGAAGCCATGACCAGTTTTACTCTTGCCATGAGCTTGCCTGATATTTCATCAACCTCTCTTTGAGCCCATTCGTAATTTGATTGATTTGATAGATTCTCTAAAGAATCAATAGCTTGAAGTGCTCGCTCTAATCGATTCTTCGATACTCTCTCAAACCTTTCTTTCCTTCTTGATTTAATCATAAGAAATAGTATATATTGTATTTTATAACATACAAATAGGTTATTGTAAGAAATGCTACTAGATAAAGACAGTGAAGATTTAGAGTTTATTGAGATAATGCAAGAAATTGGATTGACTGAGACCAGTCAAAACTATAGAAACTGCAAAATGGTTGTGAGACAAGAGTTTTCACATCATTTTTCAATGGGAGTCGCTGAAAGATATTTGCCTCGCAATATCCCAGCCAGACTTGATAGCTTGATTCTACTTTTTAAAGGATTGGTGATTTGCGAAAGAGACTTTAAATGGAGAGGTGGCTCAGTTGCCAGCAACATAAAAATCATGCAATGGATAAGAAGAAAATCTGTATCGCCAGTAGATTTAAGAAATTTAGATAAGTTGATTAGGTGGACATATTTAAACAAAGGAGAAAACGACTACACCCCTTTTGGGACAACTAAATTATCTAATGTTTCATCTTTGTCTGAGTTAATGCAAATAGAAGGCACGGATAGAGCGAATGCTATCAACCAACATACATTTGAAAAAGGACAAATGGAGTCTGCAAAAGAGTCTAGGAAAATAGAGCAAGAATTAATTTCAAAAAAAATTCAAGAAAGAAAAATTAAGAATGCTGAAAGATATAAAATATTTCACCAACAGATTAAGCAATTCCAAACTCAAACTGATGCTGAAAAATTAAATGATTTATTATCTAATCACATATCCTTTCCGATCAATCTTTTACCTGAATGTGAATGGTTAACGATTATAAGAAATCAAAACCTAGAAGCTGCCGATATAAACAAACTAATTAAATTAATTCCTAAAAATACTACTAGTGAAATTAAACAAATTAAAAGATTTTTACAGATCTTAAGAACCCCTAAACTTATATAGAAAAGGTCTCTATAGAAGTATTCGGTACTTTATTGGTTACAAACTAGTTAATGTCTAGCGCG
>CAJWIK010000092.1 GCA_913042105.1 uncultured Gammaproteobacteria bacterium
TAAAATGAAAAGAAAAGTACACTCAATAAAACTCAAAATTTACAGGATATAAAAAGATTGAAATAGATAATTTCTTGAGGAGTGAGTCAGCCTATAAGCCGGGTTCTGTCGTGGATAATCATTCATCTAGATTTTGCGTCACCACAAAATTCAAGCAACCTACCCTGGTCCAGCCAGGACTGACTTAAGGACCTCTATTTGGTCTTGCTCCAGACGGGGTTTACCATGCCATATACAGTTACCTGATATGCGGTGCGCTTTTACCGCACCTTTTCACCCTTACCTTAGAATCTAAGGCGGTTTATTTTCTGTTGCACTATCCGTAGATTTGCACCTCCCAGGAGTTACCTGGCGTCTTGCCCAATGGAGCCCGGACTTTCCTCTCAAAATTTGAGCGATTATCTAGCTGACTCAAGCCAATTGTATAGCTAAAAACAAAGTTAAAGAAGGTCAGTCTTTAATCTTAATTTTATAAATATCATTTCTTTTTTTATTTAAAATTTCTGATCCTAATTCAAAGGCTAGTTTTTGATCTAATTTATCCATTAGAATCTCTAATACTCTTCTGTCTTCTTCAGAAATATCATTTTCTCTAGTTTCATAAATTCCTTCAATAACAATCACAAACTCTCCTTTTGACCCAAACTCAGATTGGCTGATAAGATCTTTTACTGTTTTGATATCACCTCGATAGAAAGTTTCATGAAGTTTCGTTATTTCTCTCGCTACCATAATCCTAGCCTCTGGCGGAAGTTCTTCAGATAAAGTATCGAGTAGTTTATTTATGCGTCTTCCGGACTCAAAAAAAATAGAAACTGATGAAGTAGATGATATTTTTTTTAAGAGTATCTTTTTTTCTTTTTCTTTACGCGGAAAAAAACCATAAAAACTTAAGTTTTCTAGATTAAAGCCTGAAACACTTGCAGCAGCTATCACAGAGGTTACGCCCGGAATGGGAATAACAGTTATACCAATTTCTATGGCTGCTTGAAGCAAATAATGACCAGGATCTGAAATTAAAGGAGTTCCTGCATCGCTAATCAAAGCAATATTTTTTCCTGATTTGAGTTCATTTATTAAAAAAGTAGTTTTAGTTTTTTCAGAAAACTTATGATACGACGTTAGTTTTGTATCTATGTTGTATCTACTTAAAAGTTTTCTAGATACCCTAGTATCCTCAGCTGCACAAACATCAACTTTATTCAGCACTTCAATCGCCCTTAATGTAATATCATCTAAATTACCAATTGGCGTAGACACTACAAAAAGAGAGCCATAATTTTTACTCATGAATTTATGAAAAATAAAATTTTAATTTTGCTCATCTTCTTAATCAGCGGATGTTCTAGCATTCCAAAGAGTGATCAAAAGGAATCAATTGATACGCTGTTTAAGAAACCAGAAATTAACTATAAAACAAACTCTCTACCTAAAGTAATAAAACTATATTACCTAGAAAATAATGATAATTATAGATTGCCCGATGAGATTAAAGGATTTTTTGAAAACTTATATTTTTATAACTCAAAAATTAATTATCAGCCTAAAATAATTTTATCTCCTCTTAATTCAAAAATATGTGAAAGTAATGAAAATATAGATTTAACAGTAATCTTTGAGGTTGATCTCACTAACAAAAGACTACAAGACTACAGTTGTTTAACCCAACTCCCGAATACAAAAACATTATTAATATCCAATAATATTAATAGCCAATTAAGGTTTGATAACAATTTCATAATTTCTCGAGAACAGGAAAAAGAAAAATTGGTAAATCTCATCTCTTCAACCAAAAGTCTTGTTGTTATTGATAGTAATAAAACATTAGATAAATTTAATATTGCAGAATCTATTTTAGAAACAAATCAGCGGGTTACAGAGCAAAGAACATATGAAAGCGAACTAAGCAGCCAAGACATGTTTGCAGACATCTTAATGGCGAATAGAAGTAAGGAAAGGTTAAGAAAATTATCAAGGAGATTATCAAGAGAAATTAAAGGCGACACGAGGACAAGGGAAGATATAGATACATTTTTTCTCTCCGTAGGCCTAGATGAAGCAAGGAGCTTGAAACCAGCTCTTGATTACGTAGCAGAAAATGAATTACAAGTTTTCATATTAAATAGTTGGAAAAATAATATTACTTATAAGCTCAAGGATAAAGATTTAATTGGTTCAATAAACTCAGACATTCCTTTCATGATGCCGATTAAAATGCCTATGCATCTTAAGAGCTCTAATAAAACAAGGGAGTTCGCTATAGGTTATGACGCTTTTGAAATCATGTTATTGAGATACGGTACGAAAAATAATCAAAAATTTATTTATAAGGGGTTAACTGGAAAAATAAATACCAACAACAAGAAAATAACAAGAGAAGCTTATATTTTCAAGATATCGGAGGAAGGTTTTGAAATTCTTTAATTTTTTAAACGTCTCTTATATCTCTCTCTAACTCCGAGAGACTGTTAATGAAACAAGGCTTAGTAAATACCCTTTGCATGTAGGCATAAATTGGCTTGGTTTTAGTATCTTTTTGAAGTTCAATATCTATTAGAGGTAATCTCCAAAGAATAGGTGCTATACAACAATCTACTAGGCTAAACTCATCAGACATGAAATAAGGCTTTTCTTTAAGAATTAAGGACATTCCAAGAATCTGTGATTTTAAATCAGCACGCAGTTTTTTTGCTTTCGCCTCAGTTGGAGTACCGCTGATTAATTCATCAAAAATCCCACACCAATCTTTTTCTATTCTTTGTATAAATAGTCTTATATGAGCTCTAGAGACTGGATAAACAGGAAGAAGTGGAGGATGCGGAAAACGTTCATCCAAATATTCCATTAAAATAAGAGAGTCGTATAAACATACGTCTCTGTCGACCAAGACAGGTAATTCTGCATAAGGGCTTACTTCCAGAATTTCATTACTCAAGTTATTAGTATCTGAATCAATTATTTCACTAGTTACACCCTTCTCCTCCATTACTATTCTTACTCTATGACTGTAGTGGTCCATTGGATCTGAAAAAAGTGCCATTGACGTTCTGTTACTAAGCGATACCATAAAAACTCCGATTGGGAAATTAGTGAAGATCTTTCTTAAATTCTCTGTAGAGAAGATAACTAAGCATTGTGAAAATAAATAAATACAACAGAGTATAAGTTCCGATAGACTCTCTTTCTGTCTTCATAGGATCTGTCATGTAAGCCAAGAAGTTTGTTAAATCCAGCATAGCTTCATCAAACTCTTCAGGGTTTAGCTGGCCAGTTCCAGCTTCAACTTCAAGAAAACCACACTGTTCTTGGGTAAGTCTCTCTCCAGAGAGAGGGTCTTGTCTAATCCCTCCATTTTCTGCAACATATGGTACCTGTCTACATACTGATTGAGGAGTTCCTTGAAGATCAACCAGAACGTGAGGCATTCCAACATTCTCATAAACCTTATTATTTACTCCTAAAGGCCTTGATTCATCAATATAAAAGCTCTTCAAATAAGTGTAAACCCAATCAGGACCTCTGAGGCCAGCCTCTAGAGTTAAATCAGGAGGAGTATTTCCAAACCACTCTTTTGCTTCCTTTGGATCCATGCCTACTTGTATTAAATCACCCATTTTTTGATCACCGAAAATGAGATTGTCTTCAAACATATCGAGAGGAATCTCTAAATCTTCAGAAACCTTTTTATATCTGGCATATTTTAAAGAGTGACATCCCAAGCAGTAATTCATATAAATCTGAGCACCTCGTTGAAGGGAAGATTTGTCGGTTGCATCAACATAAGCTTTGTCACATTCACCTTTGGTAAGACCATCTTCGGATAAATAGTTTCCACAGGCCGCTCCACCTGCTGCACTTAAGTTACTTGTAAGTAGACTAACTGCAAATATACCTATGATCAGTGAAATATTTCTCATGAAAGTTGAATTCTATCTGGGACAGGCTTGCAGGTTTCATATTTGGTATAGATAGGCATCAAAAGGAAATAAGAAAAATATGTAACTGTAAAAAATTGTGCCAGTAAAGTTCCAAGTGGAGTAGATGCAACTGAACCTAGGTACCCTAGAACAAAGAAGCTAATTACAAATAACGTCAAAAAGAATTTGCTGTAGACACCCTTGTATTTAATTGATTTAACAGGACTCCTATCTAACCAAGGGAGAGCAACGAATATTGCTATACCTGCTGCCATTACCACAAAACCAAGAAATTTAGCGGAGAGGCCAAGTACAGGGAAAGTAATGGCTCTTAACATTGCATAATAAGGTGTGTAATACCAAGAAGGAACGATATGCTCGGGAGTCTTTAAATTATCAGCTGCTTCATAATTTACATATTCGATTACATACCCTCCTCCGTCTGGATAAAAGAACATTATTGCAACAAAAAATATCAAGAAAACACCTATGGCATAGAGATCATGAGTTATGTCATAAGGAAAGAAAGGTTTAGTGTCCAGAGGGACGCCGTCCTCATCTTTAAATTTTTTGACATCTACTCCATCTGGATTATTTGATCCAACTTCATGAAGTGCAAGAATATGAACGAAAACGACTGCTATT
>CAJWIK010000093.1 GCA_913042105.1 uncultured Gammaproteobacteria bacterium
AGAATATAATTCGTACATGACTATTATTTTAGATGGAAAAAAAACTGCGAGCGCGGCTGAAACAAATATAAAAAATAGAGTTGAAAAAATTTATAACGAAAAGAAGTTTGTTCCAATTTTAGCAACAATTCTAGTAGGAGCAGATCCAGCCTCCGCTACATATGTAAAAATGAAAGGTAATGCTTGTGAACGAGTTGGCATGCAATCCCTCAAAATAGAACTTGGTGAGGAAACAACTACAAACGAATTACTTAGCCAAATCGAAGAATTAAATAACAATCCTGAAGTTCATGGCATCCTTCTTCAGCATCCAGTGCCTAAACAAATCGATGAAAGGAAGTGTTTTGATGCTATCGATGTAAAAAAAGATGTTGATGGAGTCACTTGCCTAGGCTTTGGAAAGATGTCTATGAATGAAAGAGCTTTTGGATCATGCACGCCTCAAGGGATCATGAGACTACTTGAAGAATACAATATAGAAATATCAGGTAAACATGCTGTTGTTGTTGGCAGAAGTCCTATTCTAGGAAAACCAATGGCCATGATGCTATTAAATAAAAATGCAACAGTAACCATATGTCACTCTAGAACTGAGAACTTAGAACAACACATCCTAAGTGCAGATATTATTGTAGGAGCAGTTGGTATACCGAAATTTATAAAATCAGAATGGATAAAAGATAATGCCATTGTCATTGATGCTGGTTATCATCCTGAAAAGTGTGGAGACATAGATTTAGAGCCGTTAACAGAACGTGTTGCTGCATATACTCCTGTACCTGGTGGTGTTGGACCAATGACTATCAACACGCTTATACTTCAAACAGTAGAGGCTTGTGAAGGATCTTAATAAGGATATTAGATATGAAAATTTTTGATGCTGTAATCATAGGAAGTGGATTTTCTGGCCTGACTTGTGGTCATTACTTGAAAGAAGAAGGCATAGAAAACTTTTGCATACTAGAGAAAAATAAATCTTTAGGCGGAGTCTGGAGTCATGGAGGGGTGGGCTCTTATCCTGGAGCTGCCTGTGATGTTCAATCTTATACTTACCTCCCCTTTTTAGATGAAACAGGGTTTATTCCTTCTAAAAGATATGTAAGCCAAACAGAAATAGCTGATTATGCAGAACTACTGGCAGATCACTTTGACTTACACAAACACATAAAATTTTTACAAAAAGTAACAGCTTTGGAATATGTAGATTTTGGAAAATGGAAAGTTGAAATTACAAACCTAGACAATGAAACAAAGACTGAGGTTTTTGCTAAACACGTAGTTTGTGCAAACGGTCCGTTATCCAGTCCCAGGATGCCTGAATTTGGTGGAATGGATAAATTTAAAGGTGAAAGCTTTCATACAGCAGAATGGGATCAGAATGCTAATTTAAAAGGAAAGAAGGTAGGTATAGTTGGCACAGGTGCCTCTGCTGCGCAAGTCATTACATCTATTGCTGATGAAGTAGAATCCTTAACAGTATTTCAAAGAACAGCAACATGGGCTATTGAAAGAGAAGATCAGCCCACACCACCTGATGTTATCGATGCATTCAAGGCAGGTGGATATAGTTCTAAACTTAGACATGTTGATTGGAAAGGCGAAAATCCTCCTGATCCAAATTTGCCATTCACTTTTGAACAATTACATGACAAAGACTGGAATTCCTCTGTTTGTGATCTGCTTAGTGAAAGAATAAAGAATGACGTTAATGATCAGGAATTAGCAAAGCTACTTACTCCTGATTATCCTTTCTTTTGCAAGAGAGTTTTAATAATTGATGATTACTTCACAACTTTTAATAAAGAAAATGTCCATCTAGTTAATGATCCTGGAGGGGTTGTTGCTGTGAATGAAGCTGGCCTTGAAATGTCTTCAGGCGATTTATACGAACTAGAAGTTATAATTTACGCTACTGGCTTTGATGCTGGCCTTATTCCTTTTACCGTTAAAGGAAAAAATGGTACTACTTTGGCAAATAAATTTGGAGCTTCTTCTGAGAATAATTATCAAATGATTGAACCAAAAACGTTATGGGGTCTTCACGTAAATGATATGCCAAATTTTTATATGATGGTCGGACCTCAAAGCTTAAATCCAGTAACGAATGTGACTCTTCTCTGTGAAGAACAAGGGAAATATATTGCAAAACTCGTCTCATCCATGAAACTAAACAATAAAGACGAGGTGGAGCCTCTTGAAGAAGCTGTTGAAAATTGGACTGATAAATGCAATGTTTCTTCTGATGGCAAAATCTGGCTTCAATGCAATAATTGGTACATGAAGGGAACTAAAGATGATCAGTCGGCAGGCAGGAGTCGCTCAAAATCTATGTGGATGGAATCACATGAATCATATCTTAATCACTTACTGGGTGGTGCCGATGGACACCAAGATGATCTGCTAAAGTTTTCCTAAAGTAAGCTTTCAACAAATATTGCTATAATGATTTAAAAGGAGATATTGACAATGCAACATATAGATGTGGTAGTAGTAGGCGCGGGTATTTCAGGCATAGGGGCTGCGTATAACCTTAAAACACGTTGTCCTAATAAAAGCTATACGATCCTTGAAGGTAGGTCAGAATTAGGAGGTACTTGGGATTTATTTAAATATCCTGGTGTTAGATCTGATTCCGATATGCATACAATGGGCTTTAAATTTAAACCTTGGAGAAGCCCGAAAACAATTGCAGATGCTCCTTCCATTCTAAGCTATCTTAATGAGACTGTTGATGAGTTTGATATAAGGAAAAAAATTCAATTCAATAAAAAAGTGATTTCAGCTAAATGGTCGTCACTAGAAGCGCTTTGGAATTTACAAGTTGAAGATCAAAGTGATAAAACTGTTGAGGAGATGACTTGCAATATCCTTTATTTATGTGGAGGTTATTACAATTACGACGAAGGCTATACACCTGAATTTAAAAATGTTGAAGCTTTTGAAGGTCAGGTTATTCATCCTCAAAAATGGCCTGAAGATTTAGACTATACGGATAAAGAAGTCATTGTTATTGGTAGCGGTGCCACCGCTGTGACTATTGTTCCATCAATGGCTGAAAAAGTTAAACATATCACCATGTTACAAAGATCCCCCACCTATTATTTTGCTGCTCCAGATGAAGATAAAATTGGTAATTTTATAAAGAAATTTACCAGTGATAGATTGGGATATTTCTTAGTGAGATGGAAAAATATTCTTATGCAAAGAGTCATGCTGAACAGACTCAGAAAACATCCAGAAAAAACTAAAGAAATGTTAATCAATCATGTTAAAGAACACTTAGGTGAAGATTATGATGTAGATAAACACTTCACACCCCGATACATGCCATGGGATCAACGACTGTGCTTTGTTCCAAATGGAGACATGTTCCAAGCCATGAACAACGGAAAAGCTTCTGTTGTTACGGATACAATTAATGAGTTTACAAGCAAAGGTATTAAACTTGATTCTGGAGAAGAACTTGAAGCAGACATCATAATAACTGCTACGGGTCTAAACATGAGACTCCTCAACGGCATAGATATTAAGATTGATAATGAAACTCTAGATATTTCGCAAAAGACTCAATACAAAACAATGATGTTTAGCGATGTTCCAAATTTGATAGCTACTTTCGGATACACAACAGCCTCTTGGACATTAGGAGCTGATCTTATTTCAGAATATGCCTGTAAGTTAATCAACTTATTAGACAAAAAAGATTGTGATTACTTTTGTCCGGAAACTGGTGATGATGTTTTAGCTGAAACAGATTATTTAGATTTAAACTCAGGCTATATTGAAAGAGTTAAGCATCAACTGCCTAAGCAAGGATCTAGGGATCCATGGATAAATAGTCAGAATTATCTGAGGGACATCACTCAAATTCGCTTCAAAAGCCTAGAAGATGATGATCTGAAGTTCAAAAAAGCAGGTTAGTTGTCTATTATTGATTTTCTATAAAATCATCATAGTAGTAAAAGTTTACGCCCTCTTTCGATCCGGAGAGATTAATCATAGCTTGAGCTAGGCTGTCTCCTTTTATACATCGGTATCTTCTTAAGCTTCCCATTAAGAGTGGGTTTAATAATAGCGGGTAAATTTTTTGCCCTATAAGCTCTGCAGTTCTTAGTTCATCTCTAGGTCCAATCAATAGGCCTGGTCTATGAATAGCAATGGAATCAAAATCCATAGCCGCAATCTTTTCTTCTATCACTCCCTTGGTTTTTATATAAAAATTTGACGCGGATGCATCAGATCCAACAGAAGTAATGATTGATATATTTCTCACTCCTTGAGTCTGAGCTTCTCTAGCAATTTCAAAACAATAATTAATATCGACTTTTTGAAAGGCTTCTTTAGACCCAGCTTTCTTAATTGTAGTCCCGAGACAAATGAATAAATCTTTAATGTCAGATAAAGCCTCATAAGATAATTGAAGATTATCAAAATCAATTTTTAAATATTCCAGTAGAGGGTTTGTACTTTCCTGATCATTTCTTACAAGGGCCCTAACAGGTTGTCCCGCTTCAATTAATTGAGATACTAAAGACTTTCC
>CAJWIK010000094.1 GCA_913042105.1 uncultured Gammaproteobacteria bacterium
ATTAAATATGAGTAAATTAAAAGTACATAGTGGCGCGAGCAAAAGATTTAAAAGCACAGGCTCTGGTCTGAAGAGAAAAAAGGCTAATAAAAGTCATATTCTTACCAAAATGAAAACTAAGAGAAAAAGACAACTTAGAGGAACAACCGAAATAGCAAAAAGCGATCAGCAACTCGTTGACAAAATGCTTAAAACTAAAACATAGAGAAAAAAAATGGCAAGAGTAAAAAGAGGAGTCCAAGCTAAAGCTAGGCATAAAAAAGTACTAAAACAGGCTAAGGGGTTTAGGGGCGCTAGAAGTAGAACTTATAAAGTCGCTAAACAGGCAGTTATGAAGGCTGGTCAGTATGCTTATAGAGATAGAAGAGTTAAGAAAAGAGTATTCCGTTCTTTATGGATCATTAGAATAAACGCTGCCGCAAGAGATAACGGCATTACATACAGTAAACTTATAGCCGGACTGAAAAAGGCAAATATAGATTTAGATAGAAGAGTCTTAGCTAGTCTTGCCGTAAACGATAAAGAAGCTTTTTCAATGATTGCTGAGCAAGCTAAGTCTAACTTAGCAGCTTAGATCAATTTCTCTTAATAAGCCCAAGTCTATTGAGCGTATAATGATCTAAAATATAAATTAGATCATGAACTTAGACACTCTTAAGAAAACTCTCCTTGAATTAAAAGCCAAGGCTATCACTGAATTCAAATCTGCTGATAGTAGATCTGATATAGATGATATATATAGATCTTTCCTTGGAAAAAAAGGTGAGGTTAACCTTTTATTGAAATCTCTGGGCTCTTTCCCACAAGAAAAAAGAAAAGAGGCAGGTATGCTGCTTAATGAATTAAAGTCTGATCTTGAGGAAGCCTATTTACAAATTACTGTTTCACTTTCCAGTAAAGCAAATCAAGAAAGATTAAGTAATGAAAAGATAGATACTTCGCTTCCTGGTTTTCAGGCAAGAAAAGGCTCGGTTCACCCAGTTTCCAAAACAATAAAAGAGATTTGTGACTTCTTTGAGAAGATGGGTTTTGATGTTGAATCAGGACCAGAGGCTGAGATTGATTATTACAATTTTGAAGCGTTGAATGTTCCAGAGGATCATCCAGCTAAAGATATGCATGACACATTTTATTTAAATAATGCTGGTCTTCTCCGCACACATACTTCTCCAGTACAAATCAGGACTATGGAAAAGCGAGATGCTCCGCATAGAATAATATGTCCAGGAAAAGTTTATAGAAAAGATTCAGACTTAACTCACACGCCTATGTTTCATCAGATAGAAGGTCTGGTGGTAGAGGAGGGTGCTTCATTCTCTCAACTGAAGGGCTTGTTAAATGATTTTCTTGAAGACTTCTTTGGTGAAAAAGTAGAGCTAAGGTTTAGGCCTTCATATTTTCCTTTTACAGAACCTTCCGCAGAAGCAGATATTAGATGGAATAAGAACTGGTTAGAAGTTCTAGGGTGTGGAATGGTTCACCCAAATGTCTTAAAAGGTGTGGGCGTTGACACAAAAATCTATAGTGGATTCGCATTTGGTTTAGGCGTGGAGAGAATGGCTATGCTTAAGTATGATATCCCTGACTTAAGGGCTTTCTTTGAAAATGATATTAGATTCTTAAATCAATTTTAATATGCAATTTAGTAAAAATTGGCTCAAAGAATTCATTGATATTAATCTATCAACTGAAGAGATATGTGACCAGTTAACTATGGCTGGATTAGAAGTTGATGGTTATGAGCATCACAAATCTAAAATCACTGGCAATGATTCGATTATCAAATTAGATATTACGCCAAATCGAGGAGACGGCTTTAGTGTTTTAGGTGTCGCAAGAGAGCTTTCTGTAATTAATAATCTAAAATTTAATCTTCCTAAAGTAGTGATGATTGATAATTCTTTTAAGGATGAAATTGAAGTAAAGGTTTGCGAACAAGGTCCAGTTTATTACGGAAGAACGCTAAAAAACTTTTCGATTAATTCTAAGACTCTTCCTCTAATTGCTGAAAGGTTACAATTAAGTGACCAAAAACTTATAGACCCCGTTGTAGATATAACGAATTATATTCTTCTTGAGCTAGGTCAACCTCTTCATGCTTTTGATCGAGACAAGTTACAAGGAAATATCTTTGTAAGACCTGCCAAAAATAAAGAAGCTTTAACTTTGTTAGATGATCAGGAAATTTCTTTAGATAGGGATTGTCTGGTGATCGCTGATAGCAAGAAAGCTGTTGCATTTGCAGGAATTATGGGAGGAAAGAGCTCTGCAGTAACTGACACAACAAGCTCAATTTTTCTTGAAAGTGCATTCTTTAATCCGTCTGCTATTAGAGGCCGAGCTAGAAGATTTGGATTTCAGACCGATGCATCTATTAGATTTGAGAGAGGTGTGGATTATGCAATACAGAAACTTGCGTTAGATAGGGCAAGTTCGCTATTAGATCAAACTGTGGGCGGTACTTTCAGTAATATAGTCTCCGCATCTTTAAAAAATAAACTTCCAAAACAATCAAAAATTAAAGTTAGTCTTGAAAGAGCTAATAAAGTATTAGGTACTAATATATCTAAACAACAGGCTATGAAGTACCTTAAGGGTCTAGGGATGAATCCTACAGAAAAGAACAATATTATTTCAGTTACTTCTCCCTCATGGCGATTTGATATCGATATAGAAGCTGACCTAATAGAAGAATTAGCTAGATTAGAGGGCTATGATTCATTACCGCAAACTTCATTAAATCCAGTTTATAAAAAGATATTGAAAGCTCCAGAAGTTAGTCTCAGTGAAACTCTAGTATCAAAGGGATTCAACGAAATCATAACTTATTCATTTATTAGCCCTGAGGAGCATAAACTTTACGGCTTAGGAACCAGCCCTTTGGAAGTAGAAAATCCTATATCTCAGAATATGACTGTTATGAGAACTAATCTAATTTCTGGTCTGCTCAACACCTGTTTATACAATCACAATCATGGACAAGAAAACCAAAGATTATTTGAAATAGGTAATACGTTTACATTAAAGAACTCAAAAAAAGTAAAAGAAAACAAAACTATTGGAGGCTTATTGCAGGGCAGTGCCGTCATAAATAATTGGAAAGAGCAGTCTAGAGAGATTTCTTTCTATGATTTAAAAGGAGTTGTTCTAGATCTACTTTCTCAATTCAAAGTGGATTATTCTTCTAGTGACAGTTCTGTTGATTTCTTACATCCCGGTATGTCTAGTTCTATTCTTCTTAATAATAAAGAGGTTGGTTTCATGGGTTCCTTGCATCCTAAATTTCTTGAGAACTTAGGGTTTAAACAAGATATATTTGTCTTTTCCTTCGAAGTAGAAAATTTGAAAGATAAATCATTAACCTCTTTTAAGCAATTTTCTAAATTTCCTTCAACGTCTAGAGATCTGGCATTTCTAATCAGTAAAGAAACTAGTGCTGCATCTATCCAGAAAATCATTGAATCCTCAGCTGGAGATTTTTTTAAGGGAATCAAGATCTTCGATGTTTACCAAGGGAAGGGCATTCCTGAAGATAAAAAGAGCATTGCCCTGTCAGTTTCGTGGCAGTCCATGGAGCAGACATTAGTAGATTCTGATATTGATAATGTTATTGAGAAAATTGTAAACTCAGTAAAAGATGAATTAGATGGAGAGCTAAGAGTTTAGATGGCTAAAACAATTACAAAAGCAGATATTGTTGATTACCTCAACAATGAACTAGGTCTGAATAAAAGTGAATGTAAGATCTTAATTGAAGACTTCTTTGATGAAATTAAAAATTCTTTAATTAATAATGAAGAAGTTAAGTTATCTGGATTTGGAAACTTTGAACTTATTAATAAAAAGGAAAGACCAGGACGGAATCCTAAGACGGGTGAAGATGTGACCATCACTGCCCGACGCGTAGTTACTTTTCGAGCAGGCAATAAACTAAGAAAAAAGATCGCTACTCTTGATGAATAAAGAAAATCTAGATAAGAAATACTTCTCAATCAGTGAAGTTTCAAGTCTATGCGAAATAAAACCTCACACTCTACGATTCTGGGAGAAGGAGTTTAGTCATTTAAAACCTCTTACCAGAAAAGGAAGTCGAAGGTATTATCAAAAGAAGGATATAGAGTACATCAAGCAAATACATTATTTATTATATGAAGAAGGAATGACAATTGCAGGGGCAAAAAAAAATCTTAAATCATTAAAAAATAAGGACTTAAAAGAAGATACTTCTATAGCAATAGTGCAAGAGCTAGAAGGGCTTCTAAAAGAAATCAAATAAACGGGGCGTGGCGCAGTCTGGTAGCGCACTTGACTGGGGGTCAAGTGGTCGCAGGTTCAAATCCTGCCGTCCCGACCAAATCAATAAAAAATCATCTATCAATAGAAATCTATAAATCAATTTATGAATATAGATTTATTTGGATTATGTTGCGTAAAAAGAATTAGAATCTTTTTTCACTTTAGTACTATACAAATTATTTATAT
>CAJWIK010000095.1 GCA_913042105.1 uncultured Gammaproteobacteria bacterium
TAAAAGAGCCAATTCTGATGATTCACTTGGACTATCAAGTCCTGTGATCCTAAAAGTTGTTCCTAGTGCAGCTCTAATAGTAGCCAGACTTATGATTTCTTTGATTTCAAAAGATTCTTGGACAGGAATCTGATTTCCTTCAAGATCTCTCTCATAGATTGTTCTCGTTTTTTGTTCTACAAACAAAACACCTAATCTCTTACCAATATTGCCTCTCGTAGCTCTGTGCATCTTTGATCCACCCTCACCATCTAGTGTGATGTTGACTTGCGGTAATCCATTCTCGTCGAATGATGCTTGAGCTGTTGCTACTTGGTCTCCTCCTAGTATTATTGAATCTTGAAGGAAGGCAGGTGCACCGAATCCATTACGATAAGGATAAGATGTTTTTCTAGATCTTGGTGTATCCATTTGTGCTTCCAAATGAAATTCTAGTGTTGCAGTTTTTCCTAAAATATTTTTTGCTTCTGCAGTATCTTGAATGCCTGGCAATTGAACTACGATTCTTTTCTTACCTTGCCTTTGAACAATGGGTTCTGAAACTCCAAGTTCGTTGACCCTATTCCTTAAGGTAGTTAAGTTTTGATCTATCGCATCAGATTCTATCTGTTCTATTTCAGTATCGGATAAAACAAGTTTTAAAGAATCTTCATTTGTAATTAATGGATAAGTAAATTGTGAATAATTATCAATAATAAATTCTTCTGCTTTGCTTAAAGCATCCAAATTATTGAATTTTAGAAAGATAGAAGAATCATCTTGAACATTGGCTTGGTTATATCTAATCTTTTCTTCTCTAAACCTTCTTCTAATATCCTGGAGCGTGCCATCTTGTCTATTCTTAATAGCAGTTTGAGTATCGACCTGCATTAAAAAATGCACCCCACCCCTAAGATCCAAGCCAAGTTTCATTGGACTGCCACCAATATCTTCTAGCCATTTAGGTGTAGTTGGAGCTAAGTTTAATGCAATGACCACGTCATTAATCAAGTTAGAAGACAGAATATCTTTAATTAAGAGTTGATTCTGATAACTATCCGTTCTGACTAATACATAATCTTCTTCAAGTTCAATTTTTGTTTGGAATTTTTCATCGTCAATTAGTTCCTTAACTCTATCAGCTAAAAGAGAGTCCGCTGATTGAGAGCTGCTTGTATAAGAAATCTGAACTGCAGGATCAGGAGCGTATAAATTTGGCAGAGAATATATTATGCCGAATCCAAGTATCACGAAGATAAGGAGATACTTCCATAAACCGTATCGTTTCATGATTTATATAGACTTCAGTGTACCTTTGGGAAGAACTGCTGATATGGAGGTTTTTTGAACCTTTATTTTAGTATTTTCGGATATAGATAATTCCAGATATTGATCAGTAATTTTAGATACTTTTCCCAATATACCACCAGCAGTGACTATCTCTTCGCCCAACTCAATACTAGAAAGCATTTCTTGATGTGTTTTTCTTCTTTTATTTTCTGGTCGTATCATCAAAAAATAAATAAGAATCATAAATCCGAACAGTAAAAATAGTGTCGGATCAAAAAAAGAAGGTGATTGTTCCATTGTTTTTCCTCTAATTATCTATATTGGGTCTTTCGAGCTCATTCCAAGTCTCTTCAAACTCTTTAATAAAGGTTTGCAATGTACCTCTTTCGATTGATACTCGCAAATTTCTCATAAGATTTAAATAAAAAGATAGGTTATGGATTGTCTGCAATGTAGAACCTAGCATCTCCTTTGTTTTATCAAGATGATGAAGATAACTTCGTGAGAAGTTTTTACATGTATAACAACTGCAATTTTTATCCAACGCATCCAGAGAATCTTTATGCATAGAATTTCTAATTTTTACTACGCCTTCTGAAGTATAGAGATAGCCATTCCTAGCATGACGTGTGGGTATGACACAATCAAACATGTCCACACCGCTCTCTACGGCCTTTACTATATCTAAAGGTGTGCCAACCCCCATAAGATATCTAGGTTTATCTACCGGCATTAATGGAGCCACGTAACTTACAACTTTTCTGAGATATTCCTTTGGTTCACCAACTGACAAGCCACCTATTGCATAACCTTCAAACCCCATAGTTTCTAGAGATTCCAAAGATTCCTGTCTCAAATCCTCATAAACGCCACCTTGGATTATCCCAAAAAGACTCGCACCATCGCTCTTAAAAGCTTCCCTTGATCGATGAGCCCATCTCAATGATAAATTCATAGATTTGCTAGCGACATTTTTTTCCACTGGATAAGGTGTACATTCGTCCAAGACCATAGCTATATCCACACCGTAATCCATTTGAAGTTGCATACATATTTCAGGATTTAAAAAAATTTTATTTCCATTTAGCGGAGACACGAATTCAACACCTTCTTCAGAAATTTTTCTTTTCTTTGCAAGACTGAAAACTTGATATCCTCCAGAATCAGTAAGGATAGGTTTATCCCAGGCCATAAAATTATGAAGACCTCCATGTGACTTGATAATTTCAACACCAGGTCTTTCCATCAGGTGGTAAGTGTTTGAAAGAATAATCTCAGCATTAATCTGATTTAAGATATCTGGACTCAAAGATTTTACAGCGCCATAGGTACCCACAGGCATAAAGGCTGGGGTTTGAAAGATACCATGAGGAGTCTTAACCTCTCCTCTCCTGGCTTGTCCGTCTTTTTTTAATAAGTTATACATTTATTTTATTTTTTTCTTCTTAAGAGCATCGCATCACCATAACTAAAGAATCTATATTTTTGCTCTATAGCATGTTGGTAACCTCTCTTAATTTCATTTACCCCAGCAAAAGCGCTTACCAGCAATAATAATGTTGTCCTCGGCAAATGAAAATTTGTGATCAAGTAGTCAGCTACCTTAAATTTGTAACCAGGATAGATAAATATATCTGTTTCCCCTTCAAAAGGCCTTATTTCACCAAATTTGTTAAAAATTGATTCTAAACATCTCAAGCTTGTTGTACCAACACAAAAAATTCTAGCCTCAGATTTTAACGCATCATCAATAGTCTGAGCACCTAAGCTGGAGAGATAAATTTTTTCAGAGTGCATTTTGTGTTTTGTGATGTCATTTTCCTTTATGGGCATGAAAGTTCCGATACCTATATCTAAGGTAATCGACACCACGTTGACGCCCTTAGATTTAATCTTATCGAGTAATTGTTGTTCAAAATGTAATCCGGCAGTGGGTGCTGCAACGGACCGCATCTCTTTATCGTTCGCATAAATAGTTTGATATCTTTTAGCATCAATCTCTTCAGGCTTTCTATCAATATAAGGCGGTAAAGGGATAGATCCACTGGTTTCAATAATATCATCAACATTTTCAGAGAATTTTAACAAAGAAAGGTAGCCATCCTTACTAATGATATCTGCAAAAATATCAGAGTCATTTAATTTTAGCCTTTCGTTTATCTTTAAAGGTCTATTAGACTTTGTGAGCGCTAAAACATTATTTTCATCAATCTTCCTTTCGATTAATATTTCTACTTTACCTCCTGTAGATTTTGTCGCTTCCAACCTTGCGTTAAACACCTTGGTGTCATTAATTACCAAAAGGTCTCCACTGTTAAAAGAATCCAATATATCTGAGAATTTCTTATCTTGGAGAGGCTCTGATAACACCAATAATCTACTTGAACTTCTTTCCTTTGTTGGATGTTTAGCTATTAGCTCATCTGGAAGTTCAAAATTGTAATCTTCTATGTTCAAGGAGGTCCTGTATGGTGCCGAAGGAGAGACTCGAACTCTCACACCCAAAGGGCGGGGGATTTTGAATCCCCTGCGTCTACCAATTCCGCCACTTCGGCTAATTAAAAGTATAATTTAGATATAAATTTTACTACGAAAAGGTAAACTCACCGCAGATAAGTTTTGAAAAGGACAAAATGATTAAATTTTTTTCTAATAGTTTTATTTTCAAACTAATGAGTTTTATTATAAAACCACTGATTTCTGCAGATGTAAGACAAGAAGGTTTTGAAGATCTCGATTCAAATGCGGATATAGTCTATGCATTATCATCTGATTCAATAATTGATTTAGTGGCATTAAATGAAATTTGTAAAAGAAAAAATTTAATAGCACCTTACAGTCGATTAAATGGCACTAAATTAAATCGACTGATCTTCCTTAAAAATCCAAAATATATAGTTTCTGAGCAAAAATTTCAGAGACAAAAAACATATAATTTAGAAGAGATTTTAGAACTCAAACAAGACACGACGCTAATCCCAGTTTCTATTTCGTGGGGGAATAGACCTGACAAACAACAGTCTTTATTTAAGATACTCTTTTCTCCTTCATGGAGGCCTGCCG
>CAJWIK010000096.1 GCA_913042105.1 uncultured Gammaproteobacteria bacterium
CATTATTAACATACTCATTATATATAGAAGGTGTGTCGCAATACTGTTTTATAAGTTCAACTTGCATACTTCCTGTGTAAGCAATAGCGCCAGAGAAATCTATATCAGCAGGACTATCTTTATAATAGACATCTTTTAACTCAACACCTTCTAACATAACGAATGGCCCTACATTCATTTTTCTTGTCCAAAATTCTATTGAATCTTCAAAGCTATCAACTATGAATGCCATCTGCATTATTGGCCCAAATTTTTTTCCCATATTTCAATCCCTACAAATTCTATTGAAGACTTCTAAGTATAAATGGTCAAGACGCAAAATTACGTATCAAAAAAAACATGCTCTTTACATTTCTCTCTCAATTTTTTAAAATTTGGTGATTATTTAATAATGCTAGACAACTAATTGGTATATTGGATATATTGTTTAAGAATTTGCATTTGGAGGAATTAATGGCTTTAACACGTTATGCAGAACCAGGATCACTTGGTGATAAAGCGCCTGAACCCAATTTGGATTACAGTAGAATTCCAAAAGAAAGATACACTAGTAAGGAATTTATGAAG
Organism: uncultured Gammaproteobacteria bacterium; assembly: GCA_913042105.1. Lineage (GTDB taxonomy): Bacteria > Pseudomonadota > Gammaproteobacteria > Magnimaribacterales > Magnimaribacteraceae > Magnimaribacter. Next base: position 568 of record CAJWIK010000096.1, read on the forward strand.
CTTGAATGGGATCATATTTGGACAAAGATATGGCTGCGTGGTGGTTTGTCTCAAGATTTAAAGGAGCCAAATAGTTATACAACAACTGAAATTGGCAATTGGTCAATTTTAATGGTCAGAGGTGAAGATGGAAAAGTTAGAGCATTTCATAATGTATGTAAGCATAGAGGTAATCAGTTAGCCCAAGAAAAAAACGGTATTTTAACAGATGGGACATTTAAGTGTGGTTATCATCGTTGGCAATATGATGCCAAAGGTCAAAGAGTAGATAGCCCTGATCCAGAAACCTTTCCTCAAGGGTTATGTGATCCATCTTTACATTTAGATGAATTACCTTGTGAAGAATGGAATGGGTGGATTATGTATTCTCTTAATCCAGAAGTGCGACCATTAAAAGAATGGTTAGGCCCCATTGACGAGCATTTGACAGCCTATAATTTTGATGAAATGCAATTAGTTATGGATATGACAGTTGAGTGGAATTGTAATTGGAAAGCTTCTGTTGACGCTTTTAATGAGACCTATCACGTTTGGGGAACTCACCCTCAAATAATGGACTATCTAGAAGATAAAGATGTTCAGATAGATTTATATGATATTCATAATCGTTATCTTGTCCCTTTTGGTGTTCCAAGTGAGAGACCGCACATAGACCAAGAAAAAATTGGACCTAGTTTAGCTATCTATATGGAGCAACATGGAGTTGATCCTAAGACTTATAAAGGAAACGCTCAAACAGTACGAAGAGATATTCAACTTGCTCAAAGAGATAGAGCTAAAGAAATGGACCTTGATTTTTCAAAATTAAATGATGATCAGTTATCTGATGATTATCACTATCTTGTATTTCCTAATGTAACTTTAAATACTCATGCAACTAATTATATGATGTTTACCCAACGACCTCATCCAGATGATCCTAATAAGTGTTTTTATGATCTTCAAATGTTTAGCTTGGCTAAGGATAAAAATAATAAACGTACCGAATCAGCCGCTACTATGGCTGCAAAAGCAGCGAGAGATGCGGAAGCTAATGGTGATTATACAAGACCAGAACATCGCTATATTAAACATGGAGAAGAACATTCTCTTGGAGAAGTTCTTGACCAGGATGCTCATAACTTACCATTCGTTCAAAAAGGAATGAATAACCCATCCTACAAAGGGTTATGGTGTGGAAAACAAGAAAGAAGAATTGTTCATTTTCATCAAGTCATCGATCGCCTTATTATGGAAGATGGTGGCGAGGTTCCTAATTACGGCTAACTTAACTAATTATTGAAAGTTTTATCATGACTCAAGAAGAAAATCTTTTTGTGTCCATATGTTCTTCTGAAGATATAGGACCTGGAGAAGAAAAAGTTTTTAGATCTAATGGAAGGTCCGTTTTAATTATTCGATCTGCCGAAGCTGATCTTTTTGCTGTTGAGGATAATTGTCCTCATGCAAATACAAATATTTCTGGAGGTAGGTTTCGCGGAGGATTCTATGCTTGTCCTCATCATGGTGCACGTTTTGAGTTGTCTACAGGAAAATCTATGACAAACCTATCAAATAAACCATTAGTGTGCTTTGATATTAAAGAGGAAGATGGTGAAATAAAAATTATTATACCAGAAAAGAAAAAGGTGAAGATAAGCCCAGGGGGAATGCCTCCAGGTTTTGGCCCACCAATGTAGTTTTATTAAAAAAGGAGGAAGATTATGGATTTAGGATTAAAAGGAAAAAAAGCAATTATTACCGGCGGTAGTAAAGGCATAGGATTAGCAACAGCTCATGCTCTAGCAGATGAAGGTGTGGATGTAGCAATTTGTTCACGTAAAGCTGATGATGTGAATGCAGCACTAGAAGCATTAAAAGGAAAAGGCATTAATGCAATAGGTGGCGCAGCCGATGTTGCGGACGGAGATTCTTTTAAAGCTTGGATGGCTTCAACAATTGAAGAATTAGGTGGATTAGATATTTTAGTTCCACAGGTTAGTGCTGGAGGCGGTGACCCAAGTGAAAAGGGATGGGCTGCAAATTTCCAAACTGATATTATGGGAACTGTAAGAGCTGTTGAAAGTTCTCTTGAGGCACTGAGAGCTTCTAAAGGTTCAATCGTTATGATTTCAACTACAACTGCAATAGAAGAGGGACCAGGAAGTGGGCCTTATGGAGCGGTTAAAGCTGGTTTATTAAATTACTCAAATCACCTTGCACAAACTGAGGGCGCAAATGGTGTACGTTCAAATGTAATTTGTCCTGGGCCTATATATATAGATGGCGGACCTTGGAATTATATCAAAGATAATATGGCAGATTTTTATAATGCGACATTAGGAAATATTCCACTAGGTAAATTTGGTGCAGGTGAAGATATCGCTAAATCAGTTGCCTTTCTTGCAAGCCCAGCAAGCGGTCATACAACAGGTACAAATGTTATTATAGATGGCGGATTTACAAAAGGCGTCCAATTCTAATTTAAATTGGAGGGCTTGAGTTTAAATTGGAGGGTTTAGATTATGACTGATGATGTCAAAAAGAAAATTGATGTAGTTTTTATTGCCGGCGGTAAATTTCATGATATTGATTTTGCAAGGTTGGAAATTTTAAAATTATTAGCAGAAGATGATAGGATGAAGACAAGAGTTTTTGAAGATTACTCAAACCTACATGCTATTGAAAATGCAGATTTTTTAATTACCTATACTTGTGACGTGAGGCCTACATTAGAACAGCAGAGGGTTCTTAAAAATTATGTAGCATCTGGTAACAGATGGCTTGCGCTTCATGGAACTAATTCTATCCTTCAATTTATGTCTGATGGTAAAGTTGACAGTCCAAGAATAGCACCAGTCATGATGGAAACTCTGGGTTCACAATTTATAGCTCACCCTCCAATTGAACCGTATAATGTGAAGGTTGCTCAACCTGACCATCCTCTCGTAGAGGGAGTTGAGGAATTTGAAACTACTGATGAGCTTTATTTAATGGAGCTACATGGAAAACTCAATGTACTTCTTGAAGCTGAATATGATGGAAAGGCAGAGGGTTTTGTAGAAGAAGATTGGCCGCAAGAAAATTGGCCTGTTCTTTACCTTCACACTGTTGAGAAAGGTGAGGTTCTATATTTAACCTTAGGGCATTGTCGAGGCCACTATGATATGCACGACTTACCTGAGCCTCTTGAATATTATCCTGCGGTTGAGAGATGTGCTTGGGATCTTCCTGTTTTTTATACTCTTCTGAGAAGGGGTATTAATTGGGCAAAAGAAGAAGTCTTAAAGAATAAATAATTTATGCCAAATAAAATTGCTTTGATAACTGGAGTTGGACCTGGAACAGGTTCTTCTCTAGCAAGATGCTTTCACGCCGAAGGCTATAAAATTGCAATGATTGCAAGAAATCAAGAAAGGCTCAGTAATCTTGAAAAAGAATTACCTGGATCAAAAGGCTTTATTTGCGATGTCAGAGATTCTAATTCAATTAATAGCACTATAGATAATGTTATTAAAGAATTTGGACAGCCCGATACTTTTATCCATAATGCTGTAAGAGGTGTAAGGGGAAGTTTCCTGGACTTTACTCCTGAAGATCTTCAGTCAAATTTTGATACAAACGTAATGTCATTACTAAGATTCTCTCAGTTGCTATGTCCTGATATGATAACCCAAGGTAAAGGCTCTGTTATTGTAACTGGAAATACATCCGCTCATAGAGGAAAGGCAGAATTCGGTGGAACAGCATCAACAAAAGCTGCGCAAAAAAT
>CAJWIK010000097.1 GCA_913042105.1 uncultured Gammaproteobacteria bacterium
AGATAGAATCAATTGCACTTCCATTGCTTGAAAAATACTTTCTTGATAAAGAGCTTAAAGATTTCTATATCCCTAGTGTTGAGGAGATATGGAAAATCATGAACTATGTTGTTGGCGCTGAAGTATCTGAGGACTATGTCCCAATGATGATTGATGAGCTTAACCTTCAACCATCGCAGCATATTAATCATAATGTTGTTTTGGATAATAAAGCTATAAATAATTTCTCTGCTTTGATTGTTGGCGCAGGCATGTCTGGAATTCTAATGGGAATAAAATTAGCTGAAAGAGGTATTCCTTTTAAAATTTATGAAAAAAATAACTCCGTCGGAGGTACATGGGCTGATAATACATATCCTGGTTGCAGGGTGGATATTGCTAATCATTTCTATTCTTATTCATTCGAAGAAAATCATAACTGGTCTCAATACTTCTCTGAGCAACCAGAGCTTGAGCAGTATTTTCAGTCATGCTTCGATAAGAATGATCTTGCTGAAATGACAGAATTTAATACAGAAGTATTAACAATGATATTTGATCATTCAACTAATCTTTGGGATGTCCAATCCATGACTAATGGAAGCTCAAAAAGCGAAAAATTTAATTTAGTTATTTCTTGCGTTGGCCAGCTGAATCAACCAAAAATACCTGAAATCAATGGTTTAGAGTCATTTAAGGGTAATATTTTCCATTCTGCACGATGGCCAAAAAATGATCAGATTACTAATAAAAAAGTTGCAATTATTGGGAGTGGTGCAAGTGCATTTCAGATTGTTCCCTCTATTGCGGATAAATGTGATGAGCTCACTGTATTTCAAAGATCGGCACCTTGGATGTTCCCTAATCCAGATTATCATCGGAACGTCGAAGATGGGAAGAAATGGTTATTAAAAAACCTGCCAGGTTATTCTCGATGGTATAGATTTCTATTATTTTGGCCTGGATCAGACCAGTTATTAGATTCGCTTTTTATAGATCCTGAATGGCAAGGTGGAGAAACTTCTATAAATGAAACCAATGAGCAAATGCGACAAATTTTTACTGACGCTATGCTCGCGCAACTTCAAGATAAATCTCTTATACCTAAGGTTATTCCTAACTATCCCCCTTTTGGCAAACGAATGCTGCAGGATAATGGAGCTTGGCTCCAATCATTGCAAAAGGACAATGTAAAAATTTTTACTGATGAGATTCAGGGATTAACGCATGCTGGGATATTAACCAATAATCAATTGCATGAATTTGATACGATTATTCTTGCAACCGGGTTTAAAGCTCAAGAATTTTTTACACCTATTCGCATTGATGGAGGTAATGGATTCTTTCATGACAAATACGGTGATTCACCTGAATCTTACCTAGGAATAGCCTTTGATACGCTCCCAAATTTCTTTTCAACTTATGGTCCTGGTACTAATTTAGCTCATGCTGGAAGTATTATTTTTAACTCAGAATGTCAGGTCAAGTATATTTGCTCAGCAATAGATTACATTTTAGAAAATAATATTAGACACTTAAAAGTTAAAAAAGATGTTGTGATGACTTATCAAGAAAAATTAGAAGCAAGATTAAATAAGATGGTTTGGCAGCATCCAAGTGTTTCTAGCTGGTATCAGAACTCAAAAGGGAAAGTTGTCACCACTTCTCCATGGAGGTTGGTAGAATATTGGAAATGGACAAGACAGTTTGAACCTTTAGATTATGAATTTTAAAACTCTTCTTTTGTTGCTATTGTCAGTTGGCAGCCTTGCTGAAGAAAAAAAACCTAATGTTATTATTTTTTTAGTAGATGACTTGGGGTGGGCTGATATCTCTCTTCGGGGAGCGCCAATTGACACACCTTTTATTGATTCCTTATTTAAAGAGGGCATGTCGTTAGATAGATTTTATGCCACTCCAATTTGCAGTCCTACTAGAGCTGCTTTGATGACTGGAAGAGATCCGATGCGCCTAGGTATGTCTTATTCGGTAGTAATGCCATGGATGAATAATGGAATTCATCCAGATGAGCATTTTATGCCTGAATCGTTTCAAGCGGCCGGATATCAAACAGCTATGGTTGGCAAATGGCACTTAGGCCATTCACAAGAGACTTTTCACCCTAATTCAAGAGGGTTTGATGACTTTTATGGCCATCTGCATACTGAAGTTGGCTATTTTCCTCCTTTTGCAAATCAAGGGGGTATAGATTTTCAGAGAAATGGTAAAACAATTACTGACAAAGGTTATGAGACGTTCTTGCTAGCTGCTGAAGCCTCCCGCTGGATTGAGAATCGTGATACTGAAAAACCTTTTTTTCTTTATATGCCTTTTATAGCTCCCCATACGCCTTTAGAAGCTCCAGAAGATTTATTAATAAAATATGCTAACCTAAAGGACTTACGCAAGCCAACCAGAAGTGCTTCAACCGATAGAATAAGAAGTCTATCAATGACTCCTAGCGCTCGTCCAATTTATGCTGCTGTGGTTGATGCATTAGACCAAGCCATTGGTCAGGTTCTTGCGACATTAGAGTCTGAAGGAATTGATGAAGAAACGATTATTCTTTTTAGCAGCGATAATGGTGGAGCTACATATGGAGGTGGTGGAGGAGATAATTATCCTTTAAGAGGTGGCAAGGGAGAAACTTATGAAGGAGGGATTAAAGTCATAGCTGCTTTGAGATGGAAAGGTCATATAGCTCCTCAAACAAATTTTTCATCTATCATGACTATGATGGATGTATTCCCAACTCTCGCAGGAGCCACTAATATTCCTATGATGAATACCAAGAAGATATGGGGGCGAGACATGTGGTCAGCAATTCATGGCTCTGAAACTATACCGCTTACCAAAGAAGTATTTTTTGCTTCAGAAACACCTAATTATGGTCAATTCCATACAACCGTATTTAATGAACAATGGAAGCTTGTTCAGGTTATTTCCAGCTCCTTGATGGAGGTAAATGTTAATAACCAGTTGTTTAATATCGACGATGATCCAAATGAGTACAATAATCTTGCGGCAGATTACCCAAAACTTGTAGAGCTTATGGCAGGCAAGATCAGAAAATGGAGAGCTCTTCATCCTATTTCAGGAATCAGAGCTCAACTAGTTCCTCCGCCAGGATGGCGTGCTCCAAAAGACTGGACAAGTTACACCATTCCAATAAATGAGCTGCAAGATGATGCATCTCTTGGATTTGGAGCTCATGCACACCAAATCCTAGACTATCTCATTAAAGACCATGGGCGGATTATCTATGACTGCAAACCTACTGATTGGGAACGTGGAAAATGTAAAGCTCCTGAGAAACCTCATAAACATCAACATTAATGCCTAAGATATTCTTCATTGTCTCTTTAATATTCTGCCAATTCCTTAGTGCCAGAGATATTCAGGAAACCACTTATTCATATTGGGCTAGCCCTGATGTTCAAATTTACTATTCTGCGCCTTCGATTATTTCTGAAAATACTCAGGTAATGTTCATAATTCATGGCGCTAGTCGAAAAGCAAAACAAGATTTAAGAGATTGGTTGCCTCTTGTGGAGGGAAGGGATGTAGTTCTGATAGCACCTGAATTCTCAAAAGAATTCTATAATGAGTATGCATACCTAATGAAGACAACTCAAACAGGCAGAATGCTCAAAGATACATCGCTAGATCTTGAGTCATCTCTGGGAGACATCTTCAATTTTTTTTCATCTAAATTCAAAATAACCACTAAAAAATTTAGACTCTATGGCCATTCAGGTGGATCTCAATTTGTGCATCGTTATTTAATGCTCAGCGATGAAACAAGAATCGATAAAGTAGCTATCGCAAATGCTGGATTTTATACTTTTGCTAACCCGGCGATTAAATACCCCTTTGGTATCAAAAATATGAATGTTTCAGACAATCGATTGAAATGGTTTTTAAGTCTTAAGGGAGGAGTTTTTTTAGGAGGAGAAGATAATAATCCCAACCATAGCTCTTTGCCGTCTATGCGAAAAGCTAAAAAACAAGGTAAGCATCGTTTAGAAAGAGGGACAAACTTTTTTGATCATTTGGTGGAATTAGGTGTTAAGAAAAATATGCCTTTCAGGTGGAGATATCAGGTTGTTCCAGGAATTTCTCATGATAATGCCGGCATGAGCTTAGCAGCTGCTGATTTTTTACTGGAAGATCTTTAACATGTATTTCGCTCAATAAATTCTTCAGCCTTTGCAAATATATTTTTTTTTCTAACAGGATCCATGTTGTCTAAGGACCTTATCATTAGTCCCAGTCTAGGATTGCTGGCAAAGAAATTACGATTATTTTCT
>CAJWIK010000098.1 GCA_913042105.1 uncultured Gammaproteobacteria bacterium
ACAGGAGCTTCTTCAACTGCAGTTGCCGCTTTAGTTCTATTACCAAAACGTTTTTTGAACTTATCAACTCTACCGCCTTCATTTACAAATTTCTGCTTACCGGTATAAAACGGATGCGAGGCAGAAGAGATATCAAGCACACAATAGGGATATGTGTTTCCTTCCCACTCTTTTGTTTGATCTGTGTCTAGAGTTGAACGAATAAGAAAATACTCATCCACACTTGTGTCGTGGAATAGTACTTCTCGGTATTCTGGGTGAATTTCTTTTCTCATTTAATAATTTTGATGGTAAAAATAGGTCGGCGCATTATACAAGACAGATAATACAAGGCAAATGCATAATTTAAATTAGAATGAACGATTATTAGTTTATGAGTTCAGATTTAGTAGAAGTTTTAGTCCCCATCCCCTTGATGGAGAAATTCTCCTATTTACCTCCAAAGAACAATACTTCTCTTTTAAAACAAGGATCAAGGGTTCTAATTCCTTTCGGTAAGAGAACACTAGTAGGTGTTGTATGGAGTTTTTCAAAAAAAGATTCCACAGATAAAAGAAAATATAGACACATTGTTGAAGTGCTAGATGAGGCACCTCTATTGGACGCACATTCGATTAATTTAGCTGAATGGGCCTCTCGTTATTACCATTACCCCTTAGGAGAGATAATTGCATACTTTTTCCCTCCTTCAATAAGAAAAGGTAAAGAAGCTAAATTCAGAGAGAGTAAATATTTAGAACTTACTTCTAAGGGATCCTTTTTACAATCCGAGGATTTAGCTCGTGCTCCTATTCAACAAAAGTTATTAGCTCTTTTAAAAGAAAAGAAAGAAATAACCCTTAAGTCTGCTCAGGCCTTTGGAATAAGTACAACTGCGATCAATAGTCTTATTGAGAAAGGGTATATCAATAGATTCTCTAGAGAATTATCGCCATACAAAAAATTAGAAAATAAAAAGTTATTGCCATCAAAGAAACTCAATCCAGAGCAAAAAGAAGCCGTGAAAGCCATTAATAGCGCTCGAGGCAAGAATATAACGTTCTTATTGGATGGAATAACTGGAAGTGGAAAAACAGAGGTCTACTTGCAGGCAATTCAAGAAGTTGTTAATCAAGGCAAACAAGCTCTAATCCTCATCCCCGAGATAGGTCTTGCTCCTCAAGCAGAGGAAAGATTCAAAGAGTATTTTGGAGACAGGGTTATGTCCTTCCATTCTGCTAAAAATGACCGTGAGAAAGTTGATGCATGGTTAGGTGCCTCTAGAGGCTTGGTTGATATTATTATTGGCACTCGTTCAAGCGTTTTCTTGCCGATGAAGAACCTAGGTATCATTATTGTAGATGAGGAGCATGACCTTTCTTTTAAGCAAATGGATAAGTTTAGATATTCTGCTAGAGATATGGCTTTGTATAGAGCAAAACTTGAAAAAGTCCCCGTTGTTTTGGCATCAGCTACTCCATCTCTAGAAACATTAAAAAATGCAGAGGAAGATAAGTACAAAGTACTCAAGTTAAGTAAGAGGGCTACTGGAGCAAGTTTACCCACTTTTCAGGCTGTAGATTTACGAGGCAAAGAATTAAACGAAGGATTAAGTAAAGAACTGCTAGAGGCCACTCACTTGGAACTATCAAAGGGAAATCAGGTATTAATTTTCTTGAATAGACGAGGCTATGCCCCGTCAATGATTTGTAAAGTTTGTGGATGGATTTCCAATTGTGACAGATGTGATGCGCTTATGACTGTTCATAAGAATCCATTTAAGCTTCATTGCCATCACTGTGAGGCACAAAAAACTTATCCTAACAAATGTCAGTCTTGCGGCTCTAATGATTTTTTGACCTACGGTTTTGGCACGGAAAGAATTGAAGAGTTCTTGCAAGGTCATTTTCCAGAGGCGATGACTTTAAGAATAGATAGCGATTCAACAAGAAAAAAAGAAACACTAAGTGAGTATTTTAATGAAATAAGGAAAGGGAAGCCGATGATCTTATTAGGCACTCAGTTATTAGCTAAGGGCCATCATTTTCCGGATGTAACACTGGTTGGAATTATAGATGCAGATTCTGGCTTATTCAGTGCCGACTTCAGGGGGAGTGAACGAGTTGCTCAGTTGATGACTCAAGTTTCTGGACGAGCAGGAAGAGACAAAAAGCCAGGTCGGGTTATTTTGCAATCCTACTGTCCAGATCATCCCCAAATTGAAGAAATCATCACAGGAAGCTATGAGGGATTTGCAAAAAAATTATTAGAAGAAAGAAAAAGTTCAAAGATCCCCCCGTTCACCTTTCAGGCCAAAATCTTTGCCGAATCCCCAAAAAGTTTAGTCAGTAGAGATTTCATTTTAAATTTACTGAATAGGGCAAACGTCGATGAAAAGGTGAAAGCCAATGTTCGTCTTGTAGGGCCTCTACCATCTGTCATGGAAAAAAAATCTGGTGTCTATAGATGGGAATTAAGTATCTTTTCGGCCAGTAGATCAAATTTACATAAGTTCTTGGATGTGATGCAATCTAGGCTTTATGATGCGAAAGCATCGAAACAGGTGAGATGGGCCATTGATGTAGACCCATTGTCATCAATTTAGGTCTATTCCTGTTAGCTCAGTACTAATCTTCCAAAGTGATTCAGATTGTTCTGTGCTTTTTGCAGCCTCTGAAATTTTTTCTATCTTACAGTCAACAAAATACTCTCCTGAGATATTTTCAACCTCAGGCGAAGAACAAAGATAAATAGAAGTTTCGGCGCCTTTGTCAGTTTTTCTCGCAAATGGTTTAGCTAGAAACATAAGAACGGTCCATAAAGTCTTATTATTATTTGATCCAATACCAGTACTAACGAAACCTGGGTGCAAGCAATTTACGGTTACCCCAAAATCAGAAAGCTTGGTCGATAAGGCTTTTGTAAACAAAATATTAGCCAATTTAGATTGTCCATAAACTTGCATAGGTTTGTAGTTCTCTTTTGACTGTAAATCATCAAAATTCATATTTTTTACAAACTGATGCGCACCTGAAGCAACATTAATAACCCTAGAGCCTTCAGTTTGTTTAAGCTTTTCTGAAAGCATTAAAGTGAAAGTAAAGTAAGCAAGATGATTAACTGAAAAAACTTCCTCCAGTCCATCAACTGTTTCATTTCGCTCTCTATTCATTATTCCTGCATTATTCAAAAGAATATCTAAGGGCTTATCCAAAGATAGAAATTGTTCGGCTGCTTTTTTAACCTGATCTTGAGACGATAGATCAGCAATTATCATAGTGGCTTCTCGTCCAGAATCTTTTAATAGTTCTTCTTTTAGCTTATTTCCCTTTTCTTCATTCCTAGCAATAAAGATTATTTCTGCACCCATCTTATTGAGTTCTTTTGCTGACTCTTCTCCAATTCCATTCGTAGCACCTGTTATTAAACAAACTTTATTTTCTAAGTGTTGATCCATAGTTATTGCCTTTAATCGTTGTAAGTATTAGATTTAATCTATGAGTCTATATGAAAAATATGTTCTGCCAAAATTTCTTAATTGTGCGTGTGGATCAAAGCCAGTTGCCCGCCAAAGAGAGAAGGTGGTTCCTCTAGCCGAAGGGAAGGTACTTGAAATCGGTATTGGCTCAGGCCTTAACCTACCTTTTTATGATAAGACTAAAGTAGATGAAATCTGGGGCTTAGATCCTTCTGAGGAGCTTAGTGAGATGGCTAGAGCAGTTGCAATCCAAGAAGGCATGGAGGTTAACTTCATATCTTCTGGCGCTGAAGAGATTCCTTTGCCTGATGATCATTTTGATTCTGTTTTAATCACCTACACCATGTGTACTATCCCAGAAGTGATTAGAGCTAATACAGAAATTAGAAGAGTCCTTAAAAACCAAGGAAAGATGATATTTTGTGAGCATGGAGCCGCACCTGATGACAATATAAGAAAATGGCAAAAAAGAATAAATCCTTTTTGGGGAAAGATTGCAGGTGGTTGCAATATAGATAGGAACATTCCTTCGCTAATTCAAGATTCTGGATTTGATATCATTGAAATAGAGGAGATGTATCTTCCTAATACACCCAAAATCGCCGGGTATAACTTTTGGGGCTATGCGGTTAGTAGATAATAAAATCAGAGTGGCCAGGATTAGGATTCTCACTAATGAATTTCTATCAAGGAAAGACTGACTATGTTTATTAGACTCATAATTCTATTGTCCTTCTTTCATTCTTCGTTGCTAGTTAGCGATCAAAGAATGGTTATTCATGAAGGCGTT
>CAJWIK010000099.1 GCA_913042105.1 uncultured Gammaproteobacteria bacterium
TCTAAAGCACCGCGACCTAAAATATATCCGTCTTTGATTTCTCCAGACAACGGTTCAAAGTCCCAATATTTTTCATTAGCAGGAACAACGTCACTATGATGAAGTAAAACCAAGGCAGGCTTATCTCCGCCTTTTAATCTTGCCCAGATATTTCCTCTACCCGGTGCACTTTCAGCGGATCTATATTCTATTCCTTCTTGTTCAAAGATATTTGCAATGTAATCAACTGCGCGTGATTCATTACCCGGGGGATTGATGGTATCAACTTGTAAGTATTCTTGGAGCCACTGAACTGCCTCTGTCTCTATAGATTCATTGGCAAAAAAGAAAGGCATATTCAAGGTCACCGCTAACGCTATTAATAATTTGTTCATCTCAACTTTTTAAATAATTTTTATGAAAATCAACAATATCAGGATCAACAAGTGCATCAGAAACCTTTAATTCTCTTTGCAAATGCAAAGAGTTTAAATTTTTACATCGACTGAGAGCTACGTAAGCCTGACCTGTTGCAAAAGCTCCTGACCCTAAGTCAACAGAGCAACTTTCCAAGGTCAGTCCTTGAGACTTGTGAATTGTCACAGCCCAACCAAGCTTTATTGGAAATTGTTTAAAGGAAGACACCACCTCCTCCAATACCTCGTCTGAATCATCATCGTAAGTGAACTTTACTTTATTCCATTCTTCTCTTTCTACTTTATGAGTTTTATTATTTATCTTAATCTTTATATTCTTTTTCTTTTTATCCAGGCATTCCGAGACAGTGCCTAGTGTGCCATTAACCCATCTACCTTCAGGATCATTTTTGATGAACATAACATTTGCACCCACCTTGATCTTAAGTTCTCTAGGAGCGGGTAAATCATTCTCATTTAAATCACCGGATTCTTTCGATTTTATTAATTCTTCCTGTCCTTCTATATGACTTAACTTGTATTCATTTAACTCTTCAGCTCTTCGCTTTCTGGAAGTAAGTGTCATGAAAAAATCAGATTCAAGTGTTGGATCAAAACAATTGGAGTTAATTTGATTGATTGTATTTTCTAAGTCCCTACCCACTCTAATATTATTTAATAAATCACAGAATTTTTGATCTTCTTCTTGTCTAAATGATTCAGTTAGCTCAAAGAAATTGACCTTATCCATATCTTTAAAGGAGTGTGCATCAAAGAAATATATAGAATCATATTTTTCATAAATAACCCGTTCTTCACTTTCCTTGATTATAGGTGGAAGCTGAAAAAGATCTCCACATGCAAGCACATGAACGCCCCCAAAAGGTTCTTGAGAATTTCTATGGATTTGTAGGGATTGTGAGATAGCATCGAGCATAGGAGCTCTTACCATTGAAACTTCATCAATTATCAGCAGCTCTAAATTTTTAAGTAGCTTATTAAACCTTGGATCTTTAGATTTGGTGATGGCCGGAATCGTGTCAAAACCTATCCTAAAAGCTGAATTAATTGTTGTGCCTCCAATATTCAATGCGGCAATGCCGGTGGGGGCGACAACCATTTTCTTTAAGGATAATTGGTTTTTTACTCTCTCTAAAAGTGTTGTTTTACCTGTACCAGCTGCACCTGTTAGAAATATAAACTGTTGATCTTCGTTTTCAGATAGAAGATCTATAATTTCATCTTGAACTTTATCAAAAGACATATTTTTTTATTCTAAGAATCCAATTTATCCATATTGTTAATAGCCCTTTCCATTTGTCTTTCCCGAGTAGAATACTCATTAACTGACTTTTGAAGCGCATCAACTTTCTTCATTAAGTCTTCCGTGGAACCACCAAACTTTTCAAACTCTTTTTTTAGTCTGCCAAACTCTCCCATAATCTCTCCAGCTCTTTCGTTTAAGGCTAAAGTTCTAAATCCCATATGAACACTAATAAGATAAGCTGCTAAAGAATTAGGTCCCATAATTAGAATTCTATAGTCACGGAAAATTGATTCTCTTATATTATCTAATGAATCTATGATCTGCATCAAGCTTTCACTCGGTATATACATCACTCCTAAATCAACAGTAATACCGGTTTGTACATACTTTTCTTTTATATCAGACGCATCTTTAAGTACATGCCTTTTAATGTCATCTTTTGTTTTCTTTACTAACTTCTCATCTCCAGCATCGCTCGCATTCAAGTAATTATCAAAAAGGGCAGAAGGGAACTTTGCATCAATGGGTAAAACTAAATTTTCTGGAAGCTTAACAATAAACTCTACTCGTTTACCGCTACCAGGTATGACTTCAGCATTACTTTCATATTGATTAGGATGGAAGATATCCTTGATTATGGATTCTAATGACCATTCTCCAAATTTTCCAGCAAGCGTGCCGCCAGATAAATATCGATTGAGTTTTGTTAATGGCTCATTGAAGGACTGAATATCTTTTGACAACTCTCTAATCGTAGTTCCTTGTATTTCCATAGAGTTATCAATGCCCTTAAGAAAATCATCAGATTCATGATTATCTTTTCCACCTTTAAAGGTATTGAATACCATTAAGGCTAAGATGATCAGTAATAAAACAACGATTAGTGTATTCACGGCTACAGACTAAGAGGAAGTACTCAAAAAATCAATTAACTAGATATTTTTTGATAAGCACTTCTATATTTTGGTAAAGCAATTTTAAAAAATAATGCAGCTAAAGGCAGGACGATTGCGCCTGTAATTGCTACCGCCATGCCTAACTTAGATTCATCCATGAGAACAAAGTCAGTAAAAAATGCCGTGATCTGAGGTCCAAGACTCAAACCAAAAGCCATCATTAGAAAAGCATGTACTGCAGCCATTTGTCCTTTGACCTCATTACCTGAAATACCGCTTATAGCCAGTAAGCCAATCGGTGCAAAAGAACTTATAAAGAATAGATAAATACCAATCAGTATCCAACTGATAAAAAGACTATCCACTAAAGGAGCAAAACAAATAGCTGGAGTAGCAAATATACACGCATACATGCCAGTTCTAAGTGGAGCATCTGAATGTCCTTTCGATCGTAAATAATCAACAATGGTTCCAGATGTAATCGTTCCAAGAATAGAAGCTATTATTGTGATTGACCCCAAAGTGAACCCAACTTCCGTCAAGCTTAGACCATAGGTCCTTACCATCATTGAAGGAGCCCAGAAGGTGAAGGAATAAAAAATTAAAGCCATAAATATCAGACCACCAAACATAGGGAATAATGTGCTTTTATTCTCCAGTAAATGAGAAAAAATATTTATAGATTCTGAATCTCTTGTTTCATATGCAGTTAAACCTAAACGCTTAGGTTCATGGAGCAAGAATGCTGCAATAGCTATTAATATTCCAGGTATACCTACTACTAAAAAAGTAGCTTGCCAGGGCTTAAAGTAACCGATAAATGGGACAGTAATACCTCCTATATCAGTAAGATAATCAATAAGATAACCCCCTCCTATTAAAGTAGTTCCTATACCCAGATACACCCCTGCGGTGATGATACCCATAGGCTTGCCTTGTTTGTTTTGGGGAAAATAATCACTTACAAGTGACACACTCACAGGCGCCATAACAGCCTCACCTACAGCAACGCCAATTCGTGCACCAAACAATCGCCCAAAGCTATTAGCCAACCCAGCGAAGGTTGTCATTAAAGACCAAACCAATATCCCAGAACCCAATACATTCACTCTCTTGTATCTATCAACTGCATACCCAATCGGTAATGCCATGATTGCATAAAATATTGAGAAAGCAGCTCCACCCAATAAGGCTATCTGAGAGTCATTTAGATTAAAATCTTGCTTAATAGGTTCCACTAACATTGCAGGTATCTGACGATCTATAAAAGCGAACACTTGAGCTAAAGTCATCACTGCAACTGCAGAGTAACCTGCCCTCTTTGAGGGATACTTAGTTTTCTCTAATTCAAGTTTCATGTTTCAATTTTTCCAGTTTCATATCCTAGGTCTTTAAGATTATCCTCATGAATAGACTTGTTTATTTTATATTTAGATATAAAAAATAAAGAGATGGGTGCAATGATAAAAAGCAAAGCCGTAGAAAAGATTGCAAGAGAAGTTACAGCTTCTCTCTTATCTTCAAGGGAACCATCCTCTCCAAATCCAACTAAAGATAGAAGCACTCCAGAAAGCAATATGCCTACTCCACCCAAAATTTTTCCAGACAAGCCGTTCACAGATATGATTAATCCTTCTGACCGAGAAAGGGTATTCTTTTGATGATCC
>CAJWIK010000100.1 GCA_913042105.1 uncultured Gammaproteobacteria bacterium
TATCAATTCCAGATTCTTCCCACTTAAATATACTTGCAACCGATCCTTCGTTGAGGTCAAAAGACCCATCTCTTCTTGATTGGTAGTTGATGGTTACCTCTTCCTCTAAACATTTGAATGATAGCTTTTGTCGTGGAAGTTTTGAATTTCTCCATCCAGAAGGAATCTGGTTCAGTACATTAGAATTTTTCCTGTTAAGGCCTTGTATCCACAGGGCAGCAACCGAAGAAGAAAGTTCTAAATTTTTTCCGGTCATTGGTATTACTCTTTGAGGATTAACCTTCTCAATAAAATCAGAAGTAGTAAGGCCCTTATGAAATGCATCAGAGCGTAATGAAGATACTAAGAAATCTCTATTGGTGATAACACCACCTATGTGAAGTGATTCTAGAGCCAATGCCAATTTATTAGCAGCATCGGTTCTGGTTTTTCCAGTGCTTATGACTTTTGCAATCATAGGATCAAAATCCGTTCCAATTACTGACCCCTGTTCAACTCCTGTGTCCCATCTTGCTTTTACATTTGCATCAGGTTCGTAGGCAATCAATTTTCCAGTTGCGGGAAGAAAGTTGTTAGATGGATCTTCTGCATAGAGCCTAGCCTCAATGGAAGATCCTGACCACTCAACATCTTCTTGGCTGTAACCAAGTTCCTCACCACGAGCGATTCTTAATTGCTCATAAACTAAATCTTTACCAGTAACGCCTTCCGTCACCGGATGTTCAACTTGCAAGCGTGTATTGACTTCTAAAAACCAAAATTCTCCTGTTTTATCATCTACTAAAAACTCAACAGTTCCTGCAGATTCGTATTTTAATTTTTTTGCTAAATTAACGGCAGCTTCGCCCATTGCTTTTCTCATCTCAGGATCAACTCTAGGAGATGGTGATTCTTCAATAATCTTTTGATGTCTTCTTTGAATGGAGCATTCTCTTTCTCCTAAATGAACCACGTTTCCATGAGAATCGCCCAATATTTGAATCTCAATATGCCTTGAAGAAGGAACGTATCTTTCTATGAAAACTCTGTCGTCTCCAAATCCAGATAATGCTTCTCTCTGAGCTCCAAGTATTGATTCTTTTAGATCTTTGGTTGACTCAACAATACGCATACCTTTCCCGCCACCACCAGCGGCAGCTTTGATAAGTAGTGGGTAGCCTATTGACGATGCTTTCTTAGGATCTGTTGTCATGGGAAGGGTGGGTACGCCTGCTTTTTCAGCCAAAACTTTAGCCTTTAATTTATCACCCATTGAAGTAATAACTTTTGAATTGGGGCCGACCCAAATTAACCCTTCTTTGAGGACATCTCTAGAAAACTTAGCATTTTCGGATAGAAACCCATAACCAGGATGAATGGCTTGTGCCCCTGTAGCTTTAGCTGCAGCTATTATCTCTTTAGAATTTAAATAAGAATCTGAAAGCCTGATGGCTTCATCGGCTTGCTTAACAAAAAGAGAATTGGCATCAGCATCAACGTAGACTGCAACGCAACTTATACCCATGTCATGGGCACTTTTAATTATCCTACAAGCGATTTCACCTCTGTTGGCGATAAGTAATTTATGAAAAGTCATAGTCTGTATACTCCATATCCAGATGCTCCTTCAACGGCTTTTCCGTTCACCACTGAAAGGCATAATCCAAGTACTGTTCTTGTGTCTCTAGGGTCAATAATTCCATCATCGCTTATAGCGCCAGTGGCCCTTAGAGCAAGAGAACCTTCTTCTTGAGCTGCTTCTGCAAAGGCCACCATTTGAGCCTCATTTTTTTCATCAATCTTCTCTCCCATTCTTTCAGCTCTAGCCCTCCTTACAATAGACATTACACCAGCAATTTGTTGAGGACCCATCACTGCAATTTTTGCAGTGGGCCAAATAAAAGTAAACCTGTTGTCAAAAGCTCTTCCAGACATAGCATAAGTTCCAGCACCATATGAATTACCCAAGATAACCGTAAGATGTGGCACGGTAGAATTAGAAACCGAATTTAAGAATTGAGCACCTTTCTTGATTTGCCCGTCAGTTTCATAATCTTTTCCTACGACAAACCCAGTTATGTTTTGTAAAAATACAATGGGCACATCTACTTGATTACATAATTGAACAAAATGAGCACCTTTTGATGCGGTGTCGGGAAATATAGGACCATTATTTCCTATAATGCCTACCGTATAGCCATGAATGGAAGCAAACCCGCATACCATAGTGGGTCCAAATAGAGGTTTAAATTCCTCAAATCTTGAACCGTCTGTTACTCTTCCAATTACTTCTCTGACATCAAAAGGTCTTTTAAGGTCTGGATCAACTAAACCCAATAAATCTTCAATATCATTAATTGGCTCATCGGCTTGATGAGTAGGGCCGCTACCTTCTTTCCGCCAGTTAAGGTGAGAGACTACTTCTCTTCCTATCCGCAATGCATCCATTTCATCTTCTGCAAGATAGTCTGCTAAACCTGACTTTTCAGCATGCATTTGACCACCACCTAAAGTCTCATCATCTGATACCTCTCCTGTTGCCATTTTTACTAGAGGGGGACCGCCTAAGAAAACCTTTGATTGCTTCTTGATAAAGATATTGTAGTCAGACATTCCAGGTTGATATGCACCACCTGCTGTAGAAGAACCAAAGACTATTGAGATAGTCGGTATTCTTAATTTAGAAAGTTCGGTCACATCGTAAAAAGTTCTTCCAGATTCTGCAAAGTGTCCTGCTCCTAAGATAGTGCCTTGCGAAGCTCCTTTTCCTTTTCCACCACCCATTCTTAAATCACCACCTGCAGATTCTACAAACTGAACATAAGGTATTTTATTGACTCTGGATATCTCCATGGCTCGGGTCCATTTTTTCCCTGAAAAAGCATGCATAGCCCCTGCCAAAACTGTAGGATCATTTGCAAAAATAACGACTTCAATCCCTGCAACTATTCCTATGCCTGCTACACAGCCTCCTCCAACAGGGTAGGCCGAGGCATATGCCGCTAAAGTACTTATTTCAAGAAAAGGAGTATCAGGGTCTAAGAAATTCGCAATTCTTTCGCGTACAGGCATTTTACCTCTTGCAGCTAATCTATCGTGATGGTGTTGTCCTCCTCCTAATTCAACTTCTGTAATCAGATCTTCAATTACGTCTAGCTTCTCAAGCATGGACTCTTTGTACTTAGCAAATTCTTCCGATTTATTATCAATATCAGATTTTAATGGTGAGGATAGTAAAGTATTTTTCATAGCTTATTTGTATAATGATCTTTAATTATTGTCTTATCTTTCAAGGAATAGAATCGGATAATATTGTAGACCAAATATTACCACATGCAAATTTACAAGACAGAGGAATCCTGAAAGCCAGAGGACGAGGACCAAAAAATAATTCTACCTCACTAGAAAATATTGTGAGCACAAGAGAAGGAAATCTTTAAATTTATTTATGAAAGCCAGGAGTTTCGATATAGGAAAAGTTATAGAAGAAATGAATCAAAATTCTGTAGACGCAAGTTTACAAGAAAAAGCAATTCTTAAAGCAAAGGGCATAGACCAAATAATTCTAGCTCACTACATAATATTAAGAGCTGAAGAGCTGGCCTCCAAAGAAAAGTTTTTTGTAAGGAAATTCTAATTTTTTCTACCTTGATTTTTATATTGATGATATAAATAATTCTCATAAGATAAGAATAAAGTTTATTAAGATTTTGGAGAGGTTAAGGAATGAATAAAGATAGCGCAATTAAGAAATATGATGCGATTATAGTTGGAGCCGGCTTTGCAGGTATTTATATGCTGTTGAAGCTAAGAAAATTAGGTCTATCTGTAGTCATTCTAGAAAAAGCAGATCAAATTGGCGGTACTTGGCATTGGAATAGATATCCTGGAGCAAGATGCGATATTCCTTCTTTAGAGTACTCTTATCAATTTGATCATGATCTCCAACAAGAATGGGATTGGTCAGAAAAATACTCAGCTCAACCCGAAATACTTGAGTATATAAATCATGTTGCGGATAGATTTGAATTAAGAGATGGCATTCAATTTGAAGAAGAAGTGATCAGTGCTAATTTTAATGAGAATGATTCAAATTGGTCAATTACTACTTCAAAAGATGACTATGAAGCTAAGTTTTGTATTTTTGCTACTGGATGTCTTTCAGTTCCTAATAAACCACATTTTGAAGGATTA
>CAJWIK010000101.1 GCA_913042105.1 uncultured Gammaproteobacteria bacterium
ATTCTCAAAACTAATTCCGATAATAAGTTAGTTGTCTCTCCTGATGTTGGAGGAGTGGTGAGATCAAGGGCATTAGCTAAAGTATTAGGACTTTCTGATTTGGCAATAATTGATAAGAGAAGAGATGAGGCCAATCAATCGCAGGTTATGAATGTCATTGGGGATGTGTCGGGAAAAGAGTGCATCATAGTAGATGATATAGCTGATACAGCAGGAACATTATGTAATGCTGCCGACGCATTAAAAGAAGAAGGTGCCGTTAAAGTATCTGCTTATATTGTCCATCCAGTATTGTCAGGTAATGCAATTGAAAAAATTTCACAATCAAAGCTTGATCAATTGGTTGTAACAGATACTATACCGCTCTCAAAAGAGGCGCAAAGCTGCAAAAAAATAAGAATTGTAACTATGGCACCTACTTTGGCTGAAGCAATTAGGCGAGTAAATAATGAAGAGTCTATAAGTGCAATGTTCTTATAGCGGAGAAAGATTATGTCAGAACAAGTAAATTTAAATGCTGTTGGAAGAGAAACCGATGGGAAATCTTCTAGCAGACAACTAAGAAGGAATGGTTCGGTACCAGCAATAATATACGGTGGTGATAAAGATCCTCTTAGAATATCTATTCTAGAAAAGGATATAACAAAAGCATCTGAAGTACCTGGTTTCGCAACCCAAATATTGAATATTAATCTTTCTGGAGATGAGCAGAATGTTATTGTAAAAGAGATACAAAGACATCCAGCAACTCAAAGAGTGCTCCATGCTGACCTTTTAAGAGTTAATCCAGATACAAAAATTAGTCTTTCTGTTCCGGTGCGTTTTATCAATGAAGAAAATTGTATTGGTGTAAAAATGCATGGTGGAGCTATTTCACGTTTAATCAATAATATAGATATCAATTGCTTAGCCTCTAATCTTCCTGAATATTTAGAAGTTGATGTTGCAGAGCTGGATGTTGGAGATTCTGTCTTTTTGTCTAGCTTAAACTTGCCTGAAGGAGTCGAAATACCTTCTCTGGCGTTAGGGGAAGATCGAGATCAGGCAGTTGTGTCCATCACTGAAGCTAAAGTACTGGATATTGAACCAGAGATAGTTGAATCTGAAGGTGAAGATGATGCTGCATCAGGTGACTCAGATGGATCAGATAGCTCAGATGAGTCTAGCGATTAATCCTTAATCTCATTTCCATGGAGCCACTTTTAATTGCAGGGTTGGGAAATCCTGGGGATCAATATATATCTACTAGGCATAACGCAGGTGCAGATTTAATTAATCTCATTTGTGATAGATACTCTCTTTCTCTTCAGAAAGAAAATCAGATTCATGGATTGTATGCGCTATACGAAAGTGAAAATTGCAAAATAATATTTGTAAGACCATCAACATATATGAATGAAAGTGGAATATGTATTTCAAAAGCTAAGAAATATTTTGGGTTAAAGACAGAACAGATACTGATAGCCCACGATGAATTAGATTTACCTAATGCAGAAATTAAATTAAAGGAATCTGGTGGTCATGGTGGTCACAATGGTCTTCGAAATATTATAGATCAACTACAAGGCGACAAATCTTTCAAAAGATTAAGAATTGGAATAGGTCATCCAGGAAAAGATAAAGATGTTGTATCTTATGTTCTAAAGAAGGCTTCTGCCAAAGAAAGGCAGCATTTGATTGAGAGCCTTTATGATTATTTAGATATAGGAGAGAAAATTTCTCAAGACGGATGGCAGAAGACTGTAATGAATTATCACTCAAAAAAGGAGGAGTCTAATGAGTCTTAAATGTGGAATTGTGGGCTTACCTAATGTTGGTAAATCTACTTTGTTTAATGCTTTAACTGCAGCAGGCATAGAGGCTCAGAATTTTCCTTTTTGCACTATCGAACCAAATAAAGGTATCGTTGCCGTACCAGATCCTAGATTGGATGAAATCTCAGAAATTGTAAAACCAGAAAAAAAGATTTCAACTACCACCGAGTTTGTTGATATCGCGGGATTAGTTAAGGGTGCATCTGAAGGAGAAGGTTTAGGAAATAAGTTTCTGTCCCATATAAGAGAAACTCAAGCAATTATTCACGTCATAAGATGTTTTGAAAATCCTGACATTACTCATGTACATGATGAAGTTGATCCGGTGATTGATTTAGAGACAGTAGAGACAGAACTTTTACTTTCAGATATAGAAACTTTGTCTAATGCATTATTAAGACTAGAAAAAGCGTCTCGTTCTGGAGATAAAGAAATTGCAATCCAAAAGAGTAAATATGAAAGCCTGTCAGCTGAACTCAGTTCTGGTGTTTTGGGTAGAAATACGGAAACATTCATTAAAGACCCAAATGTTTTTAAGGAATTAGGTCTTATCACCGTTAAGCCCTGCCTGTATATAGGAAACGTCGAAGACTTAGATGCAGAAAATGCTCTCTTAAGTCAGCTAGTCAATTATGCACAAGAAAGAAACTCGGTTGTTCTTCCTATGTGTAATCAACTAGAAGCTGAAATTGCAGAATTAGACTTTGAAGAAGGCTTAGAGTTCTTGAAAGACATGGGACTAGAAGAACCAGGTCTCAACAAACTCATAAGAGAGAGTTATAAGATGTTATCTTTAATTACATATTTCACAGCTGGAGAAAAAGAAGTGAGAGCTTGGACCGTCAAAGAAGGTTCAACTGCACCAGAAGCTGCGGGAGTTATTCATACTGATTTCCAGAAAGGATTCATAAGAGCTGAAACAACTGCTTTCAGTGATTTTATTGATCATCAAGGAGAATCTGGTGCCAAGGAAGCTGGAAAACTAAGGTCAGAAGGTAGCGAGTATATAGTCAAGGATGGAGATATAATGCATTTCAGATTTAATGTGTAATAGTTACTCGACTTTATCTATACTCATCACTAAAATTCGCCACACGGTTGTGTAGCTCAGCTGGTTAGAGCGCGGCATTCATAATGCCGAGGTCGGTGGTTCAAGTCCACCCACAACCACCAATCCCCTATAAGTACTTGCTGAAAAAAAGGTTCTGTAATTCAGCAATTGATCTTCCATATCCACTCTGTGAATCAAAAGCGTGATCTTCTTCAGAAAATATATGAAGCTCAGTTGGTATAGTTAAATCAGTTAGCTTCGTATACAAATCTGTTGAATCAGAAAGCTTTACAACTGAATCAATTGAACCGTGAATCAACATAGTAGGAGGAAATTCTTTAGTTATTTGTAAAATAGGGCTAGCTTTATCAAAATCATCTTGTGAAGCTTCATTTCCCATCAAGGCCTTGTAAGCATCAAAAATGGTATCAGTATCTTCATATTTTCTTATTTGTGCAGGAGGGTATATGGCACATACAGCTTTAACTTCTGATGTGACATGATTATTCCCGCCTTCACCTTCAAAACTAGGATCTATATCTGAGAGAGCAGCCATCAAGGAAAGGTGACCTCCAGCAGAATTTCCTGTAACTCCAATTCTAATTGGGTCTATCTCTAATTTATCTGAATTTGCTCTCATATAACGAATTGCACAATTCACATCTTGAATCTGTGCAGGCCAAATATCCTCTTGAGACAATCTATAAGAAGCTGTTATGCATGTGAACCCTTCCTTAGCAAGCAATATTCCATAACCACGTAACTGATCTTTATCTCCCTCTCTCCAACCTCCTCCGTGAATAATTACAATTCCAGAGCCGTTAGCCTCACCGTCAGGCGGATAAAATAAATCCCCAGTTAGATCTCTCGAACCTGTAGAGCCAATTTTTATATTATCTTCTATATTTACTAATTTTTTCATTATAAAAAAAAGGCACCCGAGGATGCCTTTCTATAAAATCCTTTTTTAATTTGATCTAGAGTTCCATACACTTAATATAATAATTATTGCAATTATCAGACCTAAACCTTCAGATCCGAGAATTTCCACAATTATTTGAGTGTTATCAAGCACTCCCCCGAAGAAAGGTATATTACTACCAAACAACATTGATACTAATATGGCCACTGCCACAATTAATCCTAAAAATTTTGTTATGTCCCACAAAACTTTAGATAATCTATTTATTATGTCTGTCATTTTTTTACCTGTTTCTTGGCT
>CAJWIK010000102.1 GCA_913042105.1 uncultured Gammaproteobacteria bacterium
TCAATATGAAATTAAGGTTCTCTTGGTTCTTTTTGTATTTGGATTATTCCTTGGCTACGTAAGGATGGCTTATAAGTCTTTAAGTCTGCCGATCATCTTGCACGCTATCAATAATCTATTTGCCTTTGTTATGGCTTATTTTTACTTCTAAATTTTTCTTGTAACATTCAATAAATACAGGTACTTTAATAACCGTAATTCGAAAAAAAGGACTTTTTTGATTAGAAATTTGTTCAGATAACTTAGGACGAGCATTCTGATAGAAACTTTGGGGAGGTTTCATGAAAAAGTTAATCTTTTTTATATCTTTTACTTTAACTGCATTCTTTGCGTTTTCAGCTGATGAAAACAAAGGAGGAATCGAAGAGGTAATCGTCACTGCTGAGAGGCAAGCATCATCTATTCAAGATACTGCTTTATCTATAACTGCTTTTGATTCGACTCTGATTGAAGCATTGAACCTTAGGAATCAGGAAGATCTTCAAAATTATATTCCTGCTACAACTATCCAACCATATGATATTTCTATTAGAGGTATAGGAAGGATGTTTAGAGCTTTAGGTGGAGATCCTGGCGTAGGAACTTATGTTGATGGAGCATACTCAGTAGATTTTGGTATTGCTTCAACTGATAACGGGCTCTATGACGTAGAAAGAATTGAAGTCTTAAGAGGACCTCAAGGTACTCTATACGGAAGAAATAGTATTGGTGGTGCAGTAAATTTCATCAACACAAAACCGTCTCAAGATTTTGCTGCCGAAGTTAGAACCATTACAGGAAATTATGGTCTAGCTGAAGGCTATGGCTTCATTAATGGAGGCCTAACCGATAACCTTAGCGCAAGATTAGTTGTTGTTAATAGAAGTCGTGGTGGAGTGATCAAAGACTTAGGGAAGGGACCTGATCTTGATAGTTATGAAGATGAAAATTATACCTTAGCCCTAAGATGGGAAAATGATAATCATACCTTTGATATCAGAGGTAATGAAAGAAGCTACGGAAGAGTAATCAGTTCGGCACAAGGAGCGGGTCTCTTAACGACTAGTGAATATGGCGGTAATCTTAGAAGAAATGATCTGATGGTTCACGGTTACAGACCTGTTGATCCTAATACGCCTTGTTCAAGCTTGACTGATAGAACAGTAGCAAATTGTGCTACTCCTGGTTATGAGACATTTACTTTTAATCATAAAGGTCTAACAAGACATGGTCAGTTCTTAGTGCCTGGTGTAGACCCTGCATTATTTGCTGGAACTGGAGTTAGCCCAAATTTTGCATACGGATACGATGCAGATATTCTATCTCAAACTATGTTAGGAGATGGTAAAAGCATTCCTTCTATGACTGGTGATGATCTAGTGACTTCAACTAATGGCTTTAATGATGAGTATTTTGACCATCAAGCAGGAACAATCAACTACACTTGGGATGTTCAAGATAATCTAACTATTAAATATATCGGGTCTTATACGGACTACCTTTATACAAGAATTACAGATGATGATAGAACGGGTAATCCTAAATTTGATGAACAATTCCATGCTATGCAAGAGAATGAAAATTTTCAAAATGAAGTACAAGTATTTTGGGATATATCAGATGATTGGAGTTTCGTAGGTGGTCTTTTTGAGTATCATGAAGAGATAGATCAAGATTTAGATTTCTTTAATCCAAATGGAGATCCTCGTTATTCTCAACCTGCTGATTACGGTGCTACAGTTGCCGCAGCAGCACCTGGTGCTACGAGGCAAGTTCAGATGTTAACTGCTGTTGGTGTATACGGCGGTACTAATCCAACAGTACCCGCGTACACAACAACCGCTGATGCTTATACTGCTAGGGACGTTGGTTGTGGTATAGCCAGTTTATTAAACGCTGCTCCGGTTCCTGATTTTGCAGATCCTTCGCTGACGCAAGTATGTATTATTTCCGGTCCTTGGGATGGAGAAAATGCAGTTCTTACAGAAGGACCAAATCCTTCTCCAGGGTCAACATTTATTTGGCAGACCGAAAATAAAACAGACGCTTTAGCTGTATATTTCCAAACTGAATACCAAATCAATGACACTTGGGCAATCACTTTAGGTGGTTCGTATAGTGAAGATGAAAAGGTAGCGAATGAAAACCTAGTTCAATATAACGAAGTAGAGTTAACGTCTGCAAATCTATTGGCTTATAACGTAGCTACTGGCGCATTAAATGCTGACGGTACTCCTACTGGTGAAGGTGTTATAAGGTTTAAAGGTATTCCTTATTCTCGTTCTTTTTATAGATCAATGGAAAGGGAATTTGAAGAGTCTAACTATAGAGTCAATCTTGACTATTCTCCAACAGATAACGCACTTTGGTATCTATCTGTTACTACGGGTCATAGAGCAGGTGGATTTAACTTAGGTTATTTCTCAGCTTTCCCTAGTTATGATTCAGAGAATGTTACCTCTTATGAACTGGGTCACAAAGGTTCATATATGGATAATACACTTCAAATAAATGCTTCAACTTATCAATATGTTTATGAAGATATTCATGGCCAATTTGAGTCTCAAAGTTTCTTGGGTGGAACCAGTACATCAGTTATTGGGTATCCAGAAGCAGAGACAAAAGGTTTTGAATTAGAAGTGATCTATATGCCTGAACCAAACTGGATTATTGGTGGTAATTACAGCTATACAGATGCTAGATATTCGGAAGAGATAGTTGATGCATTTGGTAACCAAGGTGTTATCGAAGTTAATAATCCTAATGCTCCAGGCTCGCTTTATACAATTAAAGAAAGAGAAAGACCGATCAATGGAGTTAAGATGGAAAGGATACCTGAGAATAAAATGTCAATTTATTCCAACTATACTCAAGAGGTTAATGGCGGAACAATTGATTACTTGATAGGTGCTTCTTGGACTGACTCAATAATTTGGTCCGATGCTGCACTTCCATATGATGTTTCTCCTGCATTTAGTCGTATAGACATAAAAGCAACTTGGAATAATGACGAAGGTGACTTAGAAGTTATGTTCTTTGTTAATAACATTATGGATAAAATTGCTGTAAGAAATATGTCTACAGATGACGAGACACAGGGCTTCTTAAGGTCTGTTGTTCCTACGTTACCTAGAATGGGCGGTATTTCGTTTACCAAGAAGTTCGGCGCTTACTAAGCTACTAGCTTATAAAAAGACCTGCTTAACGCAGGTTTTTTTATGTCTGTAACTTTAATAGATCTTTTGGAGATTGCTTCATTAAGCCATTAACGAGATATAGGCATAGTCCCGATACAATCAATATTCCAATGATTGGTCCCATGAACCAGATCTCAGGATAAAAGCCAGGTATGGTCTCGAATACTCTGACTTCTATAAAGTAAACTCCAGTCTGAGCTATGGCAGAACCAAGTAGTCCAGAAACTAACCCTAATATCGAGAATTCTATTAATGACGAAGTTCTTATAAACCTTCCTGTTGCGCCTAATGTTCTTAGTATTGCAGCCTGATGTCTTCTCTGATCAAATCCGTCTTGCAAGGCAGAGAAAGCCAAAAACAGAGCACTTAAGCACGTTAATAAGAGTATTGAATTTAAGGCCTTCGTGACCTGATTCACTATATCTCTAACTTGTTTTATTAACTCTTCAATCGAAAACACAGAAACAGTCCTAAATTCTCGCATCAATTCTGCAGCTACTTTCTGTTTTGCCTCAGGAATGAAGAAAGATGTTATGTGAGTTGAAGACTTCTCTATAAAGAGAGAAGGGTGGCCAATTACAAAAAAATTAGGAGAAAAACTCTCCCAATTTACTGCTCTAATACTTTGGATATAGGTCTCTATCGAACCATCTTCCATTTGCAGAATGACCTCATCATTCATATTTAAATTATATCGTTCAGCAATTTCATCAGAAATAGATATTCCATTTTCTACTCCTTCTTGAAACCATTCTCCATCTACTATTTCGTTTTGTTCTGGAAGATCTTCAACCCAAGTGATATTAAAATTTCTGTCTATAATATTATCCTTATCTTGCATTCTAACTATCTGTGCATTGGCTACAGGATAGAAAAGATC
>CAJWIK010000103.1 GCA_913042105.1 uncultured Gammaproteobacteria bacterium
CATTTATTTTCTGCAGAAGATACTAAATTGATTGAATGGCTAGTGGAAAACCATTTGTTAATGTCTGTTACTTCACAGAAAAAAGATCTAGAGGATAATTTCGTAATCAAGGAGTTTGCAAATAAGGTAACTTCCTTAGAGAATCTAAAATATCTTTACTGCCTAACAGTGGCAGATGTCAGTGCAACCAACCCAAACCTATGGAATTCTTGGAATGCTTCACTTTTAAGACAACTCTACGACCGAACTAAACTTTATTTTGAAGATGAGATCTTACTGAATAAATCTATTACTGATGAAAAACTAAAAGCCATTAAGGTCATCAGAAATCATAAAGAGGTCGACGTGCAGCAATTATGGAATAAGTTTTATCCGGACTATTTCAAAATGTCTGATTCTAAAGATCTTTCAATACATGCTGAGATTATTTTAGGTTCATATAAGAAAACAATCATTAAGTTGATTGAAAAAGATACTGATTCACTAACTTCAATATTCATTCACACAAAGGATCGAGCGAACTTATTTGCAACAATAATTGGTGTTCTAGATTCTGAAAATATCAATTTTAAAGACGCTAAACTTTTTGGAATGAAAGACGGATATTGCACAGATTTGATCACGATAAGTGATAAAGAAGAAAAAGTTGCCCTTAATTCTGAAAGAGCCCTAAGCCTCATAGAAAAGCTAGATGAAGCTCTTAATCAAAAAACCTTAAACCCAAAGATTGTCAGGAGAAGATTGCCTAGACATTTAAAACATTTTAATACAAAAACCAAGATAGATATAAAGCATGACATGTCGAATAGATGGACAGATATAGAAATAGAGACGTCTGATAGGCCTGGGTTGCTGGCTTCTATTTGCCAAGTATTCTTAAAACATGGTGCAGTAATAAAAAAAGCCAGAATAGCCACCTATGGTGAAAAAGCCGAAGATAGATTTTGCATTACCTCTATACAAGACACCCCTTTTATTAAGAAAAATGAGCTCAATGGCCTTGTTGATGATTTAACAAACTCGCTAAGCGGAGAACTGAAGTGAATAATTATTTAAATAATTTAACCGAATATCCCTTTTATTATCTATCTCAATTGCTGAAGGATATTAAAAAAAGTCCTGATGAAATCACCGGACTTCATATTGGAGAGCCTAAAGGGAGCGCCCCCGAAGAGGCGATTAGTATTTTGAATCAAAACTCTTCAGGCTATTCAAAGTATCCAACTTCTAAAGGAGAATTATCACTGAGAAAAGCCTACACAGACTGGCTATCCGATAGATTTTCTACAAATAATATAGATCCTGAAAAACATGTCTTGCCTGTCTCGGGCTCTAGAGAGGGTATCTTTTCATTCATACAGGCTGCGATAGATACTAGCAAAGATAATCCTGTGATCATGATGCCCAATCCTTTTTATAAAATTTATGAAGGTGCGTCCATTATGGCTGGTGCTAAACCTTATTACATAAATTCTGCGCATGAAGATGGATTTAAACCAAACTTTAATGATATTCCTGAACAGGTTTGGCAAGATTGTCAGCTTTTAATACTCTGCTCTCCTTCTAATCCAACTGGTTATTGCCTTGATAAAGAAGAATACCTATTGCTGTTAAGCAAAGCTCAACAATATGATTTTCTTTTATGTTCTGACGAATGTTATGTCGATATTTATGAAAGCTCTTCCAAACCACCTGTTGGACTTTTGGAATGTGATGATATTACTGTAGATAACTCTAGATCTGTTGTGTTCCATAGCCTTTCTAAACGCTCTAATTTAGCTGGATTAAGATCAGGTTTTGTTTGTGCTGGAGAAAAAGTTATAGAAAAATTAGCACTATATAGAACCTATCATGGAGTAACCCTTTCTTTGCCTACTCAAATGGCAAGCAGCTGGGCCTGGAAAGATAGAAAGCATGTAGAAGAAAATAGACTCGAATATGATAAAAAATTTGATACTGCTATTTCTTGCTTCGATAATGCTGACATAACAAGACCTGAAGGCGGTTTTTATTTCTGGTTAAAGCTGCCTTGTGATGACGAGATTTTTGCAAAATCACTATATCAAGATACAGGCATTCTTAGTCTACCAGGCTCTTACCTTGGTAAAGAAGTAGATGGAGTTAATCCAGCAAAAGGTTTCTTGAGACTAGCAGTAGTCCACGATATTGATACAATAGAGGTCGCTTTTAAAGCCGTAAGTAAGACATTATCAAATTTTAGTTAGTCTCTTCCTTAAAACTATCAATTTAATAAACCTAAAACCATAATAACGAAATGAGCATCTTTCCATTAATCGCAATCGGTTCCGCTTCATTAAATGATGAAGGTGTGGCTCTGGATGTCAGATATCACTTAATAGTGACTAAAGAAAATAAAGAACTCCTAAATACAGTTAATTTAAGTTACAAGAATTATGAAAATCTAGAAAGATTGCTACCTGAATCTTTGGAGTCAAATTCATTGGAGAAAGATTTTGCTGACAAGCTATCTGTAAATAAAAATGAAAAACTTATTATTCATCAAATGCAAGCTGATGAACCTGTTAGAGATATTAAAGATTCTTATTTGAAGCTTTACCTTATGTCTCTAAGGGAAGCAGAACCAAATTCACTCAATCTGGATGGATTATTTGCAACATTACCAAATAATGCATGGACCAATTTTGGCCCCATTGATCCAAAGGAATTAGAAGCCTTCAGGATTAAGAATGGCCATGTTTTTGTAAAATCAGTCGATAAATTTCCATGTATGACCGACTATATTGTGCCTTCAGGTGTAAGGATCGCAGATGCATCTAGGGTTAGATTAGGCGCTTACCTTGCAGAAGGTACTACTGTCATGCACGAAGGATTTGTTAACTTTAATGCAGGAACTTTAGGCACTGCCATGATAGAAGGCAGAATTTCAGCTGGGGTTGTGATTGGAAAGAACTCTGATTTAGGAGGGGGTTGCTCAACTATGGGGACACTTTCTGGTGGAAATAATATAAAAATATCAGTTGGTGAAGATTGTTTGCTTGGAGCCAATTCAGGATTAGGAATCCCACTCGGAGATAAGTGTACTGTTGAGGCAGGGTTATATTTAACCGGCGGAGCTAAAGTTGAAGTCTTAGATGATAATGGAGAAATAATTGAAGTGACTAAAGCGTCCAATTTATCTGGAAAAAGTAACCTTCTATTTATAAGAAATTCTCTTACGGGTACTATCCAATGCAGACCAAACTTAAAAAGTGTTGTCTTAAATGAGACTCTTCATGATAACGATTAACTTTATCGCATGAGTAAGACGCTAAATTTAACAAAAGAACTAATCGCTAGAAAGTCAGTCACACCTGAAGATGATGGTTGCCAGAAACTAGTTGCCGAGAGACTCAGAAAAATAGGATTTTTAATAGAAGATCTGCAATATGGGGATGTAAAAAATCTATGGGCAACAATTGGAGAATCAGGACCTTTATTTGTATTTTTAGGACATACTGATGTTGTGCCAACTGGACCGATTGTAAATTGGGAAAGTGATCCCTTCACGGCTACTGAAAAAGATTCACTACTTGTGGGTCGAGGTGCCGCTGATATGAAAGGCAGCGTCGCGGCCTTTGTGACTTCAATAGAAAAATTTATGGAAAAAGAGCCTAAGCTGATTGGAAGAATTGGCGTCCTCCTCACGAGTGATGAAGAAGGACCAGCAATAGATGGTGTGACTAAAGTTATAGATTATCTTGAGGATAAAAATGAAAAAATTAAATGGTGTCTGGTAGGTGAACCGACTTCAGATAAAAAAATAGGTGATGTAATAAAAATAGGCAGAAGAGGTTCAATATCTGCAAGGATCAATGTTATAGGCACGCAAGGACACGTGGCGTATCCAGACAAAGCCGATAATCCAATTCACAATTTTTCTGCTCCACTGGCCGAGCTCTCAAGCTTAAAGTGGGAAGATGAAACTGGAAAGTTCCAAGATTCTG
>CAJWIK010000104.1 GCA_913042105.1 uncultured Gammaproteobacteria bacterium
AGGATCGGAATAACTAATTGTGAAGTCATCGGATCATGTGTCGGTGAAGATCTACTAGGCTTAGAAGCAAAGCATCCTTATCTCGATAGAAGCTCAATAGTTATTGCCGGCGACCATGTCACTACAGAAGCTGGTACAGGTATTGTTCATACTGCTCCAGGTCATGGATTAGAAGATTATGCTGTATCAAAAGAAAATGGATTAGAGGTATTGAGCCCAGTAAAAGGTAATGGGACATTCAATGATGATGTTGATCACTTTGCTGGATTGTTCGTTTTCAAGGCCAATGAAAACATAATTCAATTATTAAGAGATCATGGTGTGCTTTTATCGGAATCTTCATATGAACACAGCTATCCCCATTGCTGGAGGCATAAGACCCCTTTAATGTTTAGAGCTACTCCTCAATGGTTTATTTCTATGGATTCAAAAGGTCTTTTAGAAAAATCTCTAGATTCGGTAGATGGAATTAGATGGGAGCCAGATTGGGGCCAAGCACGCATGCAGTCAATGTTAGAAAGCAGGCCTGATTGGTGCATTTCTAGGCAAAGAACTTGGGGTGTTCCCATTGCTTTATTAGTACATAATGAAACTGGTGAACTTCATCCCAATACTCAAGAGATAATTCAACAAGTAGCTTTACTGGTAGAAGAGAAGGGTGTCCAGGCTTGGCATGATGCAGAGATAAGTGATTTGATTGAAGATTCTGAAAAGTATGAAAAAATTACAGACTGTCTCGATGTTTGGTTCGATTCGGGCGTAACACATGCCTGTGTTCTAGATATAAATAAAGACCTTCAATTTCCTGCTGACTTATATTTAGAGGGCTCGGATCAGCATAGAGGTTGGTTTCAATCCTCTTTACTGACCAGTATCGCTATGAAAGATGCGGCACCTTATAAGGCAGTTATGACACATGGATTTGTGGTGGACAGTGAAGGCAAGAAGATGTCTAAATCGCTTGGAAATGTTATCTCACCTCAAAAGATATGGGAAACCATGGGGGCGGATGTATTAAGAGCCTGGATTGCTTCAACAGACTACACAAAAGAAATCGTTCTTTCTGATGATATTTTAAAAAGGACTTCTGATTCTTATAGAAGAATAAGAAATACAATTAGATTCTTACTAGGCAACCTTAATGATTTTAATGGTCCCAAGTCTTCTTCTTTAAAATTAACAGAACTAGATAAATGGATGATATTTAGAGCTCAAAATTTGCAGGAAGAAATAAAGCAAGATTATTTAAATTATAATTTTCATCAAGCGTTTCAAAAGATCCATAACTTTTGTGCTAATGACCTTGGTGGTTTCTATTTAGACATACTTAAAGATAGACTTTACACATCTAAATCAGATTCTAGTGCTAGACAATCATCCCAAGTGGCACTTTCAAATATTCTTCAAGCACTTTTGCGATGGGTGAGCCCGATTCTTTCTTTTACTGCAGAAGAGGCCTGGCAATTACTTGAAAGTGAAGAAGATTCCGTCCATTTACTCGAATGGTTTGATGATTGGGAAGAGGTAGGAGACCTCTCTATATCTAATGCTGATTGGGAACAGGTCTTGCAAATAAGATCTGAGGTTAACAAACATATCGAAGAAGCTAGAAACAAAGAAATAATTGGGTCTTCACTTGATGCCAAAATAGAACTCTATTGCAAAGAAGAGACAAAAGTTCTTCTTGAGAAATTTTCAGATGAACTTAGATTTGTTTTCATCACATCGGAAGCTTCTGTTGAAGAGTTCCAAGAAAAAGGAGACAAAACAAATCTTGAAGATATGAGGATAGCTGTTTCAAAAACGAATTTTCAGAAGTGTGTCAGATGTTGGCATAGTCGCCCTGAAGTTGGGAGTATTCAAGGTCACGAATCAATCTGCAACAGGTGTCTTGAAAATATTGAAGGAGATGGCGAAATTAGAAATTTTGCTTAAAAGCTAAATCCTACTATGAAGCAATTTTTCTTTGTACTCGCATTGCTCATAGCCGATCAGATTTCTAAATTTTTAGTAATAAAGAACTTCTATCTTGGCGAGAGTCTAAATATTTTACCTATTTTAGACATTTTTCTAATTCTGAATACGGGTATAGCTTTTAGTTTATTCGATGATGGGGGCTCTACAGGCCGTTGGGTACTTGTTATTCTAGTGTTATGTGTATGCCTGTACTTGGTTTATATCCTCTTATCGGAATCCTTAGATAAATTTGAATCTATAGCTCTGTTAATGATCTTATCTGGAGGTATAGGCAATCTGATAGATAGATCATTCAGAGGTTACGTAATTGATTTCATACATTTTTACTATGATAGTTACTCTTTCTATATTTTTAATTTAGCTGATACATTCATAACAATTGGAGTTATTATTTACCTTTTAAACATAGTGATTCCAAAATTTACGCAAGATGGAAATAAAGTTAGCTAATACCAGAGGATTTTGTGCCGGAGTAGATAGGGCGATCGAAATTGTTAAAAAGGTAATAGAGATTCACGGTGCACCTGTATACGTGAAGCATGAAGTCGTTCACAACAAGACAGTTGTAGAGGAGCTCAAAAACCTAGGTGCTATATTTGTGGAAGATATTGAATCAATACCCGAGGGTGAAGTGGTGATATACAGCGCTCACGGTATATCAAAAGCAGTCGAGATAGAATCAAGTCACAGAGCTTTAGATGTCTTTGATGCAACATGTCCTTTAGTGAGTAAAGTGCATGCAGAAGTTATTACTTACGCAAAAATGGGCTTTGATTGTCTGTTGATTGGACACAAAAATCATCCTGAGGTTGAAGGTACTATGGGTCAGTTCGATGATTCATATGGTGGTTCAATTACGCTCGTAGAAGATATTTCTGATGCAAAGAAATTAGAATTCTCTGATTCAGCGAATATGGCATTTGTTACACAGACAACTTTATCCGTTGATGACACGAAAGAAATTAAAGATTACTTACTAAATAAATTTCCACATATCAAAGGTCCAAAGAAAGATGATATTTGTTACGCAACTCAAAATAGACAAGATGCTATAAAACAATTATCCCTTGAATCTGATTTGGTTCTGGTTATCGGATCTGAAAATAGCTCGAATTCCAATAGACTCAAGGAGTTAGCAGAAAGATCTGGTGTTGAAGCTTATCTTATAGACACCATTGATGACCTTTCCTTAGATTGTCTAAAAGGAAAATCTAAAATTGGTTTAACTTCTGGTGCTTCAGCTCCAGAGCATCTTGTTACTGAAGTAATAGAAAAGCTTACAAATATTCATGGTTTTAAGCTTGTGGGAGTAAAAGATAGAACCGATGAAGGTATATCTTTTAGATTACCGAAAGGATTAAGGTGATTGGAACTTTTCTAAAATTTTAGGTCTAAGTAATTAAGGAGAAATTTATGCAGTTAATAAAATTAATTATTATATCTATGGTCATTATCTCAAACCCGATGCTTCATGCTGACCCTAAAGGCTTAGTGAGATTGGATCAAATGGATGCAAATCAAAATGGAGAAATAACATTAGATGAATTCAATTTGAGTCAATTGAACCGTTTCAATCTTATTGATTTAAATAGTGATGGTACTATCACTGAAGCAGAGTTTCTGAAGTCTATCAGTAATCGGTTTGATAAAATGGACCTAAATTCAGATGAAGTCTTAAAGAAGAAGGAAATTAGAAAAGCTTTAAGAAAAATTAAAAAACAAGAAAAAAGGCTACAAGATAATCAGAAAAAACAGCCGAAGCCTTTTATAAA
Source organism: uncultured Gammaproteobacteria bacterium (assembly GCA_913042105.1). Taxonomy (GTDB): domain Bacteria; phylum Pseudomonadota; class Gammaproteobacteria; order Magnimaribacterales; family Magnimaribacteraceae; genus Magnimaribacter. Next base: position 3,750 of record CAJWIK010000104.1, read on the forward strand.
ACAATGATGACATTATCTTAATCATCAATGATTAATGATTCGTTTTATTTAGAGAGAGCTAATTTATGCCTCTCTCCTAATTATTCTGAACGAGAAGATAATGAGATTTCTCTTCTCGTTATACATAATATCAGCCTACCTCCTGGAGAATTTGGTAGCGATAATATAGAAAAACTTTTTACCAATCAGCTGGATCCAAAAGAACATCCAT
>CAJWIK010000105.1 GCA_913042105.1 uncultured Gammaproteobacteria bacterium
GGATCGTTTACAGAGCTTATATGTTTGTCTTTAATTGCTGCTCCAAGAAGCATAGAAGTAACTGATTTGGTAACAGAGAATGAAACCCATCTAGATTTTTCATTATTTCCGAAATCATAACTTTCATATAGTATTTTTCCATCGCGTATTACGATTAACCCAGCAACTTTGAAAGTTTGGATATAGTCAGCAATAGTATATTTTTTGCCCTTGTAATTGTAAGTAAGATTATCCAGATCCTTTAATTCATAAGTTAGAGGATAAGGAGAGTCACTTTTTTCTATTAAACGTGTTGGGAGAATTTTCTCCATATTCTTAAAACCATACAACTTTTCCTCCGTGTTCCAAAAAAGAATAGTTTTAGGAGAGAGGAAATTATTAGGATTTTGATTATCTGTATTTGATTCGTAGCTAGAAATATATGTAGAAAGGAAAAACAAAATGATCGGAAAGCACTTCATCGTCAAACTTTCTCTTTTTTCTTAGAATTCTCTTTAAATTTTACTTGGATTTTATTATCTAATAGAGAAATGTAAGCAATCCCTCCTGATTTAGATAGTTTACCGAAAAGTATCTCCTCAGCTAAAACGGTCTTAATGCTGTCCTGAATGAGCCTCTGCATAGGTCTAGCGCCCATATTTTTATCATAACCATTTTCTAATAACCATTCCCTCACTTCATCAGATACTTCTAACTGAACCTTTTGAACTTCTAATTGGACTTGTAATTCAACTAAGAATTTATCCACTACAGTTCTTATGACTTCAGTAGGCAACGGATTGAAATTAATAATGCCATCTAATCTATTTCTAAATTCTGGAGAGAATGTTTTTTTGATCATCTCTGTGGCGTCACTTGAATGATCTTGAGATTGAAAACCCATACTTGCCCTACTCATGTCCTGTGCACCAGTATTGGTAGTCATAATAACTATAGTATTTCTAAAATCTGCTTTTCTTCCATTATTGTCGGTCAATGTACCGTGATCCATGACCTGAAGAAGGATATTAAATACCTCAGGATGAGCTTTTTCTATTTCATCTAGAAGAATTACAGAGTGGGGATGTTTGTTTACAGCCTCTGTTAATAAGCCCCCTTGATCGTATCCAACATAACCTGGAGGAGCTCCTATCAGTCTTGATACAGTATGTCTTTCCATATACTCAGACATATCAAATCTTACAAACTCTATGCCCATAATTGAAGCTAATTGCTTACTGACTTCAGTTTTACCAACACCAGTAGGACCTGAGAATAAAAAGGACCCTACAGGCTTCTCTTCCACTCTAAGTCCTGCTCTTGAAAGCTTGATAGATGCAGATAATGTTTCTACAGCTTCGTTTTGACCAAATATTACACGCTTGAGGTTTTCTTCTAATTTTTCTAATGACTTCTTATCAGAGGTAGAAACAGTTTTTTCAGGTATTCTGGCTATGGAAGCTACAATTTTTTCTATATCCAACTCGTTGATAGTTTTCTTTCTTTTACTAGATGGTACTAGTTTTTGCCTAGCACCAGCTTCATCTACTACATCAATAGCCTTATCTGGAAGGAACCTATCATTTATGTGTTTAGAGGCTAAATTGGCTGCTGCCCTTAAAGATCCATCAGTATATTTAATCTCGTGATGTTCTTCGAATCTCTCTTTCAGTCCTTTTAGAATATTGTATGTTTCATCAACAGAAGGTTCCATGACTTCCACTTTTTGAAATCTTCTAGATAGAGCTCTATCTTTTTCAAAAATACCTCTAAATTCTTTATAAGTTGTCGAACCTACAAACTGTAGACCTCTCTTTGCAAGAGCTGGTTTGAGTAAATTAGATGCATCCATGACACCACCAGAAGTTGCCCCTGCCCCTATGATTGTATGTATTTCATCTATGAATAGAATAGCTGATTCATCTTCTTCTAGTTCTTTAAGAACAGATTTCAATCTTTCCTCAAAGTCTCCCCTATATTTAGTTCCAGCCAGCAAGGCTCCCATATCCAGAGAGTAAATAACGCTATCTTTTATCAAATCCGGTACTTTATTTTCCGTTATTAATTTTGCTAGACCTTCTGCTATAGCTGTTTTACCTACTCCAGATTCACCTACAAGTAGAGGGTTGTTTTTACTTCTTCTCGCCAAAATCTGAACAACTCTTTCTATTTCTGAAGATCTTCCTATTAAGGGATCTATCCTGCCCTCTAAGGCCTCTTGATTTAAGTTTGATGCGAATTGCTCTAAAGCAGTATTAGAATCAGGTTCATTAGACTCACCTTCTTCAGTATATTCAGACTCACTTGACTCACTCTTACCATGACTTAAATATGAAACTGCATCTAATCTAGTAAGTCCAAGTTGTTCTAACAAATATACACTTTGAGATTCTTTTTCACTAAAGATGGCCACAAGAACATTACTTCCTTTCACTTCATTTTTTCCAGAAGATTGAACATGAAAAACTGCTCTTTGAATAACTCTTTGAAAACCCAAAGTGGGTTGTATTTCAATATCATTTTCTTTTGCTATCTTTGGAGTAGTTGAGCCAATGAATTCTTCTAATTCTGACTTTAATTGATTGATATCAATATTATTTGAAGAAAATAAATTTTGGGCATCTGAGTTTTCAACCAGAGCTAGCAGTAAATGTTCGACGGTTACAAATTCATGCTTTTGATCTTGTGCAATCTTAAATGCACTATTTAGATTTTGTTCTAATTCTTGATTAATCATCTTCTCCGACTTCCTCTATGTCGCTAAGAAGTGGATGTCCATTTTCCTTAGCAAAGTTATTTATTTGAGCGCTTTTTGTTTCAGCGACTTCCCTAGTAAAGATACCACAAACTCCCTTTCCATGTGTATGAACAGCCAACATAATTTGCTGAGCTTTATCCCCATCGAATCCAAAAAAAACTTGTAGAATATAAACAACAAACTCCATGGGAGTATAGTCATCGTTTAAAAGAATGATTCTATATAGAGGAGGTTTCTTTGTTTTAGGTCTCTCTAGAGTAGCAACTGTAGAGGTATCTCTATTGCTATCTTGGTCGTCTTTATTCTTATTTATGAATAAATGCATTAATCCATATTAGAGATAATAGCCTCTCCAAATTCTGAGCACTTAAGTAGAGTTGCGCCATTCATTAATCTTTCAAAGTCATACGTGACTGTTTTTTGGCTAATAGTCTTAGCGAGACCTTCAATAATCAAATCTGCAGCTTCCATCCAACCCATATGCCTAAGCATCATTTCTGCTGATAGAATTAAAGAACCAGGATTGACTTTATCTAAACCCGCATATTTAGGTGCAGTGCCATGAGTGGCTTCAAAGAGTGCTATTTTATCTCCTAAATTAGCTCCCGGTGCTATACCGATGCCTCCAACTTCTGCGGCCAAAGCGTCAGATATGTAGTCACCATTTAAATTTAATGTAGCTATCACACTGTATTCATCTGGTCTTGTTAAAATTTGTTGAAGAAATGCATCAGCTATAACATCTTTTATAATTATTTCCTTTCCGGTATTAGGATTCGTTAAAGAGTGCCATGGGCCTCCATCAAGCTCTATTGCTCCATATTTTGAAGCGGCAAATTGATAGCCCCAATCTTTAAACGATCCTTCTGTAAATTTCATAATATTACCCTTATGAACAAAAGTTACTGAATCACGATTATTTGCAATAGCATACTGGATAGCTTGGTCCACTAATCTTTCCGTTCCTTGCTTGGATACAGGCTTAACACCTATTCCACAATTGTCCATAAATCTAATTTTAGTAACTCCCATCTCTTCAGTAAGAAATTTTATTACCTTATCAGCATCTTCCGATCCCGCTTCCCACTCTATACCAGCATAAATATCTTCTGAATTCTCTCTAAAAAT
>CAJWIK010000106.1 GCA_913042105.1 uncultured Gammaproteobacteria bacterium
AATTGAAATTTCAGCTTCTGTTTCTGAGGAGGGCACTCTATACGGTTCAATAGGCACCAGAGAAATTGCCGATGCTCTTACGGAAAAAGGTTTTGAAATTGAAAAGAGTGCTGTCAGATTGCCAGAGGGAGCTTTAAAAGAATTAGGCGAATATAGACTGGATATTGAATTGCATCCAGAGGTCATACAGTCTGTCTTAGTTCAGATTACGGCATTGGAAGATAATTAAAAAGTAACTTGTCATAAACTTGTCCAAATGGGAGAATTGGTTCCCCCTAAGAAACAGGTTATGGCATTAGATACTTTATCAAATCGAGAATTACCCTACTCAACAGAAGCTGAGAAAGCCGTACTTGGTGGAATCATGCTCAAAAACGAAACATGGGATATTGTTTCAGATCTTGTCAAAGAAGATGACTTTCATAAAGAAGAACATCGGTTAATCTATAGAACTATCAATGCCCTTCAAGATGCTGGAAAGCCCGTAGATGTAATTACAGTTCAAGAAGCAATTGAAGGCAACGGAGATCTTCCAAAACTTATTAATTCTGGTGGAAAGGATTATTTGGCTTTACTAGCTAAAGAGACTCCAAGTGTAGCTAATATCCAAAGTTATGCTGATATCATCAAGCAAAGATCTAATCTAAGAAGGCTAATCATAGCAGCAGATAATATTTCTAAAGTTGCCAAAGAGTCAGATGCTTCAGGCAGTGATAGGATTATCGATGAAGCTGAAGAAAAAATTCTTAGCCTGAGAGATGACCTCAACCGATCTGTAGGACCAAGAGAAGTAAAAGAATTGCTTGGACCTGTTTATGCTGACATTCAAGAATCATCTGAAAGCGGCAGTTCTCTTGTTGGTGTAAGTACAGGCTTTACCGAAATTGATGAGGTCACATTAGGCTTTCAAAAATCAGACCTAATTATTATCGCAGGTAGACCATCAATGGGTAAGACTGCATTTGCTTTCAATATAGCCGAAAATGTTGCACGCCAAACTGATCAAACTGTGTTGCTATTCAGTATGGAAATGTCATCTGAGCAAGTAGTAAGAAGATTTATTTCTAGTATCTCTAGTATTGACCTTCAAAGGTTGATGAGAGGACAGCTAGAAGAGCATGACTGGGCAGGGATAGACAAGGCTTTATCCGTGCTTAGTCAAAAGCATATTTTACTAGATGATACTCCTGCACTATCACCTTCAGAAATTAGGGCAAGGGCGAGAAGGGTAAAACGGGAAAATAAAGATTTAGCAATGATAGTTATTGACTATCTACAGTTAATGCAAATACCCGGAAGAGGAGATAATAGAGTTTCTGAGATAAGTGAAATAAGTAGGTCTTTAAAAGCACTGGCCAAAGAACTTAACGTTCCTGTCATAGCTTTGTCTCAGCTTAATAGGGCTGTTGAAACTAGACCAAATAAAAGGCCTATCCTGGCTGATTTGAGAGATTCAGGGGCTATTGAACAAGATGCAGATGTAATTGCTTTTTTATATAGGCATTCCTACTATGATCCTACAGACTTAGAAAGTAAGGGAAAGGCAGAAGTTAATATTGCTAAACAGAGGAACGGTCCCACAAAAGCTGTTCCTGTAGCTTTCGTAGAGAATACAGCAACTTTTCAAAATCTTGCCAAGAGTGATAGATATCCTCCTCAATATTTTGATGAAAATGAAGATACTTAAATTTTTTTTTGTCATAACCCCGACATATTCTTATCTTCTCATGCAGACTATTAATTGTTAAATTACTCTGTGTTCTCTAAATAAACTGATAAAAACCATATGAAGATTCAATATACCGAAGAAACACCAAGAAAAATAAGAGATTATGCAGAGGTAGAGCCAGAATTAAGCCCAAAAGAAGTAGAAGATATAGCAGAGATTTTTAAAACATCTCTTACAGGAACTTTTAACTGGGATTATTCAGTACAAGATAATAGAATCGCAAAGCTTTATGAGCTGGGAAAGAAACTTAATTGGAACGTCTCTATGGATATCGATTGGGATAGGCCTTTAGTTGTTTCGGAAGAAATACCTGTAATGTTCTGGGATGAGTACCCTCCCTACAAGAAGCTAAGTGATGAAAAGAAAAGAGAGTTTTTAAGACATAGAGGTGCAAGTCAATTTAGTCAATTTCTTCATGGAGAACAAGGAGCACTTCTTGTTGCTTCTCAGCTGGTTTCTTGCGCACCAACTTATCAAGCAAAACTTTATGCAGCTTCTCAAGCTTTTGATGAGGCTAGACATGTTGAAGCTTTTACTAAATACATACAAAATAGATCAAAGCTTATGTATCCAGTAGGTTCAGGATTGAAGAGTCTCTTAGATAAAATTTTGACTGATGAAAGATGGGATTTAAAGTTAATAGGAATGCAAATTATTATTGAAGGCTTAGCTCTGGCAGCTTTTAATACTGCAAAAGCTGTCACACCCGATCCTGTTTTAAGGGATATTCTTCATTTAATTATTAGGGATGAAGCAAGACATGTGACTTTTGGTGTTAATTATCTTGAAGACTTCATAGAAAATTTAACTGAAGAAGAAAGGGAAGATAGAGCTATGTTTGCTTATGAAGCTTGTGTGATAAGCAAAGAAAGATTATTTCCTACTGATGTTTTTAGGAGGTTTGGATGGAATGAAGATGAAGCAAGAGAGTTTTCTAATGATGCTGGATTTTCTTTAGAATTCCAAAGATTACTTTTCTCTAGAGTAGTGCCTAACCTTTCCAGAATAGGACTACTTACTGATAAGGTAAGACCTCTATATGATCAATTAGGCGTTTTAGAGTTTGAGTCACATACATCTGATGATATTTCTTGGGCAGAGCTGGAAAAACCTATAGATCTATCTGCTTAATTTTTAATTTTGTTGTTCCTTTGACTGGTTTTTGTTAACCTGTAATCCCATCGTAGAGAAGATAATTTTTAAACACCTTCTCATGATCTTTTGATGGGAAAAAAACAAACAAGATTTATATTCGTAACTGGTGGAGTCGTCTCTTCATTGGGTAAAGGCATAGCCTCAGCATCACTTGGTGCACTTCTAGAAAGCAGAGGCCTTTCAGTCACAATTCTTAAACTTGATCCCTATATAAACTTAGACCCAGGCACTATGAGTCCTTTTCAGCATGGAGAGGTATTTGTTACTGAAGACGGTTCTGAGACTGATCTTGACTTGGGTCATTATGAAAGATTCCTCACTTCTAAAATGTCTAAATCAAATAACTTCACAACTGGACAAGTCTATGAAGAAGTCTTGAGAAAGGAGAGAAGAGGTGACTATCTTGGAGGGACGGTACAAGTTATTCCTCATATTACGGATGAAATTAAACAAAGGATTATTAAAGGAGCGAGTAATGCCGATGTAGCTATTGTAGAGATTGGAGGAACTGTTGGCGATATTGAGTCACAGCCTTTTCTTGAAGCAATAAGGCAAATGAAACTAGATCTAGAAATGCATCAGACTCTTTTCATGCATTTAACGCTTTTACCTTATCTAAAGTCTGCCGGAGAAACTAAAACTAAGCCGACTCAAAGATCTGTTAAAGAGATGCTGTCTCATGGATTACAACCGGATATTTTAGTTTGCAGGTCTGATGTCTCCATGGAAGAAGAAGAGAGAAGAAAAATTGCTCTATTTACAAACGTTGATAGGAGTTCAGTTATCTCGATGAGAGATGTTGATTCCATTTACAAAATACCTATCGAGTTAAATCAACAGAAAGTTGATCAAATAGTAATAGAAAAATTAAATCTGACTTGCAAGAAGAGACCTAATTTAAATGATTGGAAAAGAGTAATTAAAGAAGATCTAGAACCAAGTGACACGGTGATAATCTCAATGG
>CAJWIK010000107.1 GCA_913042105.1 uncultured Gammaproteobacteria bacterium
AACAGATGATCAATCTTTCGACCAGAAGAGGGGTGAAAGTTTTTCTGATGCAAATCAGGATACTGCCAAATTATGGAAAGCGTTATCAATCTTCTTTCGAATCTATCTATCAAGATGTAGCTGAAGAAAACAGCATTCCCTTAATTCCTTTCATGCTCAATGATATAGCACTTAATCAAGATCTCATGTTGGATGATGGAATTCATCCTAATGTCTCAGCACAACCATTGATAGCTCAATTTATCTATACCAACCTTCTGCCTTTAATGAGTGAAGTAGATTAAAATGGTTATATGTTAGATAAACTAGAAATAGCAAAAGACTGGTTACCTCGATATACAGGTATGCCTTTGGAGCAATTTGGAGAAAATGTCTTATTAACCAACTTCTCAAATTACGTGGAAAGTTTTGCTGATCGATTTAATGTTGATATCTATGGCGAAAAGAAACCTATGCAAGCGGCAACAAATTCGGATGGTCTAACAATTATTAATTTCGGAATCGGCTCTCCTAATGCAGCAACCATTATGGATCTATTATCTGCTTATCAACCTAAAGGTGTTTTATTTCTAGGGAAATGTGGAGGCTTAAAGGACTCTAGTGAAATTGGACACTTCATTTTGCCAATAGCAGCTATTAGAGGTGAAGGGACAAGCGATAGTTACTTTCCTTCTGAAGTTCCAGCTCTTCCGTCTTTTAAATTACATAAGTTTGTTTCAGAAAAAATTATTGAAAAAGGCTTCGATTATAGGACCGGAGTTATTCACACTACTAATAGAAGAGTATGGGAACATGACAAACCCTTTCTTGAGCATTTAAAGGCTACAACTTGTATCGGTATTGATATGGAGACAGCTACTATCTTTGTAGTCGGCCATTACAACGAGATTTCAAGAGGTGCGCTTTTGCTTGTCTCAGATGTTCCTGTTACACCCGATGGCGTTAAAACAGAAGAATCTGATCAAGAGGTGACTAAAGAATGGGCAGAACAGCACCTGGAGATAGGCATAAGCTCCATGACGGAGATCAGTAAACGTGGTGAAGCAATTCAGCATTTTAGGTATTAATAATATGATGAGATCTATTCATAAACTTTTAAGTAATCCAATCCTCATAATTGTAGTCTTTGCAGGAGTCTATTATTCTACTGGCGATTTCTTCTATTTGACCGGTGCCATTATGGCGCTAGTGACCTTGCAGGTTATCTTTGAAAAAATAGTGGAAAAGAAAATAGGCAAGGTATTATTTTTTTCTTGGTGTCTGCTGATACCTCTTGGGTCCTTAACTTTGTTTCTAAGAGACCCATTGTTCTTACAATGGAAATTTTCTATTGTTCATTGGCTCATGGGAATTATTTTGATTATTACTCACTTTTTTAAAGGACCGGTTTTACTTAAGACGCTGCTGAGCGCTCTTGGACCTCAATTAAAGACAGCTCCAACCATTGCATGGACACGAGTTACCTTTTTCGTCAGTTTTTTTACAATATTGATAGGGTTTATTAACTTATACTTTATTTATTATGCGAGTCTTGATGCGTGGGTTAACTTCAAGCTATATGGTGTAACTGTGCTTAATATGATTATGATATCCATATCTACTTATTATCTATTCAATCAAGCAGATTCAGAACCTTTGAAGAATTAAAACTAGTCAAAAAAAACCTCACTAATCAATCTTTAATAGATCTTAAATAAATTTGCACAGTTCTTGTAATTTGTGCATTATGGATAGGCGAAAAGGATTTCGATGTGTTAATTAAGTAGTTTCTTTTGGGAGAAGAGGAATTATTTATTTAGGAAGAAAAATGTTGAATAAATCCTTACTGTATCTTTTTAGTATCTTAATAATCGTTCCTACTTCTTTATTTTCAGCTGATGAAGATAATAACAGAGGTGGAATTGAAGAAATTACTGTAACTGCAGAAAAAAGAACATCCACTGTTTCCGACACGTCGATGTCAATTACTGCTTTTGATTCATCCTTGCTTGAAGACTTGGGTATGCAAGGCGCTGATGATCTTATGGATCAATTACCAGCGACCACACGTGATGCTTACGATGTAAGAATTCGAGGTGTTGGCAGAAACTTTAGAGCATTGGGTGGTGACCCTGGTGTTGCTACTTACTATAACGGAATCTATTCTCCTGACTTTGGTATTGCTGCATCTGAAAATTACTTATACGACGTTGAAAGGGTTGAAGTGCTTAGGGGCCCTCAGGGTACTCTATATGGAAGAAACTCTATCGGTGGAGCAATTAACTATATTACTAAGAAACCTGCTTTTGAAGCCGAAGGAGAGGTAAGAGCAGTATTAGGTGATTACGGACTAGAACAATACTTCTTAATGTCTTCTGCACCAATTACAGACAACTTGGCTTATAGATTTACAGGAATTACAGTTGAAAGAGATGGAGTTCAGAAAAGTATCGGAACAGGTCCAGACACTAATTCATTAGATGATGAGAACATGACTTTTACTCTTCTATGGAATATCAATGATGATATGTCTTTCCAGGTCAGAGCTAACGATAGGATGTCAGACAGGATTATTGGTAACAATGTCCTTCTAACTGAAGGTTATGCAGATAATAGAGGAACTAGAAATACCAAGGATGCTGTATATGGATTAAGACTAGCTACAGCTTCTACTCCTGGTGCGGTTTCCTTTACTAACCCTATTACTGGAGCTATTGGTTACGGAGCACCACTCAGACCGGGTGTTGATCAATCAGGTTTTCCTTGGAGATTAAATCCAGCTTACGGATCTAGCGGTCCTGATGTTATTGGAACATTTGATGTGAATGTTAACGATGACAATAATTGTGGAGATTTCCCATATGGACCTCCAGGATGTGCTGCTAACCATGTAATGTTTGAACAAGAAGGAATACAAAGTAAATTTGTATGGGATTTGAATGATAGAACAACAATAACTTATATGTATGGATCTGTGGACTTTAACTACACCTTCAACATCGATTTAGATAACATCAATTCTGACTTTTCTCAGTATAGAACAACAGTCTTGGAAGATGTACACATGACCACTCATGAAATCAATGTGAATTGGATGATCGGAGATGACATAGAAGTCACATCTGGTTTATTCATGATGGATGAGAATAGACAACAAAATTATACGTTAAGTAATAATGTTCTGAATATCACTCAAGCTGCTAATTATGGAAGTCTTGATGTGCCTTTGAGTGCTATTTCGCCTTTTTTGCCCGTGCAAGTAAGTATTATGACTGCACTGGGTTGGCCAAATGCCGCTTTGACGCCTCACGTAAAAGTAGGTCAAGCCCCTCTAGGGTCTACAATAACAGGAAGATGGCAGGGTGATCCTCTTGGATCTGTTTATAATCATGTTAATGAAAATCAGACAGATGCAGTGGCTTATTTCACACAAGGAACTTGGAGGATTAACGAAGAGTTTTCTTTAACTCTTGGTGCAAGATACGCTGAAGATGAAAAGGAAGCTTTAGAAATGAGAGGCGGTTATGCAGAACTTTACGCCAGTGCACTCGGTGGGTTGATACCGTATGCTAACCTTGCCATTCCTGGGACTCCGTTTATACCAGTGGGCGCAGATTCAACAGTAGAAGCTCAAACTAACGTAGGAATGGGTAATGCGACTTGGAATTATAATCCTGCTACATTAGCTCAATTGACGGCACTCGCAGGTGCTGGCTTGTTGCCTGCAGCTGCAATTTATCCAGGCTCTATTGATCCTGCTCAACCTATTACACCTACATGTGATATCACGGCAACAAC
>CAJWIK010000108.1 GCA_913042105.1 uncultured Gammaproteobacteria bacterium
TATTGCCTTGATAGTTTCTTATGGTCTGTGCTTGTGGAATGGTGTCAGGGATACTCACCTGATAGTTTGATAGTGCGGGTGCTTCAGTTACTGGAGCCATGAAAGGACCAAAGGTGATGAGCATAGCAACAGCTGCCATCATCAAGCCTGATGCAGGGACCCATCGTGTCCATAAAGTGTTTTTAGGCTCTAAGGTTTCATCAATGAATGCATGAAGCTTCTTGTTGGTCTTGTGCATATCCTTAGATTTAAAGAAGTTTTCTAAGCGTTGGTTAGCAAAGAGTAAAGTGTCATAAAACTCTCTGGCTACATCGGATGCATCCACAATGTCTCTGACTTCAGCAGAGTTAGAGTAGTCCATGCCATCGTCCACATATCCTGCCAGTTGAAGCTTGAGGCGTTGATTCATTTTCTCTTCCTTCCCAAACAATCAGCCAGTAAAGTTCTTGCCCTGGTAGTCTTGGTTCGAAGATTACCCATAGAGATTTTTCCAATAAACTTTTGTATTACATCGTAATCATGCCCTGCCCCTTTCATAGCTAATATGGTTCTATCGGTTTCATTTTGTTGCTTGAGGCAATTCATGAGCTCTTGATGCTCAAATGATTTCAGCTTATTTTCATTGATAACAGGCTCAAGGTTTAATTCATCTAGGGAATCAACCTTAGAATCTTTTCTGCACTTATCAATAAAGGTATTTCGTAAAATAGTCCTTGAGTAAGCCAATGGATACTCAGCCCCTAGGAATTTGTCTTTGTTCTCAATAAGCTTAAGGAAAGTAGCCTGACAAAGATCCTCTGCATCCGACATATTGCCACTAAGGCTTAATGCAAAAGGTAAGAGTTTGGGGCTAACGATATGCAGTGCCTCTTTAAGCGAAGGTGGATTAACTTTAGGTGGAGTAGCAACTTCTTCAACACGAGTCTGTGTTGGTGTGAATATATTGAGTGAATTCGTTGCTTCCATGTACTTCCTTAATACTACCTAATTCTTAGACTACAAGGGAAGAGGTAAGTTACAAATAAAGTAAATATATTTTGTAACGTTTTAATTATTCTTACGTTGCTATCTAATAGCTTACAAATCTCTCAAGAGCTTCTTCAAAATCTAGCGGCCTTAACAAAGATAATTCATCTAGAATTTGATTTTTTCGAGGCTCCAGGGGAGCTGCTGCTTGCCAGCCATGCTCTCCAAATTCAACATCTTGAAAATCATAGGCCTGGAATTCAAAAAATATTTCTAAAGCTTTCCACTTATCAAATATATTTGTGCCATGTAAAACAGCATGCCCTTCTACATGAGTTGGGGTGACTCCAGAGTCAACCAGTTTCATAAATTGGTTAAAAAAAGAATCCTCATAATTCTCTTCCTTGTCATCAGACCAGAATTTCAAAACCTGTCTTGGGCCTAGATTCTGATGGGGGTTTAGGCCTTCTATCAAAGCTGCTGCAAAGATTAGTTGATAGTGATTGCGACCTGGTAGCAAAGGAGTATTTAACATCTCCATAGCTTTTTGCAGATCAGATGCTGTTGCACTTGATGCAAATGCTATAAGACCATGGAATAAAGTGATTCTTCTAAGGTCATAAGGGTCTATGCCATATAAAATATCGTCAGTTGTTTCTAATATTGCCACTTCCACTATTTCAGGAATATCTTCTTTAACTTCTTCAACTTCTTCAATCTCTAAACTGCTAGATGTTCGCTTGTATTCAAAATATCGTTCGAAAACTAGTCCCAAACAACCGTCATGCGAGCTGTCAGTTACAACCCTTATAATTTCTCCATTAACTTTCCTTTGCTCAACAATTGCAAAAGCTTTCGCATTTTCAGAAAAATAATTACTATAAAAATCAGATCTAGCTAGAGGAAATCCAGCCTGAATATAAAGTTGTGTTTGGTTATAAGTTCTAAAATCCCAAGTTTCTTTAAAAAACTCAGCATTTTCTTCATAGAGGTTAAAATATACTCCAGACTGAATTGGGACTAGATCAAGCTGAAATTCATCTTGCAGGTAGTACTTTATATCTATCAACATAATTTTATATTTTAAAGATTGTGCTCCTTCATTCGATCAAATAACTCTGCATATTCGCACTGTTTATCGCCCTTGGGACCAAAACCTGAATCTGCATGATCCGGACAACTGGAGCTATCTAAGCAGGCTTTCACATCAAGAATAGATTGCTCCACCCAGTCTGAATTACCTTCATATTCTATAAGTTGTACATCAAACTTCATGTTGGCTGCATCATCATCCATTTCAAGCATGCCATTTTGGAAGTGTTGATCGCCATTAACATATACAAAATAGCCAATGTTGCTAACGTTGAAGCCTTGTTGTTTTAAGATCCATTGATACATGTCCATCTGATTTTTGTATGCTTCTTTGTATGCCCCATAAAGAGAAATGGGATTGAGAGCTGTGCCCTCCTCATTTCTTTTGCCTGCAGTACTTTTGTAATCAACGATATGAATTTCATCTGTTTCTCTGTTGTGCCATACATCATCAAGGCCGCCACCAACAATGAAATCAGCAGGCTCATAACTCGCTCTTAGACCTAACTGCAAGGATTTAGTCCACAGTTCAAAATCATCGTGCTTAAAGGGCACCAAATGACCTAAGCCATGCCTTTCCATGAATGGATGAGGTTGTTGCAGCTCTCGATAAACATCAAAGTCTTTTTTTAGGAGAGTGTCTGTAGCTGTATTTAAAAGAAAACCTGGCATTCCTGGAAACTTGATGCCTTTAACTCTATTCATCCAAAAACATGCTGGGCATTTAAGAAATGATTGAATTTGAGAGCGACTTACCTCGTAAGGTTCTGGATGCTCAGGTTTGTATGTGCCTCTATGTCTTGCCATTAGATTACTCTTGTTTTTCCTGTTATTTTGAACCGCTTTAGGAAGGATACAAATATTTAATTTCTCTACCTAATTCATAGGCTTTAGTTTCAACATTACCACTTCTGGCTGCATAGCTTTGAACTTTGATTGGTTGGCCAGTAAACAATTTTTGATCTGTGTATAAGCTGGTATTATTTTTAGAAATCAGCATTTTTTCAATATTATTTTTTGAAGTTATATGTTCGGGCTCTTGGCTATTAGATAATGCCTCATAGAAATTTTGAACCATGCGGCCATTAAGCAACAGAATATTTGGCTGAAATAACTCTAACATTGGTTTTGTATACTTTAAAAAACATCTGTCTATTGAACGCCAGTCACTTGATGCTATACCAGCACAAAGTGCAATATTCATAAAGGCAGTGAAATCCTCATTTAAGTTCATAGAATCCTTATAAATAGCGTCATATTTTCCCCAATGCTTTGAATCTGCATCAAGTAACTCCATTAATTGGCTCCATGAGTCAGGATCTGTCATTGAACGAGTCAAAGAATCGTATCTCAAATGATCAAAGTTTTTTGCCCTGCCGCCAAGCTGACCTGGTCGATGAAGTAAGACAAGCACTCTTGGATAATCTTCATGACTGAAAGTTTCGTTGAAGTAGTGTTTACCAATCCATCTAGGTTGGCCACCTGTTATATCAGGTCGCTGACCAATAAGCACATTCACAAAACAATCATTACAGGAGCTGGCTTGGCTATAAATATTTATAATCTTGAGCAGTGACTGATCATTAAATGCTCCATCTGACGAAGCTTTGGTATCGAGGGTAGCTGAAGTTTTATTAGGACTAGGAGTTACAAAGAATTCTCT
>CAJWIK010000109.1 GCA_913042105.1 uncultured Gammaproteobacteria bacterium
ATTTCTTCTTTACTAAATACAGTTCCACCCGGATTATGAGGATTGCAGAAGAAAAACATCTTAATGTCATCAGACATTAAATTTTCAATCTCATCAAAGTCCAATTCTAGACGGCCATTTACATCCTTCATTACAGTAGTGACCATTCCTCGTTCCATGTTTTCAGGTGCAGACATGAAAGGCTTGTAAATGGGAGATGGCGTCATGACCATGTCTCCTGGTTGAAGCAATGTTTTGCAAGATAAGTTAAGACCTACTACAGCTCCTGGCATCCATGTTATCCAGTCGGGTTCAATTTCCCACCCGCTCTTTTTAATCCTTGTAACCAAAGTATCTGTAAGACTCTCAGGAACAAGTGTGTAGCCAAAAGTGCCTTGTTCAATTCTTTTTTTTAAAGGTTCTAGAATTTCTATTGGGCTTGAGAAGTCCATATCCGCTATCCACATTGGAATAACGTCAGCATCCTTATACTTTAACCACTTCTCGCTGGAGAATTCTTTTCTATCCTGAAATTTATCAAAATTGTATGTCATAAATATTGCAGATTATATTACTCTATTTTATTCTTTCTATCTTCACTATTGCTCCTTAACAGAGCAATGGTTAGACTTCACGACTTAGCAATTAAAATTCTAAATAATTATGAGCAATGCCTCTTATTCCAATGTAAATGACAACACACCTATACTTGTGGGATGTGCTCAATATGTTGAAAAGAGAGGGACCGACGGATCTAGTTTCTTAGAAATATTAGAAATTGTTGGAAAAAAGGCTTTAGTGGATTGTGAGTCAAAAGAATCTTTATCTCAAGAATTAGACAACGTCACAGTAATTCGCTTTGTTGCAGACACCCCAGGAAGAGACTCTGCTACAACGAGTATGTGGGGTTATCCGAACATGCCAAAAAGCTTAGCAAATAGGCTTGGATCTCAAGCTAATAATTTAATCTACACCACCACGGGTGGGAATTCCCCTCAATTAGCAGTCAACGAAGTAGCGAAGAGAATTAAATCTGGAGAAGTAGAATGCTCTCTAATTGCAGGGGGCGAAGCTCTGGATACTTTTGTTAAGAGAATTAAATCAGGTATGGATGTAAATTGGTCAGATGATCCAGGAGGGAAACCTGAAACAATTGGTAGTTCTAAGGATGGAACAAACGATCATGAAAAGATTTATGGTTTAATTGAACCTTCTAATTCCTACCCACTTTTTGCTAATGCACTAAGAGCAAAAGACGGGACTTCTCCTGCTCGACATATGCAAGAAGTAGGAGAATTATTTTCAAAGTTCTCCAAGGTGGCTTCTGAGAATGAATACGCTTGGTTTCCTACTTACAGATCTGCAGAAGACATCACCGATATAAAACCAGAAAACCGACTCATTGGTTTTCCTTACACAAAATACATGAATTCCGTCATGAGAGTAAATCAATCGAGTGCTCTTGTAATGATGTCTGTAAAGAAAGCTAGAGAGATGGGAGTACCTGAATCAAAATGGGTATTTATGCATGCAGGAGCTTGTCTAAATGAAATTTTTTACTTATCGGAACGAGCTGATTATCATTCTTCTCCCGCTATTAAAGCTTGCACAGATTCTGTATTTGATTTATCGGGTACTACTCAAGAGGACATGGATTTCTTAGATATTTATTCCTGCTTTCCTTCTGCAGTGCAGATTGCTATCAATGAACTGGGTATATCGCCTGATGATCCAAGAGGGCTTACTGTGACTGGAGGTCTCCCTTACTTCGGAGGCCCTGGTAATGCTTACGTTCTGCATTCCATGGCAAGCATGATGGAAGAATTAAGAAAAAAACCAAATACCTTTGGTCTAGTTACATCAAATGGATGGTATCTAACCAAGCACGGTGCCGGCATATTTTCTACTAAACCATTTGAAGGGGAATGGGATCAAGTTGTTGACACAACCAACATACAAGAAAAAATTAATAACACGAACAAACCGAACTTTACTGAAACTCCAGAAGGAGAAGCAATCATCGAAACCTATACGGTGGTTCATTCCAGGGAAGGACCTGCTAAAGCAATTGTTATAGGAAGACTAGAAGATGGAACTCGCTTCATATCCAATACCGAAAAAGATCCTGTTATCTTAAATAAGATGATTCAAGAAGAAATGCTCGGTACTAGAGGAACTGTTTCATTTAATGGAAAGAAAAATATATTTACACCCAACTAATAAGGAGAAAAGAATGAAAGAAATAAACGTAGCCGTTACCGGTGGTGCTGGACAAATAGCATATTCACTATTACCAAGACTCATTAGCGGAGAAACTTTTGGTGAAGAAACCAAGGTAAATCTTCGTTTGATAGAGATTCCTCAAGTTGTAGATAAACTTGAAGGCACAATAATGGAGCTTATTGACTGCGGTTTTAAACAAACTGGAGAATTGGTCGCTACGTCAGATATCAGAGAAGGAGTTAAAGATGCTGACTGGGTACTTTTGGTTGGAAGCATACCAAGAGGCATAGTTATAGATGGAAAGAAAATTGAAGAAAGAAGTGATTTATTAAAAATTAATGGAGGAATTTTTACTGCTCAAGGTTCAGCTATTGGAGAACTGGCTAAATCGGATGCTAAAATATTGGTTGTGGGCAATCCTGCTAATACCAATGCTTTAATAGGTAAAAATCAAGCCAATAACCCAAGCCAAAAATGGTTTGCAATGACTGCTCTCGATGCGAACAGAGCAAAAGCTCAACTTGCTGCAAAAGCTGGAGTAGAAATCTCTTCGGTTACCAATATGGCGATTTGGGGCAATCACAGTCCTACTATGTATCCAGATCCTTACAACGCAAAGATTGATGGTGTAAGTGCTGTAGAAGTCATCAATGATACTAATTGGATAGAGAACGACTACCTCCCTCTAGTGCAACAAAGAGGCAAAGCAGTTATAGATGCAAGAGGCGCTTCATCAGCTGCCTCAGCTGCTAATGCAGCAATTGATACTGTTAAGGCTGTAGAGAGCCCTACTGCTAGTGGTGACTGCTTTAGTGCAGCTATTGCCAGCGATGGAAGTTACGGGGTTCCTGAAGGTCTTATATTTGGATACCCACTAAGAACTACAGAAAATGGAGAAGTAGAAATCATACAAGGCATAGAAATCAATGATTTTGCTCAAGCAAAAATTGATACTACTACTGAAGAATTGCTTTCAGAAAAGGAAGCCGTAAAAGGTTTATTGGGATAATCTCTATTCCTTGTTCTTTAATTGAGGGAACAGCAATACATCTCGGATAGATGGGGCACCGGTAAAGAGCATTACCAACCTATCTATCCCAATCCCTACTCCAGCACAAGGCGGCAGTCCGTATTCAAGCGCCTCCACGTAATCGGAATCAAATTCCATAGCTTCTTCATCTCCTGAAGCTTTCTGTTCTACTTGTTTTTTAAATCTCTCAGCTTGATCATCAGGATCGTTAAGCTCCGAAAAACCATTCGCTATCTCTCTTCCACCTATAAATAGTTCAAATCTGTCTACAAAGTCAGGGTCAACATCAGATTTTCTAGACAACGGTGAAATCTCAGTCGGATAGCCTGTAATAAAAGTGGGCTCTATCAGGCCTTCTTCCACTACTTTCTCAAAAATCTCAAATTGTAATTTTCCATTGGGCAACTCTTTATGATCTTCTATGTGCAATTTAACTGCTAACTCTTCTAGTTTTTCTCTATTTTTT
>CAJWIK010000110.1 GCA_913042105.1 uncultured Gammaproteobacteria bacterium
TGTTAAGGTTTCTTTGGACCATGAATGCAGACCCCCTTATCTGTGTTCATGGTCCCATCGCTAAAATCACTTAGTTAAGCTACTTTTAAGGAGAGAAAACATGGGTTTTAAGTTAGGTAATGTAAATGGAAACGCAGCGTTAATCAAAAATGAAAGCTATTATGAGCTATCCGATATTTCAAATGGAGCGCTCTCAAATGATCCCTCGCAATCAATAAATTCATTAGATGCTCTATCAAAGCTATACACTCAGATCGATGATTTTGAACCCTCAGGAACAATCACGAATGAGAGCATGGGAGCACCGATAACTAATTCAAGAAATTGTTTTGCTGTTGGACTAAATTATAAAAACCATGCCGAAGAATCAGGAATGGAAATTCCACTCTTCCCTATGATATTTACAAAGCACACTTCATGTATTGTTGGGCCATTTGAAAACATAGAAATGAGAAGTGATCTTGTCGACTACGAAGCAGAATTAGTAGCAGTAATTGGCAAAGAAGGTAAAAACATATCAAAAGAAAACGCCTGGGATCATGTTGCAGGACTTACAGTTGGTCAGGATATATCAGATAGAGCGGTTCAATTTCATGCTACACCTCCACAGTTTAATCTTGGTAAATCATTTGATACCTTTGGGCCAATAGGACCAATTTTAGTTTCTCCAGATGAATTTGAAGATCCAAACTCTTTGGAATTAGAGTGCTCAGTTAATGGTGAATTAAGACAAAAAGATAATACCAATGACTTAATCTTTGATATCCCATATATCATCTCTTATGTATCAGAATTTATCACTTTAGAGCCTGGAGATTTAATTTTTACAGGAACGCCTGCTGGTGTTGGCGCAACTCAAGGTAAGTGTTTAAAGGATGGCGATATGGTGTCAACAACTATCAAGGGCATTGGAACCATAGAAAATCAATGCTTAAGAATTGCAGATCATAGTAACGTATCACACATACCAGAGTTTCTTAAAGGTAAAATGCCTGCTAACGACGATTAGTAATTAGTTGAGACACATTACATTGAGTAATATGAAGCAATGAGCAGGCCCAATCTTCTTTTGTATCATGCAAAGTGGTCGCTTTGCAGTCAAATGGTAAGAGTAGCCCTTCATGAAAAAGGGCTTGAGTATGATCACAAGGTAATCAAACTCTGTGATCAGCACGATGAGGCAGAGAACATTAGCGAAGACTTTCTAAAAGAGATTAATCCAACAGGTGTCGTACCTGTTCTTAAAATAAACAATGAGTTCGTAAGAGATAGTGCCTACATTATTGAGAGATTAGATGAGTATCAAGGAAATAATGCAATAAATTTGTGGCCTTTAGATCCCAAAAAAAAAGAAACCTTAAGAAAATGGGTCTACAACACAACGATTGATGAAAGCGTAAAACTTGGGCAAAGTTTTGGAACATCAATACCACTCTTCTCAACCGGTTTAATTGAAGTCCTTATTAAAAAACTTAGCCTAAAAACAATTTTAAATATCATTTTCAATCACCCCAGAAGGGAGAGGAAAGTTGTTTTTATTATGATGTATTTTTTATCTATAAAAAATAAGATTGGTCCTTTGGCCTATGAATCCTTTGTTAATGGCTTATTTGAAATTGAGAATAAGTTATCCGATCAAGGGTTTTTATTTGATGACTTTGGTCATGCAGATATTAATCTAATGTGCTGTTTCAATAGATTGGAGGAGCTTGGCTTAGGCCCAGTTCTTCAGATGGATGCATTTCCTAAGATATCAAGCTATTGGAAAAATCTACAAGCTCGACCTAGCTATAAAGAGGGCATCTTAAACTTTGTTGATCACGAACAAACTATTGAGGAGGCATTTCCAGATAAATTTAATCCTCATTTAGCCAATCTTGTTGCTAAAGTTCATAACAGAAAATATACATAGCAAAGTAACAAAGGATTTAGGTTAAATTAATTTTTGCTAATACTAATTATCTAAATTATAGTCTTTGGAAAAATCTTCCACTAGATTCACAAAAGCTTTCAAGCCGTTTGTAAGGGCTGAATCATCAACATAAAAATATGGTGAATGATTCGTAGGAGAATCTTCTACTCCAGGTGAATTAACTCCCAAGAAAAAGAACATTCCTGGCACTTGCTGGGCAAAGAATGAGAAGTCCTCAGCGCCTGTCCTTGGAACCTTAGCCTCATAATAATTACCATCAGCTGCTCTAGATAGAGAAGATGCATACTTATCTACTAGCTCAATATCGTTATAGGTTACTGGATAGCCACCATAGACTTTGAACTCGATATTAGCTTTGGCATGATGAGCAGCAGCAATATTATTAGCAATAACAGATATTTCATCTCTAATTTGATCTGCATAAGAGTCTTTAAACGTTCTAATAGTTCCTTCTAAATAAGCACTTGATGGAATAATGTTATTTCTGGTGCCGCCTTTCATGATGCCTACGGTCACTACAGCTTGGCTATCAAGAAGATTTAGTCTTCTGCTAACAATAGTTTGCAAAGTAGTAACGATATCAGAGGCAGCAACAATAGGATCGACACCATTCCATGGACGCGATCCATGCGTTTGTTTGCCCTCAACTATAATCCTAAAAGCTTCTGCGGAGGCCATAATTGGCCCTGGTCTTGTCCAAAGTTGTCCATGTTTGGCATTGGAAACATGCATACCAAAAATAGCATCTGGTTTTTCAGCTTCAAAGAGCCCTTCTTTTAACATTAATTCAGCCCCTCCCTCTTCTCCTTCAGGTGCGCCCTCTTCTGCTGGTTGAAAGATTAATAGAATATCGCCATCAAGTTTGTCAGTATTTTGTGACAGAAAGCTGGCAACACCCAAAAGAGTTGCTATATGAGCATCGTGGCCACACGCATGCATAATTCCAACATCATTGCCCTGATAGTTAGTTCTTTCTTTTGATGAAAATGGAAGATTCAATTTTTCAGTCACAGGCAACCCATCAATATCTGCTCTTAATGCAATTAAAGGCCCTGGATTTTGGCCTCTTATAAATGCAGTTACTCCAGTTTTACCAAATGAGGTATTTGGCTCGAGACCCATTTCAATAAGAGCTTCACTGATAGATTTTTGCGTTTTAAACTCCCTATTAGATAGCTCTGGGTATTGGTGAAAATGATGCCTCCAATCAGTGACCTTGGTCATCACACCACTTAGATTTTGATCCAAAGCAGAGGCCAGTTCTCCCGAGCTAATTGGTAAAATCAGAAACAATGAAGTTAGTAAGCTAAAAAAATAACGCATTAGGCTTTCCTCTTAAAAAAGTTAAAGAATATTGCAGGCGTCGTATCCATGTAAGCTTTAAAATCATGACGTCTTTGCAAAGATCTACTATCCATCATCGCAACAGAAGTAATCGCAACCAATGCATACATAGTAATTGTGCCAATAATCAACCATGAGGCTGATAAACCGTTAGATAAAGAGAAAATAAAGAAACTAAACCAAAAGAGTATTTCACCAAGATAATTAGGATGACGTGAATAAAACCATAGCCCTGATTGCATTGTTTGAGGCTCAGTTAATGTCCGTCTAAAGTTATACATTTGCTGATCAGAGATAATTTGAATAAATACCGCTGATATACCAATAGCATAAGCCACCCAATCTA
>CAJWIK010000111.1 GCA_913042105.1 uncultured Gammaproteobacteria bacterium
TTGCTTCTGCTTCTTCCATTTTAGTCTCCTTTAGTAAAAATCGTTAATGATGTTCATGTGCCTGTTGTAAGTAAACAAGTGTTAGAACCATGAATAAAAATGCTTGCAGTACAACCACAAGTATATGAAATACAGCCCAAATAAAGTTGAGGGCCAGTCCGGCTACGCCAGTTAAGACTCCTGTAAAGGAATCAAAGAAACCGCTAAAAAATAAAGCGATTAATATAAAGATCATTTCTCCAGCAAACAAATTACCATAAAGTCTTAAGCCCAAAGCGAGCTGTTTGGCATAAAAACCTGGGATTTCAAATATTATATTTACTGGTGCCATCCATTTACCGTAGGGCTGAAATGTTAGTTCTGCCAAAAATCCACCAAGCCCTTTATTTTTAATACTGTAGTAGTGAATAAGAATTAGAACCCCTAATGCCATGCCGATAGGTGCATTAATATCTGCAACCGGTAAAACCTTGAAGTAGTGAATTGCTCCACCCTCCGCTCCTGGTGCAGTGAATCCATTCAAAATCCAAGGCACTAGGTCAATTGGCAAAAGATCCATTAAGTTCATTAATAAGACCCAAGTGAAGATAGTAAGAGCCAAGGGGCCCATGAGTGGATTTTTTGAAGCCGTAAAGTTTTCTGTTACCTGATCTCTGACAAAGGTTACGAGATACTCAAAAATGTTTTGGGATCTTGATGGTTGTTTGGATGTAGCGTTTTTAGCAATCCTTCTAAATACCGCAATCATGCATGTTCCAAGGAGAAAAGACATGAGCAAAGTATCAACTTGAAAGGCCCAGAATCCCATTTCTGAAATTTGGCAACTTGCTTCTGTTCCACCAACTTGGCTTTTTCCGTGAACCTCAGCGAAACTCCATGTCCCATCAGGACACATACCATACGTTAAGTTGGTAAGATGATGTTCAATGTAGTCTGTCGAGTTTAGTTCTTTACTAGCCATCAGGATTTTATTGGGCGCGGCAATTATAGTGACCCTAAGGCTTTAGTGAAAGCAAAAATTTAAATTTTTTTAAGATTTTATTTTTTCTAGAACGCCTTGGAGTGCATCTAAACTTTTGAAGTTTATGACAAGCTTGCCCTTGCCTTTGTTGTTGTGCAATATTTCTACCGAGGTGCCAAGAACATCGGAGAGTTCTCTCTCTAAAATTATAGTGTTCGGATCTCTTGGTTTTTCAGTCTTAGTCTTTGTTTGCTTTGCTCCACCTAAATTTCTAGCCAAAGCCTCGCATTCCCTTACTGAAAGAGATTCAGCAACGACCTGTTTGGCAATTTGCAATTGATCTTCCACCTCAAGAGTCAAAAGAGATCTGGCATGTCCCATTTCAATCTTCCCTTCTGCTAAGAGCTCTTGAACTTCAGGCGATAAATTTAACAACCTTAGTAAGTTGGTAACTGCCGAGCGAGATTTTCCGACAGAGCCAGCCAGTTCTTCTTGGGAAAGATTAAATTCTCTTTGAAGCCTTAAGAGGCCTCTAGCCTGATCGAGTGCATTTAAGTCTTCTCTTTGTAGGTTTTCAATTAGAGCTATTTTTGCCGTTTCATCATTATTTAGGTCTCTTATAATTGCTGGAACAGTTGCAAGTCCTGCTAATTGGGCAGCACGCCAACGTCTCTCGCCTACTACTATCTCAAATCTACCAGAAGCTAAGCGTCTTACAACTAAGGGCTGAAGAACGCCCTGCTCTTTAATGCTTTGTGATAGCTCTTCTAGGGTTGATTTGTGCATTTTCGTTCTTGGCTGATATTGACCAGGGGCCAAGTCATCAAGTGATATTTGAGTTACGGCTAGACCGTCAACTTTAGGCCTCTCACCCAAAAGAGAATCGAGGCCAGTTCCTAAACTAGATTTATCTTTGCTCATAGCTCGTGTCTGTATATTGTTCTTCCATTTTACCAATAAGCTCTCCCGCGAGGGCCAAATAAGCCAATGAACCTTTGGCATTGGGTTCATAAGATAGAGCAGATTTTCCAAAACTCGGTGCTTCTGCTAATTTAACATTTCTAGGAATGACAGTTGCATAAAGCTCACCGGAAAAATGTTTTTGCAATTCTCCTGTCACTTGTTGTCCAAGCTTGTTTCTAGGATCAAACATCGTCCTAACAACTGCCTTTAATTTTAGGTTATGCCCTGTACTGTCGTTAAGCTGGTTAACTGTCTCTAAGAGACCTGCAAGTCCTTCCAGTGCAAAATATTCACACTGCATAGGAACCAAGAGATCTTTTGCGGCCCTCAGGCCATTCAAGGTCAATAAATTCAACGATGGTGGGCAATCAATAATTATGTAATCATAATTTTGCTCTATTTTTGCCAAATAATTTAAGAGGGCTCTTTCTTTGTCACCCTCTCCTCGAAGGTAGGATTCAGCAGCTATAAGCTCGGACCCGGAGGGCATTAAGTCATAACCAAGATCTGTTTTAAATACGACGGTTCCATCTGTTCCCATTAAGGCTGCGGCTGATCCTTCTGTTTGATCACATTTTTTTACTCCAGATCCTGTGGTGGCATTGGCTTGCGGATCCAGGTCAACTAATAATACTTTTCTCTTCATTGCACACAAAGAAGCGGCTAGGTTAAGAGCAGTAGTTGTCTTACCTACTCCACCTTTTTGATTTGCTACTACTAGTGTATTGACCATTTTATCGTTCGACTTCTATTGTAACCAAGATATGCGTCTTGTCCTTCGCTTTCGAGGGAAATTTATGAATTTCTTTTACTTTATAGTTGGCAGGTATTATCTCCTCGTTGAATTGCTCAAGTGTTTTCATTAATTTCAGTTTTACGTCACTATGTTCTAAATGTTTTTTGGAAATTTCTATGATTGAGCTTGAGCTCCCCACTGCCCTGCAAACAATATCGTAAGACTTAGGAAGCTTAGCGGGATCGATGTCTTCTAATCTTTTGTTTATAACAGTTGTGTTTTCAAGATTTAAACGTGATGTTGCGTTAAGTAAAAAAGAAGATTTTTTGGTATTACTCTCTACTAAATAGATATTTTTTTCTGGGTAAGCTATTGCCAGGGGTATTCCAGGAAGACCGCCTCCACTTCCGAGATCTACAATGTCATTAGATAAGTGTGGTCCAACAAGCAGGGAATCATCAACATGCTCTTTGATGTTTTTTGCTTGGTTTTTGGAAATGAGGTTGTGTGTTTTATTCCACGAAATCAACTGTGACTGAAATTCTATAATTGCTTTTTGTTGATCGTTATCCAACTAACCTTCTTCCTTTTTTAATATGTACCATTAATAGTGATATGGCTGCAGGAGTAATTCCTGGCACTCGAGATGCTCTCGCAAGACTCTCAGGCCGTGCTTCTGATAATTTCTGTTTAACTTCATTGGATAATCCAACGACATTCTTATAATCAATGGTTTCGGGGATCGGTGTATTTTCGTTTCTCTGTAGTTTGTCTATGTCCGCCTTCTGTCTCTTTATATAGCCTTCATATTTAACGGAGGCCTCTATTTCATCGATTACGTTTGTTGGTAGTTCATTAGGGCCCTGGGGAAGGTGGGAATGGAACACTTTAGGCCTTTTTAACATCTCGAAAAGACTAATATTATTAGAAATTTTCTCACCGGACTGGTGTTCGATATGT
>CAJWIK010000112.1 GCA_913042105.1 uncultured Gammaproteobacteria bacterium
CAGTTGTTGTTTCAACTATTTGTAAAGGCTCATCATCTAATTTATTGGGCTTAAGTCTTACTTTAATTTTAGCTTGTAATCCAACAGTTCCAGAATAGTAAGCTCTGTTTACTTCATCTGGAGAAGACATTATTCGCCCTTCACCTAAATCATTTATTTTTTCTCTGGATGCATAGTAAAGTCCTAAGACTACGTCTTGGGAAGGATCAATAATTGGCTTTCCATTTGACGGAGAAAGAATATTATTCGTTGCCATCATTAAAGCTCTACACTCTAGTTGAGCTTCTAAAGTAAGAGGAACATGAACTGCCATTTGATCGCCATCAAAGTCAGCGTTATAAGCCTTACATACTAAGGGGTGTAATTGGATTGCCTTGCCTTCTACAAGAACTGGCTCAAAAGCTTGTATACCTAACCTGTGAAGAGTAGGTGCACGGTTTAGCATGACAGGATGCTCTCTAATCACTTCATCCAAAATATCCCATACCTCTGGTTCTTCTCTATCAACCATTCTTTTAGCTAGTTTGATAGTATTTGCTAGTTCTAGTTGTTGTAACTTTCCGAATACAAAAGGCTTGAATAATTCAAGAGCCATTTTTTTAGGAAGACCACATTGA
This sequence comes from uncultured Gammaproteobacteria bacterium, assembly GCA_913042105.1. GTDB lineage: Bacteria > Pseudomonadota > Gammaproteobacteria > Magnimaribacterales > Magnimaribacteraceae > Magnimaribacter. The sequence continues at coordinate 618 of CAJWIK010000112.1, forward strand.
TGAAGCTTTAAGGTTGGACCTACAACTATTACTGAACGACCCGAGTAATCTACTCTTTTTCCAAGAAGATTTTGCCTAAATCTTCCCTGCTTGCCTTTGATCATGTCTGCTAAAGATTTTAGAGGTCTTTTATTTGAACCTGTAACAGCTCTGCCTCTTCTTCCGTTGTCTAAAAGAGCATCGACTGATTCTTGCAACATTCTTTTTTCATTACGAGTAATAATATCTGGCGCATTCAAGTCAAGAAGCCTCTTAAGTCTGTTATTTCTATTAATGACTCTTCTGTAGAGATCATTAAGATCTGAAGTGGCAAACCTGCCTCCTTCTAGTGGAACCAATGGCCTAAGATCTGGCGGTAAGATAGGTAAAACTTCTAGTACCATCCATTCAGGTCTATTTCCTGATTCATTGAAAGACTTAAGTAACTTGAGTCTTTTAGCATATTTTTTGAGCTTAGCCTCTGATTTAGTTAGAGGCATTTCCTCTTGTATGTCTTTAATAGCAGCTTCTAGGTCTAAATCTTTCAGAAGAGTTTGTATAGACTCAGCTCCCATTCCTGCTTCAAATTCATCGCCCCAAGTCTCTAATGCTTCATAGTATTCTTCGTCTGTTAAAAGCTGGCCCACTTCAAGGTCAGTCATACCAGGTTCCATTACTATAAAAGATTCAAAATAAAGGACTCTTTCAAGATCTTTGAGCGTAAGGTCTAGTGCAAGTGCCAATCTGGAAGGTAAAGATTTTAAAAACCAAATATGAGCTACAGGAGCTGCAAGCTCTATATGCCCCATCCTTTCTCGTCTAACCTTCGATAAGGTTACTTCTACTCCACATTTTTCGCAGACAACACCTCTGTGTTTCATTCTTTTGTATTTTCCACAAATACATTCGTAATCTTTAATTGGACCAAATATCTTTGAGCAGAAAAGACCATCTCTCTCTGGTTTAAAGGTTCTGTAATTTATAGTCTCTGGCTTTTTTACCTCGCCATATGACCAAGATCTGATCTGTTGAGGAGACGCCAAGCCGGCCCTAATTGAGTTATATTCAACTCCATGGCCTTGTTGTTTTAATAAATCTACTAAATCTTTCAAGTTTTTCTCCTAGTCAATCTGTTCTAATTCTAAATCTATTCCTAATGATCTAATTTCTTTTGTAAGAACATTAAATGATTCAGGAACACCTGTTTCCATTTCAAAATTACCGTCAACTAGATTCTTATAAACCTTAGTTCTACCGGCAACATCATCAGACTTCACTGTCAGCATTTCCTGTAAAGTATGAGCAGCACCATAAGCTTCTAATGCCCAAACCTCCATTTCACCAAATCTCTGACCTCCAAACTGCGCCTTGCCTCCGAGAGGTTGTTGAGTAACCAGACTATAGCTTCCAGTTGATCTAGCATGCATCTTATCTTCAATTAAATGGTTCAATTTGAGGATATACATGTAACCTAGAGTTGTTTTACGATCAAATTTCTCTCCAGTTCTTCCGTCAAACAATTGTGTTTGCCCACTAGCAGGTAAGCCAGCTAATTCAAGCATAGCTTTTACTTCAGATTCTTTGGCTCCATCAAAGACAGGAGTAGCCATTGGAACTCCTTCTCTTAAGTTTTCTGCCAAATCTAGGATTTCATTATCCTTCAAAGAACTCAAATCCTGAGATCCATCTTTTTCATAAATATCAGATAAGAAACCTCTGATCTCGGATGCTCTCGCTTCGGAATCGATCATACGACCTATCTTTGTACCTAACTCTTTTGCAGCCCACCCTAGATGAGTTTCAAGAACCTGTCCTACGTTCATACGAGACGGAACTCCTAAAGGATTTAATACAATATCAACCGGCTCTCCGTTCTCGTCATATGGCATATCCTCTTCAGGCATAATCACTGAGATAACACCTTTATTTCCATGTCTTCCAGCTAATTTGTCACCAGGCTGAATTCTTCTTTTAATAGCCAAGTAAACTTTAACTATTTTTAAAACACCAGGTGCTAGATCATCTCCATCAGTAACTTTCGATCTTTTCTTTCCAAATAATACCTCGAGGTCTTCCTTATACTCTTTCAAGCTTTTAGATATATTCTCTATTTGTTTATTTGAAGCCTCATTATCAACTCTGATCTTGAACCAATCATCTTTATCTATTTCCTCTAAATCAGATAACTTAATTGTAGATCCTTTTTTTAGACCCTTTCCTGATGCAACTTTCTTGCCCACTAAAAGGTTTTCTAGTCTTGATAAGGCAGCTTGTTCTAATATTTTTAATTCATCTTTAATATCCTTTTGAATTTCTGATAATTGAGATGCTTCAATTGACTCTGCTCTACCATCTTTTTCAATCCCATCCCTAGTAAATACATGGACATCAATGACCGTTCCATCAGCTCCGGAAGAGACACGTAGTGAACTATCTTTTACATCAGAAGCTTTTTCTCCAAAAATAGCTCTTAGAAGTTTTTCTTCAGGGCTTAATTGAGTCTCGCCTTTAGGAGTAACTTTACCGACCAAGATATCACCGGCTTTAACTTCTGCACCGATATAAACTATTCCAAATTCATCAAGCTTAGAAAGAGCATTGTCACCAACATTAGGAATATCACCAGATATTTCTTCGGGTCCTAACTTCGTATCTCTAGCAACACAGGTTAATTCTTGAATGTGAATACTTGTAAATTTATCATCCCTAACGAGTCTGTCAGAAATTAAAATTGAATCTTCAAAATTGTAACCATGCCAAGGCATGAAAGCTATCCTCACATTTTGTCCGAGAGATAACTCTCCGAGATCTATTGAAGGTCCATCAGCCAAAATATCATTTTTATTTATCTTATCTCCTTGTGAGACTATAGGCCTTTGATTTATGCATGTATTTTGATTGGAACGGGTGTACTTAATCAGGTTATATATATCTACACCTGAATCACCAGCTTGGATTTCTTTCTCATTAACTCTAACAACAATCCTACTTGCGTCTATACTTTCAATTGAACCGCCCCT
>CAJWIK010000113.1 GCA_913042105.1 uncultured Gammaproteobacteria bacterium
TTTAGCATTATCTTCATAATGTTCTTAATTCTGTTTAGATCTCTCTACTTGTCAATTATTGGAATAATTCCAAATTTACTTGCGGCAAGTGTAGTGCTGGGATCAATGGGACTTTTTTCTGTTCCTTTAGACATCATGACAATTACTGTTGCTGCTATCAGTGTAGGGATGGCAGTGGATAACACTATTCATTACATTCATAGGTTTAAGAAAGAGTTTAGTCGCTCAAATAATTATCAAGTATCCATGCAAAATAGTCATAAAACTATCGGTAGAGCTATGTTTTATACCTCTCTGACAATTATTTTAGGGTTCTTAGTTTTTGCTACTTCAAACTTTAATCCAAGTGTCTATTTTGGATTTTTTGTATCACTTGCAATGGTTATGGCATTATTAGGTGCGTTAACATTATTGCCGCAACTGATTCTTACATTTAAGCCGTTGGGTAAAGAAAAATTATAGGAGAAAAATATGGGACCTTTAAATGGATTGAAGATTATAGAAATGGCAGGCATTGGTCCTGGCCCTTTTTGTGGAATGATTTTAGCTGATCTGGGTGCTGAAGTTATAAGAGTGGATAGAGCTTCGGCAGCAGGAACAGGATCAAGGCAGGAGCCCGCAAATAGAGGCAAAAAGTCTATAGCTGTTGATCTTAAATCTGAACAGGGCGTTGAAGTCGTTTTAAAGCTTATAGAGAGTGCTGATGCTGTTTTTGAAGGATTTAGACCAGGTGTGATGGAAAGATTGGGGCTCGGGCCTGATGTTTGTCAAAAAAGAAATGAAAAGATAGTCTACGGAAGAATGACGGGATGGGGTCAGACAGGCCCTTTGGCTAATGCAGCTGGTCATGACATCAACTATATCTCTATATCAGGTGCTCTTGCCGCTATAGGAAGAACAGATTCACCACCAGTTCCGCCTTTAAATCTAATAGGAGATTTTGGAGGAGGAGGAATGCTTTTGGCATTAGGAGTTGTGGCTGCTTTATTGGAAACAAAAACCTCAGGGAAGGGTCAAGTTATAGATGCCGCCATGACTGATGGTTCTTCTCTTCTTATGACGATGATGTACTCCATGCACCAATCAGGATTTTGGAATTTAGAAAGACAGACAAATTTACTTGATGGAGCCGCACATTTTTACGATACGTATGAATGTAAAGATGGAAAATTTGTATCTATAGGGTCAATTGAACCTCAATTCTATGCTCTGCTTTGTGAAAAAGCAGGTCTATCTCAGGATGATTTTGGAGATCAAATGAAGAGAGACACTTGGAATGAAAAGAAGGAACTCATAAAGAAAGTTTTTATAACTAAAACTAGAGATGAGTGGTCTGAACTCATGGAGGGAACAGATGTATGTTTTGCTCCTGTTTTAGATATGAGTGAAGCACCAAAACATCCACATAATGTTGCAAGAAAGACTTTTATAGAGCTAGAAGGTATAACTCAGCCTGCACCTGCACCAAGATTTGATAGAACAATAAATGAGATTACTTTGCCGCCTGCGTTGGCAGGAGAACATTCCAAAGAAATATTGGAAACACTTGATCTTAATGAGGAAGAGATGAATAGTCTCATGTCTTCTGGTTCGGTAGTTTGAAAGGACTGACTTTATTAACTGGAAAAGATTGTCACTTATGTGATCAGGCTAGATCTTTACTCTCTGAATTTAGCCACGATGACATTACTTTTGACGAGGTTGATATCTATGCTAAGAGAAAGTATCTCGACAAATACTGGGATAAAATTCCTGTACTTCTTCAAAGAGAAAGAGAGCTGCTTTGGCCATTCGACATAGAAGGAATTAAAGATTTTCTAGATTGATATATCAAAAAAATCTAGTGAATTCATATAGATAGATGAATAAATTAATTCTTTGCTTTCATTTCTAATTTCGGAAATCTTATTTGCTATATGTGGAAGATATTTTGGTTCATTCCTTGTAGAGTTATCTAACTTCATGTCTCTCGGAAGTAGATAGGGAGAATCCGTTTCTATCATTAACCTTTCAAGCGGAATAAGTGGAATTAGCTCCTTCAGGTGTGTTCCTCTTCTTTCATCACAGACCCAACCTGTTATTCCTATATAAAAACCCATATCAAGATATTTCATTAAAGCTTCTTTGCTGCCCGTAAAGCAGTGGACTACACTTTTAGGCATTTGTTGGATGTAAGCAGAGGTAATTTCTACAAACTTTTCATGAGCATCTCGCTCGTGTAAAAATAAAGGAATATTTCCATCTATAGATAATTCTAAGTGTGCCTCAAAACTTAATTGCTGTTGTTCGGGAGTAGAAAAATTTCTATTAAAGTCTAATCCTGTTTCACCTATACATTTGACTGGCTCTTTCTTGAGTAGAGCTTTTATTTCCGAAAACATTTCAGGACTATATTCTTTTGCATTATGCGGATGTATGCCGGCAGTCGAAATACACATCTCAGGAAATCTCTCTGCCATTTCTGCGGCTTGAATGGAATCTTCTAAGCAACTTCCTGTAATAGACATTCTCTTAACGCCAATTTCTTTTGCTTCAAATAAAACTTCTTCAAGATCACTCTCAAAAGATTTATGTGTTAAGTTTGCTCCAATATCAAAAAATTGTTCTTGAATGTATGACATGATGATGTCTATTATAAAGGACTAATTTTATTAGGGGAGGGGAGATATGAGTGGACCATATAAAGGCATAAGAGTTCTTGAACTAACTTCAACTGTCTCTGGACCATATGCAGGGATGATGTTGGCTGATCAGGGAGCGGATGTCATAAAAATTGAACCACCTGGAATAGGGGACCTGGCTAGATTCATGGGAACCATTAAAGATGGAATGGGAGCAATGTTCTCAACTCTGAACAGAAACAAAAAATGTATATGCCTCGATTTTAAAAATGATGAAGATTTAGAAGTTTTCAAAAAATTAGTTTCTACTGCTGATGTTTTGATTGAGAATTATCGTCCTGGAATTGTTAAAAAACTTGGTATTGATTACGATTCTTTAAAGCAAATAAAACCGGATCTTATTTATTGCTCTATATCAGGCTATGGTCAATCAGGACCATACAAAGAAAAGAAAGTTTATGATCCATTAATTCAAGGAACTGTAGGCATTCCAAACGCTCAAAGTAGTAATTCTCCCGAACTCTTAAGAACTATCATTTACGATAAGGTAACCGGTATGACTAGTGCACAAGCAATATCTGCTGCTTTATTTCAAAGAGAAAGAGGTGAAGGAGGTCAATATCTACCTATTTCAATGCTAGAGGCAGCCCTTTATTACAATTGGCCGGATATTATGATGAACCATACATTCGAGGAAGGAGGGGTAAATATAGGAGAGCTTGCTGATCTATTTGAAGTGTATAAAACAAAAGATGGTTATGCGGTTTTAATTTTGATTGCCAATGATGAAATCTTTTCTAAGTTTTGTTCGTTATTTGATTTAGATCTCCATACAAAAGAGAAATTTAATAATATTATTTCTCGAGTTATCCACAAACAAGAGTTAACAGAGATAATCAATAAAATTACAAGTCAATTTTCTAGTACCGAACTTGTTAATAAGATGGATCAGGAAGA
>CAJWIK010000114.1 GCA_913042105.1 uncultured Gammaproteobacteria bacterium
AGATTTCTTAGAAACTAGACCATTGCTCGAAGCCCTAACATCAAAAACAGGAGCAGTTCTCCTGATTGATGAAGTTGATAAATCTGACGAAGAGTTTGAAGCCTTACTTTTAGAAATTTTATCGGAATTTCAGATTTCAATTCCTGAGCTAGGTGTAAGAAAAGCAGAAGTAAAGCCACTTGTGATGCTTACTAGTAATAATAGTAGAGAAATAGGAGATGCCCTCAAGAGAAGATGTCTTCATCTTTATATTCCGTTTCCTGAAGCAAAACTTGAAAGACAAATTATCCAAGCTAGAGTGCCTGAAATATCAGAAGCTCTTCAAATACAGCTAGTAAATTTTGTTCAAGGAATAAGACAATTGGATCTTAAGAAATTACCTGCTATCAGCGAGACTATAGATTGGGCAAAAACAGTAATTCTTCTGAACTCTGAAGAGCTAGATGCTAAATTAGCAGAAGACACCTTGAATGTTTTACTCAAACATCAACAAGATATTGAAATAGTTAAAAAAGAAATACCGTCTCTAGTTTCATTAGCGACAGAAACATCTGATGGAAAAAGTATTAACTGATTTTGTAAAAGCTCTAAGAAACTCAAATGTCAGAGTTTCTCCTGCTGAAACTATTGATGCTGTAACAGTAGTCAATAATGTTGGATATGAAGATAAAGAGCTATTAAAGAGAACTTTATCTATAGTTTTGCCGAAAACTCCAGATGAAAAAAAGAAATTCGAAATATGTTTTGATGATTTCTTTGCAGATGAAATTAAGCAACAAATTCCACTAGATACCAATCAGTTAAATGATATAGGTGATGTAGAGTCTGATTTAGCTAAAAAACTCTTGGAAGGTTCACAAGGTGACTTAATGTTATCGATTGCTGATGCCGCAGAAGCAGCTGAAATAAGAGAGATAAAGTATTTTACTCAAAGATCCGTTTTTACTAGACGAATTTTAGAAAAAATGGGTGTTGGAAAGCTTGAAGATGAGTTAATGCAACTTGGAGCATCTCGAGAGGATGAATTACCCTCCGAACTCGAACAAGAACTTAGAAATCAGTTAGCTAATCTTAGAGAAAGAGTTTCAGATTACGTCCAGCAACAGTTTTTACTCCATGGAGATGTTTCTGGAGAGCAATTAAGAGAACAGATATTCAAGTCTATGAATATGGCCCAAATTGATAGATCTTATCTACACGAGGTACATTCCCTTGTAAGAAAAATGGCTAAAAAGTTAGCTAATCTTCATTCACGAAGAAAAAAGAACTTTCGAAAGGGTAGATTAGACATAAGAAAAACTATAAGGGACAACTGGGTTAACCAAGGCATTCTGTTTAACTTGAGTTGGTCTTATAAGAAAGTAGATAGACCTAAAATATATGTCATATGCGATGTCAGTGGTTCTGTTGGTGCATATGCTAGATTCATGCTCATGTTTTTATTTAGCTTAACCGAAGTTGTGTCTAAGCTAAGAGCATTTGTTTTCTCATCTAATTTGGGAGAAGTGACTAATGACTTTAAAGATTCTCAACTAGATGAAGCAATAGAGAAAGCGCTTCAAAAACATGGCGGAGGTTCTACAGATTATGGACAAGCTCTTACTGATTTTGTCAGCCTATGTTTAGATGATATTGATAAAAAAACAACAGTAGTGATATTAGGAGATGCCAGAAACAACTTTGGTCCTGAGAAAGCAAATCTCATGAAAACTATCAATGAGAGAGCTAAACAAGTATTTTGGTTAAATCCTGAAGGAAAATATAGATGGGATACAGGCGATTCAGTTATGAAAACCTATTCTGCTTATTGCACCAAAGTATTTCCTTGTGGAAATATCGATCAACTTGAAAGAGTTATTTCTACACTATTAAAAACAGCCATTTAAATATATTATTTTATTATGAAAAAACTTTTTAAAATTGGACTCATCTTTTCTTTATTAATTTCCTTCAATTCTTTGATTGCTCATGATCTTAAAGGAGCCGTTGAAAGTGATGACAGGTCATCAAAATATATCGTAAGAGATAATGAACGTAATCCCCTAGAAACTTTGTCTTTCTTTGGTCTTGAATCGGACATGGTTATAGTAGAACTATCACCCGGTGGAGGATGGTATACAGAAATCTTAGCTAATTTTATTCACTATCCTGGAACACTCATAGCAGCGCATTTTAGTGCAGATTCCGATAGGGCTTATTACAAAAGAAGTAGATCTAATTTTGAAGAAAAGATGGCAAGTAACTCTATGTATGGAAGAGTAGAAATAGTTGATTTAGATTCACAATTATCTGATCCGGGCACAGTTGATGCAGTTTTAACCTTTAGAAATCTTCATAATTGGCTTGGACCAACTATGGATAGTATTTTTTCCAATACACACAAAGCCTTAAAGCCAGGTGGTATTTTTGGGATAGTTGAACATAGAGCAAAACCTGGAACATCAATGGATATGATGAGAAAGAGTGGCTATGTGACTGAGGCACATGCAATAGAAATAGCTCAAAAGCATGGTTTTGAATTGGTAGCTAAATCGGAAATCAATGCTAACCCAAAAGATTTGAAAGACTATCCAAAGGGCGTGTGGACTTTACCACCAAACTTAAGACTTAAAGACACTGATAAAGAGAAGTATCTTGAAATAGGTGAAAGTGATCGAATGACTCTATTGTTTCGAAAATCTATTGAATCTTAAAGATCGAAAGCATATTTCCTTCATACTTTAAATCTATTAACAAAGTCTGGGTTGATTCTAGATTGCCTAATTGATCGTTGAAACTCTTTTCACCTTGACTGGTAATCAGCGGAATGGTGATTAAATAAATACAGTCATTTTGTAAAATTTTATCTTCAGAACTAAATGAAATTTTAGACTCAAGTAAAGAACATAGGTTATAAACTTTATCATCTACTTCTTTTTTATTTATTAAGACTCCATTTAAGCTCTGAATGAATAAGTGATTCCTTGGGGTAGAACCAATACTCTCCAATGCTCTTAAAATTCCTTCTGAATCCATAAGTTAACAGTATAGTAATAATTACAAGTCATGACATAAGTATTCTTAGTCTGTTATTTAATTTAAATTTAATAATTTACCTTGATCCTTTACGCACTTAAACTGTTGCCATTAAGATTTTTAAACAATGAGGGAGAAATATGAAGAATTTATTTTCAATCGAAGGAAAGGTGGCTTTAATAACTGGCGGATCAAGGGGTATAGGAGAGATGATAGCTGCAGGATTCTTAGCAAATGGTGCAAAAGTCTATATTAGTTCTAGAAAAGCAGAAGTTTGTGATGCTACTGCCAAAAGACTTCAAGAAGAATATGGCGGTGAGTGTATATCTATGCCTGCCGATCTATCAAACCTTGAAGGTATCAATAGTCTTGCAGGTAAGATTTCTCAAGAAGGCAATCTAGATATTTTAGTCAATAACGCTGGTGCTTCCTGGGGAGAACCAATCGATGAGTATTCCGAGCAAGGGTGGGATAAAGTTATGGATACTAATGTGAAAGGAGTTT
>CAJWIK010000115.1 GCA_913042105.1 uncultured Gammaproteobacteria bacterium
GGAAAGTGGTGCCCCCACACGGACTCGAACCGCGGACCTATTGATTACAAATCAGCTGCTCCATATAAATCACATAACATTATGATATAGATACATACTGCATATATACAATAAAAACATATAGTTGCATATATGCAGTCAAAAAGTGCTTCTCATGATTCAATTAATCAGGTATGATATTTGTAGCCCCATTGTAGCCCCAGAGAAACCTTCATATGCTTACAGACGCAGCCATTAAAAAAGCAAAATGTAATCAAGAAAAACGAATTACACTTACCTCTGGTCAGGGATTACAGTTACGAATTACTCCTAATGATAAACGAACTTGGAGTTTTCAATATCGTATCCATGGGTCAATGAAAAAATTATCTCTTGGTACATGGCCAAACATTACCAGCGCTAAGGCAAGGAAATTAGCTGATGAGGCTAGGTACCTAATTGCTAGAGGAATTGACCCTCAGGCCGAGAAAAGAAAATCTAAAATTAAAAAACAAAAGGTAAAAGAGGTTTGGGAATTATATGACCAAATGCATATATCAAATGGGGTAAAAGAAAATACTGCACAAGGGTACAGGAGAAGTGCAGTAAAAGATATCATACCAGTTATAGGTAGACTAAATATCGACGAAATTGAAAAAGCTGTAATCGTTAAGTTAGTTGATAATATTGCAAAGCGCGCACCAGTTATGGCCAATAGAACTCTCGGGTTATTAAAGCATTTCTTTGATTGGTGTGTAGGGCGTGGATATATAGAAACTAACCCAGCTCTAGGCATTCCAAAGGCTTGTAAGGAAAACCCAAGACAACGAGTTTTAAGCCTCACTGAGATGCGCAAAATATATCATTCATCTATGCACCTAACAGAGGGCAATAGGCTATTCCTGAGGCTTTTAATGCTTACTGGGCAGAGAGAGGCAGTGATAGCCAGACTTTCAATTGAGGAAGTCCATAATACTTATTTAGAAATTGATGGATTGCGAAACAAATCAGGCCAAAGAATATTAGTACCCCTACCCCAAACAGCTCAAGAACAGGTTAAAAAACTTGGAAGTACTGATGGTCAATTTATTGTCTCCACTACAAAAGGTCTCAAACCAATTAGTGGATTTTCTAAGCTTAAGAAAAAGATTGATGTCTTATCAGTCGTAACAGACTGGAGGTTTCACGATATACGCAGAGGCCTAGCAACCTACCTTGAAGACAATGGCATTGATCGGTTTTATATTGAACGAATTTTAACTCACAAAGATCGTAGCGTTACAGGGATATACGCCAAATCAAACCATCTAGAAAAAAGAATGCACATTATGGAACAATGGGCAAAAGTTTTGACGTCTGATGATGGAGTAGAAGCAGATAATATTATTCATATAGGAGAGAAAATTGCATGAAACGTTTAGTATATAACAGCAAAGAAACATGTGAACTCTTAGGTATCTCTAAGAGTACTCTTTTAAGAATTACTGCTGCAAAAAGAATTAATAAAATTAAATTATCTGACAAGAGAATTGGCTGGTCCCATGAGGAGTTAATTCGTTTTATAGGATCAAGTAATAAGCAATTAGTTTAATCAAACTGTAGCAATCAATTGCTTGAGTTATATCATTCATCTGATGCAAATCGTATTCTCTTAGCTTCAGCTTAGTTCAATCAGCACTTATCTAACTTGCTACAATGGTAGCTTTTATTTTAGCTATTAGTTATTTTCCTTTGGTGAAGTTTATTGGAGATCTTTGCTTAGCTAGGGGATTTTGGACACACTAAGCCATCCGGCTTAGCGCTGAATTTTCCTCTGGAGCCAGTCCATCGGAGACCTCAGGTAATATAAGCGTCACCTTATTAAGGTGGGGGGCGGTTGGGCGGTCTCCCCTTTCAACGCAGCTTTCTTAACGCAAACAATCAGAAGCTATATTACCAACAACTGTTGCTTTGCAGGTTACAGCTATGTCCTGCTCGTAGGGCTTATCCAGCACCCTTTCTGGTTAGACTTTAGGCCATCTAAACTCCGCTGTGGCTCTTAACGCTTCTACCAGACCCTTGGCTTTTCACGACACAAGGTTCATCTTCCACTGACCTTTCAGCTATCTATGAGTAAAGAATAATGGGAAACAAAAACTTTTCAACGCACAAAACGTGCATTTGTATAATTATATTTCAGTATTCCACGAACATTCTAAGCATCCTTGGGCTATAACTGTATGATCACTATTGTAATGGAATTCACTTTTAATAAATGTATTACCATCATACTCAAAGTATAAATTCAAGCTATCAATACAAACTGTAAGGTGATCACCTTTAATTAAGGAATGATCAACATCAAAAACATTACGTTTACTTAGATCCTCAAGAACTTTCTGTTCCAAGTAATGGAAAACAATATGATTCCACTTTGAGCTATCAGGAGCACCAAAAGATATTATCATATGTATTTCATCTATTATTTCTCTTGAGAGCTCCCAGAAGTTTTCCTCATATTTTTCTTCGTTTGTCTCATCATAATACTCATCGTCTGAAAGAGCTTTGAGTATCAAATGTTTGTCTATTTCACTAATGACTGTATCTCCCAAAAGTTATTAATTATCAAATTTATCTGCTCTCAAACGAAACTGTTTTAGGATTATAAATTACAGATGAAATTGTACCGTCTTTGATTTTTTCAATTGCTTCTTCGATGATAAAGAATGGAACTAAATACCATTCTTTAGGCACGGTAGGTTTACCAAATCGATCTTTGATTTCTATATCAAGGCGTGCTGAGTCAAAGATGCGGTGTAATAGGTTTTCTAGCTTCATGCGATTAATATTATACAACTCATATTCAGCTACAATTTCCACATCAGCCATCAAAAATGTAGGCTGCTGATTTGCCCCAGATAACCGCTGCCTCATTGATGTAATTGTTACACCAATCTTGTGAACCAGTTCCCTATTTTCAGCCACCATTGGATTATTTGACTTACTTTTAAGCACGTAAATAGTTCCACTTGCCTCATCACCCTCAATTGTCTCGCTTGAAAACAATGGGCCTGCTGAATCAACCTCAGTTATAATCCGGCTTGTGTCATCTTCATACAATCGGCGCTGCAAACTTCGAAGCAGCATGCTACTTTCAGTTCCGTTTGAGAAAATTAATCTTAATCGCGCATCTTTATCACCATTGGGTGCAAAGGTTTCATCAAAAACTTTAGCAACATATGCAACAAGACCACCAAGAATAAAGAAATTTCCAACTTTAATGTAGGTCTTACTAAATCCTGCATCTTTCCGAATTGGATTTGTGTGCCTATTTTTTTGCTTTAGATCTCTATCTATTCCTTCAAACAAATGTTTGTAATCCTCGAAATCTTCACACTTAATTCGATTGCCTACAACTTCAGCAGCTTTTTTTTCAGACGTTGATCTTACATGTTTTAATTCTGTGATTGGATTTGCTTCTACCTCAACTCCAAGTGCAGATAAAATATCATCATCATCTAAATCATCTAAAACTAGTTCTGATGCTT
>CAJWIK010000116.1 GCA_913042105.1 uncultured Gammaproteobacteria bacterium
GCTCATAACCGGAGTTGAACCGGTGACCTCTTCCTTACCAAGGAAGTGCTCTACCTCCTGAGCTATATGAGCAAAAATCTATATTTTTGCTGCTTTATTTAGGGTGTAAGAAGTTTTTTTCTGTCTTACCAGAAAAAAATTATCGATATTTATGTTACGAAATAAACCTACAACCCAAAGCTCGGAGCGCTTTTATAGTATTTTTAGCCTCTTAATGCAAGTGTTTTTGCATCTTTAGGGTAGTTTTTTTAGTGGTGGAGGGGGAAGGATTCGAACCTTCGAAGCACGAGGCGGCAGATTTACAGTCTGCTGGGTTTGACCGCTCCCCAACCCCTCCTAAATATAATGCCTAAAAAACAGCGCGCAATTCTGTAACTGCAAGCTTATTATGTCAACTTAAATTATAAAATTCGACAAATTTAACGATATGAAACAAACTCTTTCTCCTCTAGATTCGTCTCAAATTATAAATAATCTTGAAAAAAGTTTTCTAGATTACTCTCCTGAGATTTTGATAACCAAAACAACAGCATCTACAAATGATGACGCTAAATCTTATCTAGAAAACCAATCTTCACCTTTATCTATTCATTTATCCGAACAACAAGTAGCAGGAAAAGGAAGAAATGGTAAAAAATGGGTTAGCCCTAAGGGAAAAAATATTTACCTATCGATAGGATGGATATCTCCCCTTAAATATTCTGAACTAGATGGACTGAGCTTAGCTGTAGGCACAGTCCTTGCATGTACTTTGAATAAATATGCTGAAAATCTCATTAAAATAAAATGGCCTAATGATTTATTATTTAAAAAAAAGAAGATATCTGGAATTTTAATAGAGACTGTTGATCTTGGAGGTAAGGTAGGAGTTGTTATAGGAATAGGTATTAACGTTCATATGACTAAAGAGGAAGGCAGAGATATCGATCAGTCCTGGATTTCTCTTGATGAAGCCACAGACTCTATAAACAACAGAAATGAAGTTGTAGCGATTTTATTAAATGAATTATTCAATCTCACTGTCTCTTTTTCTCAAGAAGGCTTTAAGCCCTTTAAAGGTGATTTCGAAAACTTAGATCTCCTAAAGGGTAAGATGTGCAATATAAGCATGAACGGTCATAACAAAGTAGTTGAAGTTATGGGCGTGAATAACAATGGGGAATTATTAGTTAAAGATAATTCAGAAAATCTTACTCTTCGATATGGCGAAGTTTCAATAAGAGAACTATAATGCTCATCGCGCTGGCGTAGCTCAGTTGGTAGAGCAGCTGATTTGTAATCAGCAGGTCGTAGGTTCAAATCCTATCGCCAGCTCCATTTTTCCATGGAGATATTAAGACTAATTAGTAGGTGAATTCTCTGTTTGCAACAAAACTTCTTCCGGTAAATTAAAGGCACCTCTTTCTAGAGTCCATATATTTGCTATTTGATCCGTTCTAAGCTCAGAATATAAGTGAGGAAATGCGCTTTTTCTTTTTCCTTCGTTCGGGTATGGCTCTTCGAACAAAATCTTATCGTTATCAATCTTCCCTAAATCTAACTGAAGAAGAAAAACTGCATCAGAGTCTTGAAAATAAAAGGATAATGTTGTCGCAAGCTGCACAGCAGTTGAAAGATGAATGAAACCGTCTCCATTATCTAAGTCAGTGATTATTTTTCCCGTATCTGAGGCGGCTTCCCACTCCTTTGCTCTTAGCACCTTGTAAACTTTATTCGTCATTGAAAATTCCTCATTAGTTCCTGGGTCCTCTGTCTCATAAGCCAAAAGAATAGATGAAATTAATAGGTTGATTAATAAAAGGGTTTTAATCCTCATTTAAGATTTCGTCTGGTGCTTCATTTAAACCGCCATAGTCTAGGATTGGAGCAGCATCAATTTCTTCTGCACCTATGAATTGGGCAACACGCTGCAAGCAAGAAACAATCATGCTTTGCTCCCAATCATTCAAGCTTGAGAATTGTTCTTTAAATTTATCTTGTAAAACATCAGGCGAGGACTCGAGAATTTTGAAGCCCTCCTCCGTAATATTCAAATACTGAATTCTCTTATCACTAATACCTTTTTCTCTTGTGATTAAATCATTAGAAAGTAATTTATTAATCACGGTAGCAATGGTTGTATGCCTGAGAGTCGTTATATAAGAAATATGACTTGGAGTGGTATGCTTCTTATTGGCAATTATCTGTAAAACAATATGCTGCGTAGGGGTCAATTGTGATTTTTTAGCTAAAGAGAGAGAATTAATCTCAGTAGCACGCATCACTCGCCTTATAGCAACTAAGGCCTCTTCAAGATGATTATCTTCCATTAATTTCTATCCTTTTTTGCGGATCATAAACTTCTATATAGATGCCGCGCAATAAACTTATCGTTGCAGCAATCAAAATAAATATAAAAGGTGCTGCCATTGATATGGCTCCTGATTGTATTGCAGATAAAGCATAAGAGCCTCCGCCAACAAGCAGAACTATGGCTAACAAGCCTTGAATAACTGCCCATATAACTCTTTGAATTCTAGGTGGATCACTCTTTCCACCCGAGGTGATTGTATCTATGACCAAAGATCCAGAATCTGAGGAGGTAACAAAAAAGAGAACCAACATAAACAAAGCAAACAAACTGGTAAAGATTGGAAATAAAAGATTATCGAGCATATAAAAAAGAATTAAAGAAATCTCTCCTACAGGTTCATTTAGATTACCTAAACCTCTTTGGTGTTGGTCAATAGCTGTTTCACCAAATGAAGTGAACCAGATCAAGTTAAACATCAAAGGTATAAACATAACTACAGACAAAAACTCTCTTATAGTTCTACCTTTGGATATTCGTGCAATGAACATCCCAACGAAAGGAGACCAAGAAATCCACCATGCCCAGTAAAATATCGTCCAATCATGATACCAAGCCTCATCATCTGGCCTATTCCAATTACTTAATCTGACTATATCTTGAAAGTAGTTAACTAAATTATCACCATAAGATAATAGTATCTTGACGGTTGGGCCGGCTATTACAACAAATGTAAGCAGGATAAGCGCAAGTCCAATATTGATGTTACTAAGTACTCTTACTCCTCTGTCTAAACCTCGATAGACTGAAAAAATAGCCACTGAGGTAATAAAAATAATAATTAAACTTTGGCTTAAAATATTATTTGGTAGCTCAAATATATAGAGTAAACCTGCAGAGGCTTGCTGCGCTCCTAGGCCTAGAGAAGTAGCAAGACCAAATAAAGTTGCAAGAACAGCTATGATATCTATTAAGTCACCCTGCCAACCCCATATTCTGTTACCTAGTAAAGGGTAAAAAATAGATCGAATTGTTAGAGGCAATTTCCAGTTATAACTAAAGAAAGCGAGGGCTAGGCCAATAATTGCGTATACCGACCAACCGCTCAGACCCCAA
>CAJWIK010000117.1 GCA_913042105.1 uncultured Gammaproteobacteria bacterium
GAATCTATAAATAAGAAATTTTTAGAATTAAGACCCAATCAAGATTTTATAGAAAAAGCTAAATCTTTAAGACCTATTCACCAAAGATTGGAGTTAGGCAGAGAAGTTTTACTTTTTGAAGATACTGAAATGGATAAATTATCTAATTTGGGGGAGGTTAGACCTCCTTTTATAGCAGATTTGTTTATGGCAATTATGGATAAGACCAAGACGGAGACGGAGACTGAGGCATGATGACAATTCTTTTCACGATGATCCGCAGAGAAATTCAAGAACATAAGTTAGCCTTCATCTATGCTCCGTTTATTGTTGCTCTAGTCTTATGCTTGGTGATTATCTCAGTTTACTTGGGGTTAACTGACATTCAGACTACTACCTTTAACTTTTCTACTGATTTGTATGACGAAGAGTTTCAAGAAGATATGTTGCAAGCAACTCCTGAATCTAAAACAGCTGTTATTAGGGCCGGCCTAACAGTCTTGGGTTTACCAATTTTACTTACTGTTGGTTTCGGATTACTCGCCTATAGCTTATCTACCTTTGCAGATGAAAGAAAAGATAGAAGCTTAATTTTCTGGAGGTCTTTACCGGTATCAGATTTAACAACAGTTATGTCTAAACTAATATTTGTGGTGATTGTCATTCCCTTACTCGTCGTTCCAAATCTATTCTTACTTCAATTGATTTCTTTGCTGAGTGTTTCTGTCTATTTTGTCACAAATGATATCGTTTCTTTTGGTTATGTATGGACCAGCTACTTTATTTCAGATTGGTTTAGGATAATTTTTAGTCTCTGGGCTCAGGCTCTTTGGTCGTTACCAATCCTGTTGTGGTTAATGCTTGCTGGGACTTATTTTAAGAAACCTGTCATTGGTGCAATAGTACCTTTAGTTGCACTGGTCGTATTGGAAGGTATTATTTTTAAGGCTAATAATATTCAAGAATTTATAGAAAATAGGCTTGGTTTTTGGTCAAGATCGGATAGCTTTCCTATTGAGTATGCAGAAGCTCGTGTTGTAGATATTTCAGATATTTACCTATTACTAACTACTCAAGCTTTCTGGATTGGCATCCTCGCGAGTGTAGTATTGATTGCTGGAATTGTTTATACCCGGTCAACAAACAATGACTATACTGTCGAATAATAAATAGATTTGACCTTAAAGGCTAGCCTCCTTACAATGCCCATTTTCGGCCCGTTCGTCTAGTGGTTAGGACATCTGGTTTTCATCCAGGCAACAGGAGTTCGATTCTCCTACGGGCTACCATCTTCCTTAAAAAATTTTAAAACTAAATTAATAACATAATTTAAAAAATGAATTTCTTTGACTCGGTTGTTTCAGCATTTAAGAATTATTTTAATTTTTCCGGAAGGGCATCTAGATCTGAATTTTGGTGGTTCTTTCTTTTTTGTATTCTCTTATATTTACTCGCATTTAGTTTGGCATTCGAAGAGCTAGAACAAACACTTTCAGGCGTTAAGCTGAAAGAAGGTGACCCGGCTGAATTGATCCAAGTCTTTATCTCTTCTTGGATCGGAATTGCTTTCTTAACGACTTTTATACCCCAGATCACTCTGTCCGTAAGAAGGTTCCATGATATAAATAAATCAGGATGGTGGTATGTAGGACTCCAGATAGCTCCTGGGCTGTTGCCTAGTATTTTTATATTTGATTTGATCTCTGTTTTAGCTCTATTCCTTTTTATCTTCTTTATGTCTCAGGAAGGAAGTGAAGATAACTTCTATGGGTCAAATCCATTAAATAGAGAGCTTTAGTCAATTAGAGAGGGCGAAGTATCTCCTGAGCCATTTCAACCCAATAGGTGGCTCCAATTGGTAAAATCTCATCGTTAAAGTCATACCCAGGATTATGGATCATGCAAGAACCTTCTCCGTCGCCATTTCCAATCCATATGTAACTACCCGGTTTTTCTTGCAGCATATAGGCAAAGTCTTCTGATCCCATTGCAGGCGTCGGAGATAAATTAACCATTTCCTCACCAGCAATCCTTTGCGCCACTTTTCCAGAGAGTTCAGCTTCATCAACCGTATTCACAGTTGCAGGATATCTATGTTCAAATTCAAAAATAAAATCAGCGCCATAAGCCGAACACAATGATCTCGTTATTTGTTCCATTTGAGTTTCAAGTTGACTTTGTACTTTAGAAGAAAAGCATCTTGTGCAGCCTTTTATTTCAACTTCATTGGGGATGACATTGTAGGCATCACCACCATGGAATTGAGTAACACTAAGAACTACAGGTTCTTGAGGATCAATATATCTACTTACAATGGATTGATAAGCATCAATGATCTTTGTTCCTATGATAATTGGATCAATCGTAGTTTGAGGCATGGCAGCGTGCCCACCTTTGCCGATGATCTTTACATTAAAGATATCAAATGCAGCCATAATTGGTCCTGGTTTAATAGCAAAAGAACCGACGGGCATCCCTGGAATGTTATGCATTCCATAAACAGACTCAACCGGATATTTATCAAATAAACCGTCATCTATCATTGCTTTACCGCCGCCTTCATTTTCTTCTGCTGGCTGGAAGATGAAGTTAATAGTCCCATCAAAATCTCCCTTTTCTGAAAGATATTTTGCTGCACCGAGCAGCATTGTTGTATGTCCGTCATGACCACATGCATGCATCTTTCCTGGATTTTGGGATTTATGTTCAAAATCATTTGCTTCATTTATTAACAACGCATCAAGATCTGCTCTAAGTCCAATAGATCTATTGCCAGTTCCTTTTTTAAGGGTTCCAACAACACCTGTTCCTGCTATTCCTGTTTCTACTTCTATTCCAAAACTTTCTAATTTATCTGCAACAATTTTTGCAGTTCTGTGTTCTTCAAAGGCTATTTCAGGATGTGTGTGAATATCTCTTCTCCAACTTTGCATCTCGGGTTGAAGTTTTTCTAGGTCTTTAATTATTTCCATAGATTTAATCTATATACATTGAATCTTAAGGGCAAGAATAAAATGAAGTGATATATAATTACGGAAATAAATAAGCTCAAAATTAAATATGACAATTACTATGAAAGAAGTAAGAGAAGAGATAGATCTTCTTGATAGAGAATTAGTATTACTACTTGCCAGAAGACAAAAATGTGTCGAGATGGCCGCTTTTGTAAAAAATGATGAAAGCTTAATAGTAGATGAAGACAGGATAGAAGATGTTATTTCTAAAGTAACAAGTTTTGGAGAATCATGTGGATTAAATAAAACAATCTCTGAGCCTCTTTGGAGGAAGTTAATTGAATTGTCTATCGCACACGAATTTAAAGAATTGGACCTTCTGAAGTCCGATACTTAATCGATCTAAAAAGATCTGGTACCACCTTTCTTTCTTGTAAGAATTATAAAATTGATCTATCTTTA
>CAJWIK010000118.1 GCA_913042105.1 uncultured Gammaproteobacteria bacterium
GCATTAAGGAGAAATTAAATGAGTTGGTTAAATCAGATAATAGCAGTTACTAATATGAACCTGAGGACTGTACTAGATCGTTCAGGTTCTTCTCTAGTTGTAGTTATTGGTATAGCCGGATCAGTTGCGGTAATGGTGTCGCTTTTGGCAATGGCTCAAGGACTTAATTCTACAATCGCTAGTACTGGAGAAGATGACAGAGCTCTAATACTGAGAGAAGGCTCTGATTCTGAATTAAGTAGCGGGATATCAATGCAAGATATAAATATTATTGAGAATTCGCCCGGAATTTTGGAGTTTGATGAAGAACCTATGGTTGCAGCAGAGATATTCACAATAATAGATCTTAAGAAAAAAGGAACGGAAGAAACCTCTAACCTCCCATTAAGAGGGGTTGAGGAAATGAGTTTCAAAATACGACCCGAATTTGAAATAATTGAAGGTGTGAATTTCCAACCGGGTACCGGCCAAGTTATTGTTGGTAAAGGAGCCGCTGATCAATACCAAGGACTAGAAGTTGGAAATGAAATAGATATTAGAAATTCAAAATGGAAAGTGGTTGGAATCTTTTCAACACAAGGAGATGTACACGAATCAGAAGTGTGGGCTGACTTAACCTATACTCAAGGGGCCTTTAGAAGAGGGGCAAGTGCTTCAGTAGCAATTGTTAGGCTTGAGAATAACGAGTCACTTGATCAGTTAGGGATTTTTGTAGAGAACGATCCTAGATTAAAATTGAAAGTTGAAAGAGAGTCTGATTTCTTCAATAGTCAGTCATCAGGAGCTTCTTCTGTGATCAATGCATTTGGTTATACAGTTGCCGTTATTATGGCCATAGGCGCTTTGTTTGCAGCTTTAAATACTATGTATAGCGCCGTATCAACTCGACTTGTTGAAATAGGTACTCTTAGGGCTATAGGGTTTCAGGGCAGCTCAGTTCTTTTTGCCTTGATGTTAGAGTCTATGATCTTAGCTCTTTTTGGAGGATTACTTGGCTCAGGGATAGCTTATTTGGTCTTTAATGGCTACACAGTTTCAACATTAGCGGGCGGTTCCTTTTCCCAAACTTCCTTCGCCTTTGCTGTGACTGGCGACATTATCAGACAAGGTTTAATTCTTGCCTTAGTTGTAGGAACTTTTGGGGGAATATTACCTGCCTGGAAAGCATCCAAACAAGATATCACAGAAGCCTTGAGATCGATTTAAGAAAAAGTTATTTCTGTTTTACTGAGCAATAAACCGTTGTTATCAGCATAAATAAAATTACCTGATTCAAAAGTTAAACCTCCAAATGCAATAACAGCACCAATGGTGCCTTGATTTTTTTTGTCACTTCTAACAGGCATTGTTCCAAGAGCCTGAACTCCTATGTCCAGTGTATTGATAATATCAACATCTCTTATATATCCATTTATGATTACACCAGACCAATTATTTTTTACTCCAGCTTCTGCGATCATATCTCCTAACAAAGCCACTGTATTTATACCTCCAGCATCGACTACAAGTATTTTTCCATCTCCTTTGGAGTTTAAAAGCTTCTTAACAAAAGAGTTATCATCAGGACATTGAAGTGTCTCAATAGGACCAAAGAATGATTTTCTTCCACCAAAGTTCGTCAAAATTGGTGACAATGCTTTTGCTTCAGGATAGTCGTCGGATAAATCGGGAGTTGTAAAAACCATCTTAACTCAATTCTCCAATTATATTTTCTGGCCTTGATTGAATTTTTCTTTCTATACCTCTAACACTCTCCTTATCTTTAGTGCCATGTTCCATATTTCCTTCAACCGCTCCCAAGCCTCTAAAAGTACCGAACCCTAAACGATCAAGAAATTCATCACTTGAGGTTGCTCTTATTTCTTCAGGCAGAGATAGGAAATGATTCTCTTGTTGGCGAATATAAGTTCTGCAAAAGTAGGTGAAGATAGCATGTCTTTTATTCTCAGTAAGATTTTTACCTGTTCCGTGAAAGGTTCTGCCATCGAAGATTAATAGTGTTCCGGCTGGGGCGGTGGCAGAAATGATTTCATGTTTAAATTCTGGATTATCGATAAATGTTCTTCTAATTCCACTTCCAGATTCTTTTGCTTCCCCTAACAAACCAAGGAATTTCTTTCTGCCTAATAGGTGACTTTTGGGGACAAGCTGAGTGCCGCCATTTTCCTCAGAGAAGTCATCCAAGAGCCATGCCATATTTACAACCATGGGTGTATCTATTAAGTCAGGAGCAAGATACATTTGATCCGTGTGAAGAGGCATTTTTTCCCCTCCTTTTCCTGCGATATTAGCTGTCAGACTAGATAGTATAAAATTTTCTCCAATGCAGCTTCTAGCCATTTCTTCAACGACTAATTTCATCATCAGGTCTCTGAATACTTGACCTTTATTAACGAGGGCAAACATCCTTTGATTGGACCCCTCATATTCCAGAACAGCTACACCATGTTTTCTTTCACCATTAGCTTGTTCAGTTAGCCTTGTCTTTACTGAAACAACTTCATCTTTTGTGAGTGCATTAGCAACGTAACAATATCCAAAATCTTTAAGATCTTTTTTTGCCTCTATTAAATCTTCGGTAGGCTGAGGAAGATACTTATCCATCTCTAGGCAGCTGCAGTTTGTTCTCCTCTGATCAAAGTTCCAGGCAGTTCGCCCGTAGCTTCATCATTTTTGAACGTTACTACGCCACTTTTTATAGTAGCTATATAGCCCCCAGCTTTTTGTATAATTCTTCTACTTCCTGTTGGTAGGTCATGAACCATTTCTGGCTTGTAAACGCATAAATTATCGTGATCAATAATATTGATATCTGCCATATAACCTTCTTTTATTTGACCTCTGTCCATTAAACCGAAAGTTTCTGCAGTCTCTTTGGTTTGTTTTCTAACAAGAAACTCTAAAGGTATTTTATCTCCTTTGACTCTATCTCTAGTGTAGTGAGCTACATTCCATGTTGGCATACTGGCATCACATATAAGACCGCAATGCGCTCCACCATCACTAAGCCCTGCAACTGAGCTTTCAAATTCCATCATCATTTTATAAGTATCCAGGTTATGATCAGGGTAGGGAGAGAAAGGAGCCCAAACGAATGTTTTACCTTCATTTTTGATCAATTCTTCATACATTACTTCCATGACTGATTTATTTGAGCTTTCTGCTATACCGGCAATACTGGTTTCATAAGAAGGCTCATAGTCAGGTATTTCATCCATCGGGAATTGCTTATCAAATCCAGTCATTAATGTATAGATCATATGATTTTTATCCACAGCCGGTTCCTCAGAAAGAATTTGCTCTTTAAAGGATTGATCTTTCATTGCGCTCACTTTTTCTTCTAAAGACTTATCTG
>CAJWIK010000119.1 GCA_913042105.1 uncultured Gammaproteobacteria bacterium
TTATTGATGCCCAAGCATTTGATCAAGAACCAGTTGCAGAGGTTATAATTCCTCAGAGAGTTCCTTATGGAGCTCATGGAAGTTGGATTCAAAATTAAATTAGGAGGTTATTTTGGAAGCACAATATGCATCGGTTTGGGAGAGGAACTCAGATGTTATACCAGATAAGATTGCACTTATTTGTGGAGATAACGAAGTCACATGGAAAGAATATGATGATCGAGCAGCCAGACTTGCTTCATTAATGACTAATTCTGGCCTTGGAGATAATTCCAAGGTGGGATTATATCTTCATAATTCTAATGAATATTTAGAAGCACAATACAGTGTTTTTAAGATCAAAGGCGTTCCTATAAATGTAAATTATCGTTACAAAGAAGAAGAGTTAATTTATCTTCTAGATAACTCAGATTCAGAAGCAGTTTTTTTTCAAAGCTGCTATGCAAAACAAATTGAACTTATCAAAGACAAGCTTCCTAAGATAAAACTTTATATACAAGTAGACGATGGATCAGAGGATGTTTTGAGTTTTGCTCAAGATTACGAGACCGCCATCTCAGAGTGTAAACCCATGGAAAGACTTGAGCGCTCTGAAGACAATATTTACATGCTCTATACAGGTGGAACAACTGGAATGCCAAAAGGTGTTATGTATCAACATGGAGGACATTTAAAAGGAATGTTGAATACTGCAGGTGCCTGGGGACTCATCCCTGTACAAGAAAAAATTGATGTTGATTCAGTTGCCCTTGAGGTAAAAAAGTTAGCCGATGAAGGTAGATTACCGATCAGTATTCCTGCATGTCCTCTAATGCATGGAACAGGTATGTGGCTTGGGGCTCTGATCCCTCATTTGGTTGGTGGAACAGTTGTCACTCTTCCTAATCTCGGGTTTGATCCTGATGGGTTACTTAAGGAAGTGGAAAAGAGAAAGGCGAATAATATAGTTATTGTAGGAGATGCTTTTGCAAAGCCGATTATGGATGCGCTTGATAAGGCAGAATCTGAAGGCAACCCCTATAAACTCGATTCTATAAATACAGTTATATCTAGTGGAGTCATGTGGAGTTCAGAGGTTAAGCAAGGGCTACTAAAGCACCATGATATGGTTTTGGTGGACGCCATGGGATCAACAGAAGGTGGAATGGGTTCTTCTCGGGCTTCAAGAGATAATCCAGCTGAAACCGCTAAATTTGTTCTCAATCCAGGCGTCATAGTTATAACAGATGAAGGAGAGATTGTTGAACCGGGATCTGACAAGATGGGTAAAATCGGCACTAGTGGATTAGTTCCTTTAGGATATTTTAAAGACGAGAAGAAATCCGCTGAAACCTTTAAAGAGTTTCAAGGGACTAGATATAGTTTTCCAGGAGACTACGCAAAAGTAGAGCTTGATGGAACTATCACGCTCCTAGGTCGTGGAAGTAACTGCATAAATACAGCTGGTGAAAAGGTTTATCCAGAAGAAGTTGAAGAAGCAATAAAAAGACATGGTGATATTTATGACTGCCTCGTAGTAGGCTTAAAAGATGATCGTTTTGGTCAGAGAGTTGTTGCACTTGCTTCCTATCAGGATGGAAAAGAAATTGAAGAACAAGAACTGATAGCGTTTACACGAGAACACTTGGCTGGTTATAAATTACCTAAACAAGTGCTGTTTGTTGATGAAGTGATGAGAGCGCCAAATGGAAAGGCAAACTATAAGTGGGCACAAGAAACTGCCGAAAAGGAATTAACTTAGGAGATTACAAATGGATGTAAGTGAAGCAGTAGATTCTAGGATTTCTGTAAGGGAATTCTTAAAAGACCCAGTAGAAAACTCTTTAATTTCTGAACTACTAGAAAAGGCCTCAAGGTCTGCCTCCGGTGGTAACTTACAGCCATGGAAAATTTACGTGATCAATAATGAAACGATGAGCTCATTTCATAAATTTCAATCTGAATGGACAGATCCTGAGACTCCTGCCTATTCTATTTATCCAGAGAACTTGAAAGAGCCTTACAAGACATCTCGGTTTGAGGTTGGCGTAGACATGTATTCAATTCTTGATATTGGTCGTGATGATAAAGAAGGTAGATTTAAACAAATGCTAAAGAACTTCGAATTCTTTGGAGCTCCTGCCGCATTCTTTTGTTTCACTGATAGGCAAATGGGGAGACCTCAATGGTCTGATTTAGGAATGTTTCTTCAGACATTTATGTTGTTAGCTAGAGAAGCCGGACTGGATACTTGCCCTCAAGAAGCCTGGGCAATGAAACAAGAGAGTGTTACTTCATTTGTAAAAGCTCCAGAAGAAGAAATGCTTTTTTGTGGAATGGCGATAGGTTACAGAGATCCTGAAGCTCCAATTAACTCTTTAAGAACCTCAAGGAGACCTATTGAAGATTGGGCGACCTTTCTAGATGAATAGAAGATATTTCACACCATTACTTCGATTAGACTAGGTCCTTCTTCAGCTAGGCTAATCGATAGAGCTTTTTTAAATTCCTCTACTGAAGTTGCTTTATAACCTGTAACACCAAGAGATTGAGCTAAAGAAGGCCAACTTATTGCTGGATCATCAAGAGAAAACATTGATGCTGCTCTATCTCCAGTGCCAAGTGCACCCACCCTATCTAACTCAACTTTTAAGATTGCGTAAGAGCGATTAGAAAAAATTATATTAGTAACATTCAAAGATTCCCTAGCTTGTGTCCAGAGTGCTTGTAGCGTGTACATAGCTCCCCCATCTCCGTGTAAACAGACAACTGGCCTGTCAGGAGCACCAATGGCCGCACCGGTAGCTAGAGGGAGGCCTTGACCTATCGACCCTCCTGTCAATGCCAACCAATCAAGGGGTTTTGCGTTCCAAGCATGCGGTGTGACAAAAAAACCCGATGTAGCTGCTTCATCACAAACTATTGCTTCTTCGGGTAATAAGCCAGCAAATATTGGTCCAATATTTTCAGGACCCAGCTCACCAGTGGTCGGCATATTAATTGCTTCATCTGGAATGAACTGATTATCTATTTTGGTTCCTCCAAATAAATCATTAAGGGCACTTAATGCATATTTTCCATCCTGGAGAGGTGAAGATAATTCAATCAATTGAGCCCCTTCAGGTGATAAGTAACTTTTCTTTCCTGGATAAGCAAAAAATGAAACAGGAGGTTTAGTGCCTATAAACACAATTGCATCTATGCCTTTTAGATGTTCTTCTGCCATCTCAGCAAAATATGGTATGGGTTCTACCTTTGTTATGCCTCTACCTCTTCTGTGCCTTTTAACAAAAGTATCAGTTGCCAATCTACAATTCGCTGA
>CAJWIK010000120.1 GCA_913042105.1 uncultured Gammaproteobacteria bacterium
TTATTTTTATGAGTACTGATATGTTTTTTAAATTTAGAAAAAGATGACTTCCAGTCCTCTTCAGAGAAGTCCTCTTCGTTATCTATCCTAATGAGTTGTTGTTGCGAAGCTGATAATCTGAGTTTCGAGATAGTTGGATGAATAGATTTTGTTAAAGCTGATTGGATTTTATTTAGCTTTAATAATTCACTGACTTGAATAGAAGAGTCATCTTTTCCAGTGACTCCAATTAAAGTAGCTCTAGATCCTAAGCTAGATAGATTCAAAGCTACATTTGCAGCACCTCCTAATCTTATTTCTTCTTTTAAAGGTTTCAGTACAGGAACAGGGGCTTCGGGGGAGACTCTATCAACAGTACCTGATATATATTTATCAAGAATAATATCCCCAATGACGAGTACATTTCCTTTTGAAAGCATTTTAAGATTCATAGTTAAATTAATTATATACCGTGCGCTAGTTAACCGGATTAATAAAACTAAATTTAGTATTTATCATAAAATATGTAAGATTATTTTGATAATATCGCACTATGCACTTAAACCTCCCAATAGATATAAACAAAGTAAAAGGCTTTCTGGATCCAAAGGAAGGAGAAGCGCTATATAACTTTGCAAAACAATACACATTGAATGGATGCTGTTTAGAAATAGGCAGTTACTGTGGGAAATCTGCTGTTTATTTAGGCAAAGCAGTCAAAGAGAATGGTCAAAAGCTTTATTCAATTGACCATCATAAAGGGTCTGAGGAGCAACAACCTGGAGAAGAATATTTTGATCCTGACCTAAGGAATAAAAATGGAGATGGAATAGATACGTTACCTTTTTTTCTAGATACTATAGAAAAGTCAGATTTAGAGGGTTTTGTTATACCCATCGTATCAACCTCCGAAGAGGCTTATGAAGATCTAAATATTAACTTTGATATGGTATTTATTGATGGAGGGCATAGCGAAGAAGCTGCTCAGAAAGATTATGACCTTTGGACACAAAGAATAAATTTAGGAGGGCTACTGGCCATTCATGATGTCTTTCCGAATCCCGAAGATGGGGGAAGACCTCCTTATAATATCTATATCAGAGCTCTTGAAAGTGGAGAATTTGAGGAATTAGAAATAGTACAATCTCTAAGATTATTAAAAAAAATTAAATAGAGCTAGATTATGCCCAAGTTTTAGAGAATAGTTCCGATCCAGGCGTGAATTTATAGATTGCATCTGCTGCTAGCAAGACAGCGCCCGCAGTCCAAGTTGGCTTCTCTACAGGCCAAAACTTTTTATCTGTATAAACGTATCCTGTCCAATATAAACCATCATCATCTTTCCACTGATGCAATGAATTAAACAGGTCTTTGGCTTCAGAAATCTGCCCTATCCTAACAAGTGCAGCGACTAACTCTGAGCTCTCAGCTACCGTAACCCAAGGTTCTTCTACAACGCATTTACAACCCTTTCCTTGAATGACAAATTCTGACCATTTAGATTTTATTTGAAATAAGCTTTTTTCTTTATCATAAACCCCACATAAAACAGGATAATACCAATCCATACTGTATCTAGATTTACTCTCCCAGCTTCTGTCATATCTTTTAGGGTTATTATTAATCGAATCTTTCAATGCCCGCATAGAATGATAAATATGATCTGCAGGTTCATCAAAAAGCTTATATATTGCAAGAGCACACTCTAAACTTTTATATATTGAGCTACTTCCAGTAATCAAGGAATCATCTAAAATTTCTTTTCCCTCTTCTGCAGCCCAAAAAATATCTCCTTTTTCGGTTTGCATAGAGATAACGAATTTCACCGAAGCCATCAAGGTAGGTAACATCTTTTTTAAAAAATCTTTATCTTCATAGATTAAATAATAATGCCATAGCCCTGTTGCAATATATGCAGAAAAATTTGTCTCTCTTCTTTGAGTCACTGGTTTTGAGTTCCTATACTCAGAATACCAAGAACCATCTGGTAGTTGCTTATGTGAAAGCCAGAGAAATGCTGCCTTAGCCTCAATGTCCTTTCCGGCAATTGATAAGCCTATAGTTGCTTCAATATGATCCCAGGGATCAAGCTTTTCTCCTGCCTCCCAAGGAATAGAACCATCTTCTTCTTGAACTTCTAAGATATAATTGATTGAGTTGCTATAGAACTCTAGATCTGAAGAAATCACTTAAGCAGGTTTCCTAAAATACATTACAAGACTCTTACCTATGAGAGGTTGTAGTATCGCTTCTAAAATTCTTGTTAATAGAGGATTCTGCATAAGATCCCAAACTAAGAATCTGTGATATTGCTTAACTATAAAAGATTTATCCTTTGTTCCCCAAAATAAGCATTGGAGCCACCAATAGGGTGAATGTAATCCATGTGCCCAATGAAAAGATTCATATTCTAGTCCATTATCTAACGCCAACTGCTTCAACTGGCTATGTCTAAAGATCCTTACATGACCACCTGGGGTTTTTGAATATTCTTTACTTAATTTCCAGCAAATTAATTCAGGTAAATATCTTGGTACACTTAATGCCATCACGCCACCGGGCTTTAGGACTCGTATTAGTTCTTTAATAGATTCCTCCGGTGAGTCAATGTGCTCTAAAACCTCGCTACAAATTACGGCATCGAGTGATGCGTTCTCAAAGGGAATATCGTTTATGTTGCTAACTCCAAAAGTACAATTAGTTTCTACATTCGATAAATCAAAATCTCTCAACCTAGATTTAGCAATATTAAGATCATTCAAAGATAAATCTAAACCAACTACGTTTGCTGAAGTCTCCAAAAGAGCTCCTATTGAGTGCCTGCCCTCTCCACATCCCATGTCTAAGAGGAATTGATCATTCTCTAAATTTAATCTGTTATATTTTATGGTGTTCATTATTAAAATTTTTAATCACTTCTTTAAAAGCGTTTTCATATGATTTTGCAGCAATATGCCAATCAAACATATTTTCCATTCTCTCTCTGCCCATCTTGGACAACTCAATCTTTCTTTCTGAATTATTGAATAATTTTATCACCGCAGACTCAATTTCTTCAGTTGATGCAGGTAATATTATTTCAGCACTATCCCCTACAACCTCCTCGAGACCCCCTGAATGAGTACTGATCAATGGAACTCCGCATGCCATAGCTTCTCCAGCTCCAAACCCAAAACCTTCATACAGAGATGGTATTACTGCAATTTCAGAAGAATGGTAAAGATCAACTATTTCTTCTTCTGTAATTCCAGATTGGAATGAGATTCTATCTTCTAAACTTAGAT
>CAJWIK010000121.1 GCA_913042105.1 uncultured Gammaproteobacteria bacterium
GCTCAATTTCCAGCATATCAATTCTGGGAGATATCTTGGTACGCTTAATGCCAAGACTCCACCGGGCTTTAAGACTCTTATTAATTCTTTAATAGATTCTTCTGGAGAATCAACATGTTCTAATACTTCACTACAGATCACAGCATCCAGAGAAGAGTCAGATAAAGGAATAGAGATTATATTGGCACTAGCAAATTGGCATATGGTTTCAATTTGTGAAGTATCAAAATCATTAAGCCTTTCTTTGGCTATTTTTAAATCTTTGAAGGAAAGATCAAACCCTAGAATATTTGCTTCAGTGCTTATATGCGCTCCTATTGAATGTCTCCCTTCTCCACAACCCATATCGAGTAAGAAATCCTCATTCGAAAGGTTAAGGCGGTTAAATTTAATTGTCTGCATGATTAAAACTTTGAATTATTTCTTCAAAAAAACCAGCGTAATTTTTTGCCGCAATATTCCAATCAAACATTTCTTCCATTCGTTTTCTACCTTTAATTGCCAGTTGAGTTCGTAGTTCATCTTCGTTAAATAATTTCAATATACCTTCTTCTATCTCTTCAACTGAGCCTGGTTTTATCTTCAAGGCAGCATCACCTATGACTTGTTTAAGGCCTCCAGAATCAGTGCTAATTAGTGGTATCCCACAAGCCATAGCCTCGCCGGCTCCAAAACCGAAGCCTTCGTATAATGATGGAATCACTGCTAGATCTGATCGATGGTAAATTTCTACTATCTCTTCTTCAGAAACTCCTGACTTGAAGCTAATTCTATCTTCTAACTTAAGATCGTCTATTATTTTATTTAATTTACTTTTCTTTGGAGACTTTCCAATAACAGTAAGTGTAGTAAGTGGAAATTTTCTTATTATTCTAGGTAAAGCCAATAAGAGATGCCTGAGTCCTTTCAAGGGAATATCAGCGCTGGCCGTTGTAACAATTCTAAAATTTAATTCTTTTGTTAATTCAGAAGGCTTAAAAGTATTAATATCTATTCCGTTCGGTATTACTCGTATATTGTCTTTTGCAGCTAGAAATTCATTAATTACATCTTCTTTAGAAGGTTGACTTACACAGATAATATTTTGCAGTCTAGGCACAACTCTCTTTTGCATAGGCAAGAAATTATGCCATCTAGTTGAAGAGAGTTTTTCTTTCCAGTTAGATGCGCTTTCCATCTCAAGTTTATAATCTTTTGTAATAGGGTGATGAATAGTTACAGCGAGAGGATAAATCTTTTGAATGCTCAGCAGAGATCCAGACAAAGATTGATTATCTAAAATTATATCGAATTCTTTTTGATTTTCCCTTAGATATCTTAAAACTCTCTTACCGTAGGTGTAAGGTTCAGGAAAACCTCCTGTCATCACTGTTATCCATTCATAAAAATCAATAGGATTAAAAAATAAATTTAGATTGAATTTCTTCATTCTGTCTTCTGTCTCAAAGAGTCCTAAACTAGGAATCTTTATAAGTTCAATCGATTGATCTAATTCGGGATAAGGGGGTCCGGAAAGAACAGATACTTCATGGCCTAAGCCCTTTAAAGCTTTACTCAAGTGTTTGATATAGATGCCTTGTCCACCAGAATAAGGATGGCTCCTATAACTCAATAGTCCAATTTTCAAGGTTAACTCCGTAGTAGTCTTTTAGATAACTTTGATTGTACTTCGTTGATATCATCTAAGCTTCTAAGTATTCTCATTTTATCGCGATAAATTGCTCTTTTATTGAAGAAGCTAGAAAAACCCTTCCCTGCTATATCAAGATCAAATACCACTAATCCTTTATGATCTATAAAAAAGTTTGCAGTTTTTGCATCTCCATGTCGCAATTCAACCCAGCTCATTCTTTTAAAAAAAGCTTGAATCTTAGAAGTAACAAAATCTATATTAATACCTTGCTCTAGTGCTTTATCTAATCTCTTACCCAATACTTCTTCAGTAACGAAGTAAGAAGTCTTGGCTCCTAGTATTCCATTATTTTCGAATAGTAAAACCGGCTCAGCAGTCCTTACACCTAAAGCATTAATCCAATGAGAGGATATCCAGGAATTATAAGCCCGAGTTCTCTTGAATAGCCTAGATACTCCATGCAGGAAACCTTTTATTCTATATTTCTTAATATAATAATTTTGATCTAGCACTCTTACTTTAACTATTAAATGTCCCTTTTCATTCTTAATTACTTCTCCACTTTTAAGCAATAAACTTTCATCTGAAAAAAGCTTCATAAAACTTTCAATTTGTATGTTTCTTTTGGATATCCATCTATGAGATTGCTCTACCTTTTTGAGATAAGGGCTGTTTTCAGATATTTTCTTAGAAGATCTTAAAGAAAAATCTTTAAGTAGAGGATTCAGATACATAGAAAATGATCTTCTTAAGATTTTAGTAATTAAATTTTGATGATTTTTGATCAACTCTCTTAAAGAACATTGATAATAAGACATCATGAATCTGTAAAAATCTTTCTCAGAAAGATTGAATTGCAAGATCGAGTGAACAAAACCACCCAAGTCCTTTACTAGCCATCTTTCAGGGACTTCAGAACGAATCTGGGCGCGATGAAGATCAATGAGATAAATCTCGATATTATCAAAATTAATTTCTTTTTTTATGTGGAGATGACAAAGATATAGATCACGATGATTTAGTCCACTTAAATGCATTCTTCGAATTAAATCTGCCGTAGACTCTATGAGCTTCCTCTTTTGAGGAGGGGATAATTGTTCATGAAGTCCTTCTAAGAAAAAATCTTCAAGAGAAATGGTCTCATAAAGTTCTTCAGTAATAAGAAATGAAAAAGAATTTGCTGGATTAAGACCCTTATTCCCAAAGCCTTTTATTTGAGGAGCCTGTATTTGATTCTTATCTAAATGGGATAATGCTTCATATTCCCTCAAGGCACCTACAACAGGTGTTTTTAGTTGTATGAGATTCTTAAATATTTCAGCCCACCCAACTGGACCATGAAATTTAAGGAAATAACTTTTTTGAAAATTTTTAAATCTCTTAGTGGTCCGATTTTCATATTTCCTATAAATTTCTCCTTCTAAATTCTCAGCAAAGGAGAATGGTTCATTATCACCAAAAAAATCTACTAAGCTTTCATCTGTAATTTTAATTCCCTTCATCAGAACCTTTCTTCAATAAAATTAGCAATAAATTTAAATCTAGAAAAAAAATAATCATCATCTCTTAAACAACTAATCTCATTCTTTATAAATGATAGTCTTTCATCTTGAATAGTCTCTTCA
>CAJWIK010000122.1 GCA_913042105.1 uncultured Gammaproteobacteria bacterium
CTTCATTTCCATCTGCTGCTAAAAAAACTAGAGTAAATCTTCCTTCTTCAACATCAATCCTATTGACCTCTTTTAGTCCAAGAGCATCAATAAAAAACTTAAAGAATTATCTAGATCTCTTATCCTCAACATTGTGTGTAAATATTGCATGATTTTTCTTCCTTTGATAAAGATAGATTTAGTGTCCATTTATTATGTCATGTAAAATAGTCACGATCACATAATTGGAGAAAAAAATGTCTGAAAGAGAATTTGATGTAGTAGTTTTTGGGGCTAGCGGTTATACGGGTAAATTAGTTGCAGAATACATTCAAAGCGAATACGGAGAGAACGGATCGGTTAAATGGGCTATAGCAGGAAGAAATAGAGAAAAGCTTGAAGGTATTAGAGAAGAGCTAGGATTGAGTGCTGACCTCTCCATTCTAGAAGTTGATAGTAATGATCAAGGTTCATTAAATGCAATGACGAGTTCAACCAAATGTGTTCTTACTACAGTCGGACCTTATCAACTCTATGGTTCAAATTTAGTTGAGTCATGCGCAAAAAATGGAACAGATTATGTAGATTTAACCGGTGAACCTGGCTGGATGTATGAAATGATCAATGCACATAAAGAAACTGCACAAGCATCTGGAGCTAGGATTGTCTTCTCATGCGGTTTTGACAGTATACCTTTTGATTTAGGAGTGTATTTTGTTCAACAAGCTGCAAAGGATAAATTTGGTAAACCGGCTCAACATGTGAGAGGCAGGGTTAAGGCTATGAATGGAGAATTTTCTGGAGGGACAATTGCCTCTTTAGGAGCAACCATGGCAACTTTAAAGAAAAAACCAGAGTTGATAAAAGTTCTAGCTAATCCTTTTTCATTAACAGAGGGTTTTGAAGGTCCCGCTCAGCTGGATGACTCAAAAGTCCTCTTGGATGAAAAACTAAATATGTGGGTAGCACCATTTGTTATGGCGCCGATAAATACAAAAAACATACATAGAAGTAATGCCCTTCTAGACCATCAATACGGTGAAGATTTTTGTTACGATGAAATGATGATTGCCGGTGAGGGAGAAGAAGGAAAACAAATAGCTGATGCTATGACTTCTGCTAATCCTATGGGGGGAGATAATGTTCCTCAACCCGGTGAAGGGCCTTCAAAAGAATCTAGAGAGCAAGGTAATTATGATGTTTTATTCTTTGCAGACCTTGGGGAAGAAAGTATAGAAGCAAGAGTCACTGGAGATATGGATCCTGGATATGGGTCTACTTCCAAAATGATTACTGAAAGTGCCATTTGTCTCATTCAAGATTGTTCGGATTTACCTGGAGGAATTTACACTCCT
The DNA here is from genome assembly GCA_913042105.1 of uncultured Gammaproteobacteria bacterium. Taxonomy (GTDB): domain Bacteria; phylum Pseudomonadota; class Gammaproteobacteria; order Magnimaribacterales; family Magnimaribacteraceae; genus Magnimaribacter. The sequence continues at coordinate 1,335 of CAJWIK010000122.1, forward strand.
GCTCCGGCAATGGGCGATAAATTAATTCATAGGCTAGTAAAAAAAGCTGGCCTAACTTTTGATATATTATAAATTTAATTTATACCATTCAATAAGTATTGTGTATAATGCAGGCATGAAAAAGCTTGCATTAACACTATTACTTTCGATCTCAACATTCACCCTCTTCTCTGAGGTTCACACTGTCCAAATGCTCAATGCCGGAAAGGAAGGCATGATGGTCTTTGAACCAGCTGTTATCACTATCAAAAAGGGTGATACCGTAAAATTTATCGCAACTGATATGTTGCACAACTCCTCATCAGTAGATGGCATGATTCCAGACGGAGCTGAAGCTTGGGTTGGTGGTATGAGTCAAGATGTTGAAGTAACTCTTTCAAAAGAAGGAGTTTATGTATACCAATGTACACCTCACAACATGATGGCAATGGTTGGTGTAATTAAAGTTGAGTCAAGCTCAAACATAGATGCTATCAAGTTAAAAGCAGAGTCTTATAAAAAGACTTTTTTAATGAACCAAGAAAGATTGGATAATTATCTTTCTCAAATATAAAAAAACCATGAGATTAAAAGTTGTAAAAGAACAAGCTGATGAAAATACATTTCTGGAGTGGAGAGACGAGGACTACATGAATAAAATGGAATTCAATCCATTAGTATTATTTGTTGTGATCCCAACAATTGTCCAGGCAGGTTGTTTAATATTTATGGGAGCTGCCATGCTCCTCAATACTGCTATTTTTGTCTAGAGACTAATTCGCTTTATCAAATATAAAGCCCTTATAGTCTTCTGAAACTATCTCCTCAAGCATTTCCGTATAAACCGGAACTCCAATAAAAGGAAGAAACGCCTTAGCCTTTTCTTCTATATTAGAGCCGTTATACCAAGACTTTGTATCAGTAAAAATTGTTGTATCAGCAATTTCATTAACAAGCACCATCCAATCATCTTCTGCAGTCTTAGAAGATTCTATAACTTCTTTATTATTCTTGATCATCCACTCAATACAGCCTGTAATCCAATTCACATGTTGTTCAATAGAAGGCATCATATTTGAAAGGACCGAGGGGCTGCCTGGTCCAGTAACAGTAAAAAGATTGGGAAAGTTAGCAATACCAATACCTAGATAGGACTTAGCTCCACTCTCCCATTGATCTTTAAGCTTTATACTATCTCGTCCAGATATATCTATACTTGTAAGAGCTCCAGTCATTGCATCAAATCCTGTTGCAAGGATAAGGGTATCAATATCATAAACACGATCTGATTCAATTGAATCAGTAGTGATATTCTTTATAGGATTTTCTTTCAAATCTATTAGATGGACATTACTTTGGTTGAAGGTTTCGAAATAACCAGTATCGACGCACAGCCTTTTGCCTCCAATATGATAATCAGGAGCAAGTAAAGAAGCTGTTTCTGGATCCTTAACAATACCGATTATCTTATCTCTTACAAAGTTTGCAGCTATGCTATTGGCATCAGCATCCATTGCTACATCCGCATAACCCCCAAAGAAACCTAAACCTGCATTTTGCCAATTTTCTTCTAGTTGGGCATGCACTTCCTCTATATCAGTTTCTACAATTAAAGATTCATCTGAAATTGCTGCTATTCCAAAACCATTGAGATAGTTTTCTTTTCTAAATTCTGGATATCTAGATTTTATTTCCTGTTCTAGGTTCTTATCCATAGGACCATTATTTGAAGGTATTGAGTAATTCGGCGTTCTTTGAAAAACAAATAACTCTTCTGCTTGTTGAGCTATTAAAGGAATAGATTGAATGGCCGAAGAACCTGTGCCAATAATCGCCACCCTCTTCCCAGTAAAGTCCTGCTTATCT
>CAJWIK010000123.1 GCA_913042105.1 uncultured Gammaproteobacteria bacterium
GCAGACTTAAAGACTTATAAGCCATCCTTACATAGCCGAGGAATAATCCAAATACAAAAAGAACCAAGAGAACCTTAATTTCATATTGAAAATGAATAACTGTCCACAGTAAGCTACTAAACGTGATCGCCCCCCAAGGACCCAGCCTTGTATTCTGTAATTGAGAAAATAAGAAGCCTCTAAAGATAAATTCTTCTGCTATTGGAGCAATGATCACAACAGATATTAAGCCTAATATGAGAGGCTCAGAAAGCATAAATTCTATAAAACCTTCAGGCATTTCAATTCCTAACACCCACATATAAAGTTCTTCAAGGGCAATAAATAGAGCTAAAAATAAGGTGCCAAAAAGTACATCCTTTTTCCTAATATCCAAGGAACCGAGATCACTAAAAGGAATATTTCTTTTCTGCATTCTCCAGAGAACAAAAAGAATGATAAAAGTCATTGAGAGGATAGTTGTTAGATTATCCGCAATAGGATGCATGTTTATATCACCCAGATAGGTCATATTCACAGTAATTGGATTCTGATACACCCAATCCCCTAAAAGGCCTATAGAGAGTGCAAAAGGAATAGGGACTATATTAAAAGTAAGGAATATAAAGAGTATTGCCCACCATCCACTGAAATTTTTTTTCTCATTTTCATTGATCATGATGACAAGTTACCGGAAATCAAAAAAAATTTAAAGGTGACTACCCAGCAAGCTCTTAAAATTTTCTGAGTAAAATTTAGATTTTTTATCCTCATTGATACCGATCATAGTTTTTTCAAATCTAGATATCGGATCATCAGTGCCTTCATGATGAGGATAATCAGAAGCGAACATTAACAAGTCCTCTGCGCCGTTATTTAACAACCAACCGATATCTTCTCCAGCAAAGGGGGTCAATTTAATATGTTGCATCACATATTCAGAAGGTAGCAGTTTAACTTGTGATAAATCTTGCAATCTTCTGAAAGCTCTAAAAGATTGATCGAGCTGTTTCATCCAAGAAATGATCCAAGATGCGCCTAATTCAACTACGCCCACCCTGAGATGTGGAAATCTTTGAAAGATACCATCAAAAATCATAGACGCTAAAAAGAGCTCTGCGTTATAACTTATACCCATATAAGCCAAAGCATCTCTTGGAGCATCTCCTTCTTTATGAGACGGGACCTGTCCATCGTTGTTATAAAAAGATAGCGGAACAGGATCCCATCCATTATCAGCACCTACATGAAGAGTGATGGTGATGTCATTTTCCTGAATCTCACTCCAAACAATATCAAAATCTGGATGAGTGAACGCCTGTCTTCCTTCTGGGGCTACAGTATCTATCATAATCACTGAAAATCCCGACCGAATCGCTTCCCTTAAAAAGTCTAAAGCTTTTTCTGCTCCAAAAGCAAAGGGAACATAAGCAGCTCCATGCATTCTAGAGTCAACAGAACAAAAGCTTGCCATTCCTCTATTGAGGGCCTCAACACCACCTATAATTATTCTCTCTTCTTTAGCTGCCAGTACTTGATCAAAAGCGCTGGTTGGAAAAACTATATGAGCCTTAAAACCCAATAAATCATTAGCTAATTTTCTTTCATTAGCATCAAAGGCACCTAAGCCCTCCCACCCCTTATGATTCCAGTTCATAAATTGTTTCTTTGCTTCTTCTAGTAGCTGTGGAGAAGACTGGCGTAATTCAAAATTATTAAGAGCTTCGTCTATTCTTTCAAGGGCCTCATCATCACCTTCGACAATTGGTTCAAGATGTTCTTTTATATCTTCATCAGCGAAATCATATATCCAGTTAGGATGTTCCATCATATGAGTATCAGCATCGTAAATATCTTTTCTGTGCGCGTAAGTCATCTCTTCCCCAATAGATTACATAAATGATTTAAAGTAAGAAAACTATAAACCACTTAACTAAACAAATCTAAGGATTAATGATCAACGATCTAGAGGGTGAGCAACCAAAGGCTTTAATAACAGGATTTTCTTCTGGTATAGGCTTTGCTTACGCTCAACACCTGGCCAAACAAGGTTGGTATCTTGAACTAGTATCCAAGGATCCTACAAGAGCACAAAAAGCCTACGAGCAATTGGCTTATCCGCATTCAAGATATCATCTTGCAGATCTTTCAAATATTGGAGGTATCAAAACAGTTACTGAAAAAGTAGATAGTCCAGAGTTGATTATTGCGAATGCTGGCATTACTAAATTCGGTGAAGTTGGCGGCTTAAAAGAATCAGAAAGAAAAGATCTCTTCTATCTTTTATGCATAGGTGTGATTGACCTCTTGGAGGAATATGTACCTGACATGATTACAGCAGGTAAAGGAAGAATAGTCATTGTCTCTAGTATTGGCGCCATCACTCCAATGCCTAAATCTTCTATTTATGCTTCCGCTAAGTCAGCTATAAATTCTTATGGACAATCCCTAGCCAAAGAACTTTATTCAAAAAATATTTCTGTCACTGTCAGTTTACCGGGTTATGTAAAAACTGAAGCCCATGCAAAAGCTGGTTTAACTCATCTAAGAGATAAAGTCCCTGAGTGGATGTGGGTAAGCGCTGACCAAGTTGTTCTAGAAACTGAAAAGGCTTCTTTAAAAAAGAAGTCACAAGTAATTCCAGGGATCATTTATAAGCTAGTCAGTCCTTTTCTTAATATGTCTTTGGCAAATAAGATATGGAACAAAATGACTAAAAGAGGAAAGTCTTAATCCTCTATTAGAAAAAATTTTTTAATATCATCTGCTACTCTTGCAGGTGTTTCGTACATCGGTAAATGACCAATTTTTGGATAAATCACTAGTTGTGAGTTTTGAATATATTGATCCAAATTAATGGATGATTTAAATGAAATTATATTGTCTTCCCTACCATGAATAATAAGGGTGGGCGCTTGGATTTTTTTCAAGATGTCTGGTTTTTCATCGTTGTAATTTTGCTTAGAAAATCTTGAAAGAATTGCCTCTCTAGAGCCTTGCATAAGTGTCAGTTCGTGGAATTGGTTGGCTATTTCTTCAGTAGCTAGATTGGGATCATAAACTGAGGTCTTTAGACCTTGAGTGGCAAAAAATTTGGGCGTGTAAAGAGAAAGAAAATAACTTACGAAATTAGATCTC
>CAJWIK010000124.1 GCA_913042105.1 uncultured Gammaproteobacteria bacterium
GGAAGATAAATATGGATGTAGAATTAAAAGATTCTTTAGTAGAGACTTTTAGATGGAGGTGCCAACATTCATCAGATTATACAGCTATTAAATTTCTAGATAGAGAACAATCTTATTCTCAGTTTGATACACATTCAAACCAAGTTGCTCAAGGCTTACTTAGTCTTGGCTTAAAAAAAAATACAAGAATTTCTTATTTAGCAAAAAATACAGACTATTTTTTTGAAATACTTGTTGGCGCTCTTAAAACTGGAACCGTTACTGTTGGGGTTAACTGGAGATTAGCTGCAGAAGAGGTTGCTTATGTTTTAGAGGACTCTCAAAGTGAGGTTGTTTTTGTTAGTTCTGAATTTTTTGACGTAATGAATAAGGTTAAAGACAAAGTATCTAGCTTAAAGCAAGTTATTTGTATCGATGAAAAACATCTAGACTGGCCTCTTTATAGTGAATGGAGAGATTCCCAAGAAAATATAGATCCCATGATTCATTCAGAAGCTGATGATGACGTTATTCAGCTATATACATCAGGAACAACTGGTCATCCTAAGGGTGTTCAGCTTACTAATAAAAACTTTACAAGTGCTACTGAATCTACACTAAAAGTTGTTCCAATTACTCATCAAAGTCCTTGTATGGTCTGTATGCCTGTTTATCATGTTGCTGGAACAAACTTTGGTATATGGGGTCTTCTTCAAGGCTGTAAGAATATAGTCATACCTGAAGTTGATCCTGGTTTAATACTTGATCTAGTGGAGAAAGAAAAAATTGAACTAACTATGTGGGTTCCAGCTGTAATTTTATTTTTACTTCAGCATCCTAATGCAAACAATACTGACTTTAGTTCTTTGAAAATGGTTTTATATGGAGCATCTCCAATAGCTGAAGATACCCTTCTTAAGGCTATAGATTTAATGGATTGTGATTTTTACCAGGTTTACGGTCTTACTGAGACTACAGGCGCTATAACTGTTCTTTCCCCTGAGGATCATAACGTTGAAAAAGGGAAATTGAGATCCTGTGGTAAAGCAATTCCAGGTGTTGATATCAAAGTCGTAACCAAGAATGGGGATGATTTATCTCATGGCGAAGTTGGTGAAATAATAACTAAATCTTATTTAAATATGAAAGGTTATTGGAATAACCCAAAAGCAAGTGATGAAACATTTAAAGATGGTTGGTTTTATTCAGGTGATTTAGGTTATTTTGATGAAGAAGGTTTTTTATATATTCATGACAGGTTGAAGGATATGATTGTTTCTGGTGGTGAAAATATATATCCAGCTGAGGTAGAGAATGCTTTAATGAGTAACTCAGATATTTTAGATGCCGCTGTTGTTGGTATACCTGATGATAAATGGGGAGAGGCAACTAAAGCTTTTGTTGTTCTTGGAGCTGATAATAAACTCTCTGAGGATGAAATAATTAACTATGTTAAAACCAAGATTGCATCCTACAAGTGTCCAAAATCAGTCGATTTTATTGAAGTCTTACCAAGGAACCCATCTGGAAAAGTACTGAGAAGAGAGTTAAGAGACCCTTATTGGGTAAATCAAGACAGAGAAGTTTAAACTTTTACCTTTTTCTTAACTTCTGTAAACTTCAGTTCACCCTTTTGGATATCTAATTTAATTTGACCCCCAGATTTGAGATTTCCAAAAAGCAGCTTATCTACTAATGGCTTTTTGATATTTTTAGATATAAATCTTTCCATGGGTCTAGCACCCATCTCCCTATCGTAACCGTTGTCTGCTATCCAATTAACAACATTTTTTGATACCAGAATCTCAACATTTCTTTTATCTAGTTGAGCTTGAAGCTTAGTTAAAAATTTATCAACAATAGATAAAATTATTGATTTATCTAGATAATTGAACTGAATAGTTTCATCAAGTCTATTTCTAAACTCAGGTGAAAATAATTTATTTAGTGAGTTCATTGCGTCTGACTCATTCGAAGATGAGCTGAATCCAATATTTCTCTTACCAAGAAGTTCTGCTCCTATATTAGTAGTCATTATTAAAATAACATTTCTAAAATCAGCTTTTCTTCCATTATTATCAGTCAAAACACCAGCATCCATAACCTGTAATAAAATATTAAATATATCTGGATGGGCTTTTTCAATTTCGTCTAGCAAAAGAACAGAGTGAGGAGATTTAACAATTGCTTCAGTTAGTAAGCCGCCTTGATCAAAGCCAACGTATCCTGGAGGTGCGCCAATTAACCTAGAAACAGTATGTCTTTCCATGTACTCACTCATATCAAATCTAACCAGATCAACACCCATAATTTCTGAAAGTTGTTTTGAAATTTCTGTTTTACCTACACCAGTGGGTCCGGTAAATAAGAAAGAGCCTATTGTCTTATTATCATCTCGTAAGCCTACTCTTGAAAGCTTAATAGCGTTAGACAATGTTTCAACAGCCGGATCCTGACCAAAGATAACTCTTTTAAGATTTTCTTCAATATTTTTAAGATTCTTCTTGTCTGCAACTGTAATATTTTGTTCAGGTATTTTTGTAATTTTAGATATTGTTTTTTCTATATCTGACTGATTTACAGTTATCTTTTTATCATTCTTCCTTGATATATTTAACATAGCACCTGTTTCATCTATAACATCAATAGCCTTGTCAGGCAGGAATCTATCGTTAATATATTTAGCTGATAAGTCAACTGAAGTTTTTATAGCCTCATTAGAATATGTAACATTATGATAGTCTTCATAAATAGGCTTTATACCATCTAGAATCTCAATACATTCATCGTAATTAGGCTCAAGGATATCAATTTTTTGGAACCTTCGAGACAATGCCTGATTTTGATCAAAGATACCCCTGTACTCTTGAAAGGTTGTTGATCCTATGCATCTAATTTGACCTTTACCAAGAGCAGGTTTTAAGAGATTTGACACATCAAGCGAACCACCAGATGCAGAACCAGCCCCAATTATTGTGTGGATTTCATCTATAAATAGAATTGGTTTATCTTTTGTATCAAGAAAATTTAAGACTTCTTTTAAGCGCTTCTCAAAATCACCTCTATATTTTGTCCCTGCTATGAGAGCAGCTA
>CAJWIK010000125.1 GCA_913042105.1 uncultured Gammaproteobacteria bacterium
AAAACTCACTTCTTCTATAAATCTATCAAGTTGAGCATCTTGGTCCATATCATCAACACCTATTCTACATTTAACCGTAACAGGTATGCTGACTGATTTTTTCATATTGCTTACGCACTTAGCAACCAATTTTGGTTCTTTCATCAATATTGCCCCAAACCTTCCTTTTTGAACTTTACTAGAAGGGCAGCCGACGTTTAGATTAATTTCTTTGTAGCCATATTCCTCAGATATTACAGATGCTTCTGCAAGTGATTCAGGGTCAGATCCTCCTAGCTGGATAGCCAAAGGGTGCTCATCATGACTGTACGAAAGTAATTTATTTGTATTTCCTTTGATTATTGCATTTGAATGCAACATTTCTGTGTACAGCAGACTTTTACCAGTAAGCAATCTATGAAAATATCTACAATGACGATCCGTTCGATCCATCATTGGAGCTATAGAAAACCTATGAGACATTAGGAGTGAAGTGGTATAGCGTAATAATCAAAAAACACATACATGATCACTGTACAAATGCATAGAGTCAGGATCATGACTGGTAAACCTTTCTGTGCCCATTTTAGGGGAGTAATCGCCATATCAGGATTGCCTGTGGTCTTTGCTAGCTTCTCAGAAACAGTAACAATATAAACATTTGCAGTGGAGCCTATATGAGTACCATTACCACCCATTCCCACTCCTATTGCAAGACACCAACATAAAGCTGCTATATTCACTCCCACTGTTTCTAGTGAAGCAATGATGGGTATCATGGCGGCAGTAAAGGGAATATTGTCTATAGCAGCAGACATGATTGCTGCAACCCACATTAATGCTATACAGGTAATCATGAAATTTTCTTGTATAACTTCTCCGCTCACAGGATCGATTAAAAATGGAACGATAAATTGACCTAGATATTCAAGAAATTTGCTGCCCTCAACTCCACCTACCAACATAAAGAGAGCTACAAAGAACATTAGAAGTGGTATTTCGTGAGTCATATTCTTCATTACATCTTCAAATTCTATTTCTTTAGCTAGAATTGTAAGCAGGATTAATCCTGTGCCGGCAACCATCCAAGGTTCCCAATGTATTACATTATGAATGACAAATAGGATTACCATCAGTCCAAGAATAGCGAGTGATTTATTCCATAAAGTTTTATCTTTATAAGGAATAGTCTCTTCAAAAGTTCCTTCAGGTACTATTGCCAATTCTTCTTTAAACAAATATCTCATGAAGAATAAAGTCGCTATCCATGCTACAAAAACTATTGGAAACATCTTGTAAGCAAATGGCATAAAAGCGATATCAAAGGCCGAGCCAATCATTAAATTGGGTGGATCACCTACTAGAGTTGCGACACCTCCAGTATCAGATAGCAATGCTGCTGCCATCAAATAAGGAATGGCACTAACCTTCATCTTTTGACAAATTAAAACAATTAAAGGGCCAAATATAACAACTGTTGTTACGTTATCTAATAAAAGAGATATCACCGTTACAGCTGTACCAAGCAGGGCTAGAAGATAGAATTGTCTTCCCTTAGCAATTTTTCCAATATTGGAGGCAAGAACTTCAAAACCGCCTGTATTGATCATAATGGCTACTACCGCCATCATAGCTCCTAGCAAGAATACAACATTCCAATCTACTGCTTCGAAAGCAGCTTCTGGTGAGTAGAAGCCATACCCCTGACCGACTACAAGCATCAATGCAGCACCAGCCATAGCAACTTTAACTCTATGAAAACCGTGTAAAGTTTCAGTAAAAATAAGAATAAAACTAGCCGCTAGTATTAACCCTGAAACTAACATTCCTTGATCCATCACAATTGTTTCCATAATTCCCTCGTGTTTGTAAAATCTATTTTAAACTATTGTTTAATAGCTTAAAATTAATAAATGATAACTATTAAAGATAATTTTGTATTCATTCCTGAAAATATCAATACTTCTTCTGAAACAAACGTGACTATTGTACTTAGAAATCAAGAATTTTTAACCTCTAAAGCATCGGAATATTTAATTTTTGAAGAAGAAGACCTCAAATGGTCCGAAATGGAATTTCAAGACAAACAGTTCATAGGCTACTTAGACAATAGACCTTGTTTTTTAGCCGAATTAACACAGGATAGCTTAATATCAGAGAATACATCGCTCACTCCACTAAGAAACTTATTAGGCAAGATACCTGATTCATTATTCACTATCTGTTCTAGATCTATTCAACTAAGTGATTGGCAGAAGAATAATCAATTTTGTGGTGTTTGCGGTTCTAAAATGTTTAATCACGAAACAGAAAGAGCTATGTTTTGCGAATGTAATAATGTGATGATTTACCCAAGAATTTCACCTTGTGTAATAGTGCTGGTAACAAATGGTGAAGATTTACTCTTAGCTCATAACAAGAATTTCCCTGGAACTTTTTATAGCACCTTAGCTGGTTTTATAGAAGCCGGTGAATCAGCCGAATCTGCAATACATAGAGAAATTTATGAAGAAGTTAAGGTAACCGTTAAAAATATAGAATACTTTGGTAGCCAATCTTGGCCTTTCCCTAGTCAATTAATGCTTGGATACCATGCTGAGTATCTAGAAGGGGACATCACACCCGATGGACTTGAGATAGATAAAGCTGATTGGTTCAACTACAAAGAATTACCTCAAGTACCTACAGGAAATATTTCCATATCAGGTCAACTCATAGAGAGTTATCTAGCCAAACTTAGTAACTAAGATTTATTTCTTGGGTCGTTTGAAGCTCTTCCCCAATCTTTTGCTTTCTTATCTTCTTTCTCAGGAGCAGTCACAGCAACATCTTCAACTTTTGCAGCAGTCTCTTCTTTAACGGGCTTAGATTTCGCAGCAGCTTTGGGTTTAGGAGCAGCTTTGGCCTTAGGAGTAGCTTTAGGCTTAGGAGTAGATGTAACTTTAGATTCTTTTTTACTTTCCTCTGCTAGTACAGGTTTCTTAGATTCAGTTTTATCTATTGTTTTGACATCGCTTTTTTCTGGAATATTGCTCTGAATATCGTCTACAACTTTCTC
>CAJWIK010000126.1 GCA_913042105.1 uncultured Gammaproteobacteria bacterium
AAAGATGAGTTCAAAACTAGACAAGTTTTAGACCTTTTAAACGAGGAGCTAGGTTCTGTAATCTTTCCAAAAGATGAAAGTGGCCAAATTAAAAATGAATGTCCAAAATGCTCCAGCCCTATAAGTCTGAAATCAGGTTCTTGGGGATATTTTGTGGGATGCTCTGAGTGTAAGTGGACCAAAAAACCATTTGAACTTAATACTACTTGGGAGACTTATCAGGAACTGCCAAAAGATTTAGGGATTCATCCAGATTTAGGTAATCCTATTTATGCAGACTTAAGTGTAAATGGACCTTGTGTCTGGACTATGAATGAAGACGAAAAAAAGCTTTTTGGCACACCAGATGAAGATGAGTTTATTTTAGATATAGGGATAAATAGAGCAATAGAACTTATAGAGATAAGTAATGCTGAGAATATCTTATTTACTGAAGTTAACAGTAATCTACCTATTGTTTTAAAGAACGGTAGATTTGGTGAATATACCGAATTTGATGGTTTTAACAAAGCAACAAAGCTTAAGCCTGAAAATAAAGATCCAAGCCCAAAAGTTTCATATTACGAGCCTGGAACAATAGACTATGAATCAGAATCTGGAAGAAGATATGTATTAAATTCACTTAGAATATTGGGTTTTTTGCATAAAAAGGATAAAACCATCAACCCAGTGGGCATAAAGATAAGGAAACCTGGAAAGGCATTTAAATTTGTTAAGAACCTCAAGATTGGAGAGTTGGAAACTGAAATTCCAAATGATTGGTATAAGTTAGAACAAGAAGAACAAGATTTTATTATCAAAGAAATTCTTAAACTGGAAAAAGGAGACAGCTTCGTTTATCTTGAAGAAGCTAAAGTGCTCTAAATACTTTCTCTTAGGAGTGCCACACAAGAACCTTCTATTACTAGTTCATCTATCGAAGGATTGATCTTAATATCAGAATAATTCTTGTTTTCTGCTCTCAAGATAACTTTATTTTGATTAAATTCTATAAGTGTTTTGACTGTGACTTCATTGTTAATCCTTGCAACAACAATAGATCCAATTTTGGGATTCAAGGTTTTGCTAACACCGATTAAGTCCTCTTCAAAGATACCTACATCTACCATGCTATCACCCTTAACTCGCAGGTAATAATCAATTTCATTTGAAAGAAGATTATTAGATCTGGGGATAGTTTTCTCAATATTTTCTTCAGCTAAGATTGGACCGCCAGCTGCAACTAGTCCTATTATCGGTATGTCATCATTAGCAGTATCATTTAAAATTATTCCTCTAGATGCACCGGAGAGAATACTAATGAAACCCTTCTTTTCAATAGCTCGTAAGTGCTGTTCTGCTGCGTTAGGGGATTTAAAGCCAAGAGATTTTGCAATATCAGCTCTAGTAGGCGGAAATCCTAAATCCTGGATATGAGATTTGATTAAATTTAAAATTTCTTCTTGTCTTTTCGTTAAGTTTTTCATATTAGTACTGTAATTATATACAGTATATAGTAATATGCAAACATGCTGAGAATAGGAATAACTTCAAGGGCTATGTTTGACTTAGATTCTAGCCATTCAATTTTTGAGAATGAAGGACTAGAGGCTTACAAAGATCATCAGATTTTAAAAGAAAATATTCCACTTAATCCTGGTCAGGCATTTCTTTTAGTCAAAAAACTTTTAAACTTAAATAATCAATTCAAAAAAGAAAAACTTGTAGAAGTGATTCTTTTAAGCAGAAATACAGCTGATACGGGTCTAAGAGTCTTTAATTCTATTGAGCATCATGACCTTGATATAAAAAAAGCAGCTTTTTGTGGAGGTAAAAGTCCTCATGTTTATGCTAAATCTTTTGGTGCTCATCTTTTCTTGTCTACAGAATTTCAAGATTGTAAATCTTCTATAGAGAATGGCATTGCTTCGGCAAGAATAATACCTTCTAAGAGGCCTTTCCTTGAAACCGACGATCTAAGAGTTGCATTTGATGGAGATTCAGTGATTTTTTCTGAAGAATCTCAGAAGATATTTGATGAGAGGGGATTAAAAGCATTTGATAAAAATGAAAAAGATTTAGCAAATAGACCATTGAGTGGTGGGTCTTTTAAGTCTTTTTTAAATGAACTTTATAAAGTTCAACAAAGCTTTCCAAAAACAGAATGTCCTATTAGGATTGCATTAGTTACCGCAAGATCAGCTCCTTCACATGAAAGGGTTATAAAGACTTTAAGAGAATGGAATATCCGAGTAGATGAGTCTCTTTTCTTAGGCGGAATGAATAAGACAAGCTTCCTTAAAAATTTTGGTGCTGATATTTTTTTTGATGATCAATTAGAAAATTGTAAATCAGCCTCTTTAGAAGTTCCAACTGGCCAAGTAATCAACTTTAATACAAGAAATTACGCTTAATAAATGTATAATCCTCACCTCAATTAAAGAGTGAGTAAATCTATCAATGGAACATGTCTGTCTAGATCTTGAAGGTGTATTAATCCCTGAAATATGGGCTGAAGTAGCTGAGTACACTGGAGAAGAGCAATTTAAATTGACCACTCAGGACCTTAAAGATTACTCTGAACTTATGGACATGAGGATTAATTTGGTCAAGTCCATAGGATTATCTTTTTCTGAAATCCAATTATTGGTTGATAAAATGGAGCCTTTTGAAGGCGCGAAAGATTTTATAGACTGGGTAAGGGATAATTTTCAACTTACTATCGTTTCCGATTCTTTTTACGAGTTGGCTTGGCCATTGATAAGAAAGTTAGGAACGCCCTCAATAAATTGTCATTACCTAGACATTCAAGATAACGAATTAAAAGGATACACTTTAAGAAGGCTTGAAAATAAAAAAAAGGTTGTGCAGTCTTTGAAAGATATGAAATTTAAAGTATTTGCTTCAGGTGATTCTTATAATGATATTCAAATGTTACAAGAGGCTGATCTT
>CAJWIK010000127.1 GCA_913042105.1 uncultured Gammaproteobacteria bacterium
TTTTTAATTAAAGATGCAAAGTTTATGTCTTAAATTAAACTACTGTATTTATAAAGTCCTCTAATTGTTGTTTGCTTAAAGCCCCTATTTCAGTTCCAGCAGGCTCACCGTTTTTAAAAATAATTAATGAAGGTATTGATCTGATTCCATATCTCGCAGCAATCTCTCTATTTGAATCAACATCCATTTTACAGACTTTAATTTTATCTAGGTTTTCTGAAGCTATTTCTTCAACAGTTGGAGATAATTGTTTACAAGGCCCACACCACTCTGCCCAAAAATCAACTAAAACTGGTGTTTCAGAATTTAAGACATTATTTGTAAAATTTTCTTCATCTTGGATTTCAATTACGTTGCTCATTTGTTGTTTATCTCCTTAGAAATTTCTTTTGCAGAGTATGTAAGAATTGCATCTGCGCCAGCTCGTTTAAAGCTTAGCAACGATTCTAGCATAACATCAGTATCAAGCCACCCTTTATCAATTGCCAGTTTTAGCATGCTATATTCTCCACTTACTTGATAGGCAAAAGTAGGAATTTTAAAGGTTTCTTTGATCAAAGATATTATATCTAAATAAGGCATTCCAGGTTTTACCATTACTATATCCGCACCCTCATTTATATCCATTGCCACTTCATGTAAAGCTTCATTTTTATTCTTAGGTGACATCTGATATGAAGATTTAGAGGAGTTTCCTAAATTACTTGAAGAATTTACAGCATCTCTAAAGGGACCATAAAATTTTGAATTATATTTAGCTGCATAAGAAAGCAATATAGTATTTTTATGATTAGCTTTTTCCAGGGCTTCTCTGATTATTCCAATTCTGCCATCCATCATATCTGATGGTGCAATAATATCTGCTCCAGCATCTGCCAAAACAATTGACTGTGATTTTAAAATATCAAGAGTCGAGTCATTATCAACATAGTTATTTATTAATAAGCCGTCATGGCCGTGGCTTGTATATGGATCTAATGCAACATCGGCAACTATGATAGTTTCCTGAAACTCTTGTTTAATTTTTCTTATTGATTCGCATATTAAATTAGCGTTATTTGTTGCCTCTTTTCCAAGATTGTCTTTTTTAGAGGGATCTATCACAGGGAAAAGGGCGATAGATTTTATTCCCAATTCAAGCAGTTCTTCTACCTCTTTTAAAATTGAGTCTTGTCCGTATCTATAAATCCCAGGCATTGATTCTATTGACTCAGTACCAATTAAATTTTCCTTAATAAATAATGGTTGGATTAGATCATTTACAGACAAATTATTTTCAGCAACTAAATCACTTATATGAGAATTAAATCTCAATCTTCTTAGTCGTGTATTGGGAAATTTTCTATCTATAAACATTTTTAATCAGTTATTGCTCCGAGACTTGCAGATTTTACACTTTTAGCAAATTTAGATAAAACACCTTTTTTAGGTGGTTCATTTGGATTAATCCACTTTGACATCCTATTTGAAATTTCATCTTCAGAAACTTTTAGAGCTAGTTGATCTTTTTCAGCATCTATTAAAATAATATCACCATCTTGAACTATAGCTAATAATCCACCTTCTGCTGCTTCGGGTGTAATATGCCCAACCACAAATCCATGGGTTCCGCCTGAGAATCTTCCATCTGTTATGAAAGCAACCTTATCCCCTAGCCCCTGCCCCATTATTGCAGATGTTGGTTTTAACATTTCTCTCATTCCCGGACCCCCTTTAGGCCCCTCATATCTTATGACAACAACATCGCCTGCTTTTATAGACTTAGATAAAATTGCTGCAACACCCTCTTCTTCAGAATCGAATACTCTAGCAGTTCCTTCAAATGATGTTCCCTCTTTACCAGTTATCTTTGCTACAGCTCCATCTTTTGCAAGATTGCCATATAAGATTCTTAAATGACTAGTCTTTTTAATGGGATCTTCGAAATCTCTAATAATATTCTGATCTTCTTGATAAGGCTCAATCTCTGATAGATTTTCAGCCAATGTTTTTCCTGTAACAGTAATGCAATGACCATGCAGTAATCCCTTTTCTAAAAGAGTTTTCATTAACGGTTGAATTCCACCATTGGCATTTAGCTCTGACATGTAATGTGAACCAAAAGGTTTTAAATCAGCCATTACAGGTGTCTTTTTTCCAATTCTGGTGAAGTCATCTAAATGTAAGTCCACTCCGATGGCATAAGCCATAGCCAGAAGATGTAAGACTGCATTTGTGGAACCGCCTAATGAAATCACAACTGTGATGGCATTCTCAAAAGCATCTTTTGTCATAATATCTGACGGCTTAATATCTTCCTCTAATAGCTTCATTATGGCAACACCAGCTTCAAAACAATCATCTTGTTTGTCATTAGAAATAGCATCTTGACTACTACTGCCTGGAAGACTCATACCTAAAGCCTCAATTGCAGAAGCCATAGTGTTGGCTGTATACATTCCACCACATGATCCAGGACCTTTTACAGAAACTTTTTCTACATGTATTAATTCAGATTCTTTTAGATCTCCTTTTGAGAATTCGCCTGTTTTTTCACAAACAGTAACATAGTCTGTATTTTCATCACTTGGTTGAATAGAGCCTCCATAAATAAAAATCGATGGTCTATTTAATCGTGCCATCCCAATAATACAGCCAGGCATATTTTTATCACAACCTCCAACAGCTATAACGCCGTCATAGCCCAAACAACCAACAACGGTTTCAATTGAATCTGCAATAACTTCTCTTGACACAAGAGAATACTTCATCCCTTGTGT
>CAJWIK010000128.1 GCA_913042105.1 uncultured Gammaproteobacteria bacterium
TAAAAAAAGCCTACTGCTGTAGGCTTCTTAAGAAATTGGCATCCCGTAGGGGAGCCGAAGTCAAAAACTCTATAAGTACTATTAATACAACATATAAGCTTTTCATATTGACTGTAGGTACATTTTATGCTATAATGTGGGTACATTTTTGGTACTCATGGATAATAGATATTTAACACTTAAAGGTAGGAATAAAGATACTTGGTATATCCAAGTAAGAGTACCCAAACACCTTCAAAAGATTGCAATGAAAGCATTCATTAAACAATCAACTAAATCCTCTGACATTAAAGAAGCTAGAAAACAAAGAGATGAGATTATAGGTCAATTAAAATCATTAGAAGAAAGAGCTGCTCAAGGTGAATTTAAGTTACTTGTAGATAACTATCTTCGAATGGATAAAGAAAAGCTCAAAGATATGCAGGAACATCTAACTGATAGCCTAAGAGATGAATACCCATGGGTTGGTCATCCACAACAAGGAGACCTTCCAAACCCAACAGATACAGAAATGGTAGAAGTCGATGCCCTCTCCTATGCAATTACTGGAGAGATGAAAGATAAGTACAAGTTAACTCTTACTCAGGCAATGGCACAAAACTGGAGATACTCTGATTATTCAGATAAAACTAAATCCTCTCATAAAAAAGCTGTAGAAAGATTTAATAAATTCCTAAATTCTAAGGACTATCAAGTAGGTTTAATTGAAAGATATCATGCCTTAGAATTTAAACTTCACCTAGAAGAAAGCACTCAACTATCTAATGGAACTATAAGTAGACACTTTACAGACCTTGGTGTTATTTGGAACTATGCACGAGGCTCTGAGAGATATGTCTATGAAAATCCTTTTGCTAAACACGGCATTAAAGTAAAAGCTTCCAGAGAATCATACTCAGCATGGGATATGGATGACTTGAGGAAGGTTGTAGCAACCATGAAGGATGATAAAGATAAGCTTGTAGTCTATCTTGCTTGGTATACAGGAGCTAGATTAGGCGAATGTTTATCCGTAAGACCTGAAGATATATATAAAGACAAGAAGTCAGGTATTTGGGTTGTTTCAATCAAACCTGATAGAGCTGTAGAGGAGTATATAAATAAGGTTGATGCATCTGCTAAGACAGAAAATGCTAGAAGGATTGTTCCTATACACGATGCACTCTTAAAAGCTTTACAAAACTTTAAGATAGAGGGAAAAGGGTGGAAGCGAAAATTACCTAATTCATATAGTAATTACTTCGGAAGACAAAAGAAGTTTGTTAAAGACCCTATAAATACTTTAACGAAACATTATTGCTTTCATAGCATTAGACATAACGTGGCAACAAACTATGAAAATGCTAATGTTAAAGAAAGTATTTCAGCTAGATTAGTTGGGCACTCAACAGTAGGAGCAACTATGACTTATGGTTATTACTCTGAAGGTGTTGAATTTGAAGAGGCTTTAGAAGCCGTTAATAAACTTCCTAGATTATAAATATGCCAAGACCAAGCCCAACAATTTCTGAATTAATTAAAAGGTTTAGGAAGGTTCATGGCATGAAGTATCTTTATTCGAAGGTAGTTTATAAGGGATATCATTCAAAAGTAGAGATAATTTGCAGAAGGCATGGTAGCTTCTTCCAAAGACCATCAAATCATATTAATGGTAATGGATGTTATGACTGCTCAAAAGAAAGACAAATCAGAAGTCAATCTTCAAATAAAAAAGAATTTATAAAAAAGGCAAAAAAAATTCATGGGAATAAATATAAGTATTATCTTGTTAAATACCAAACAGCTAGAATAAAGGTAAGAATAATTTGCCCAATTCATGGAGAATTTCTTCAAGCACCTGATAAGCATTTACAAGGGAAAGGCTGCAATGATTGCGGAATTATTTCTATGCAAAAAAAGCAATCAATGACTCAAAAAGAGTTTATTAAGAAAGCAAAGAAAATACATCAAAACTCTTATGGTTATGAAAATACCAATTACTTTAGATTTCACAGTAAAGTTGTTATCACATGTAAAAAACATGGTGATTTTTTTCAAACTCCTTCAGCTCATTTGATAGGCGGAGGATGCAAAAAATGTTCCATTGAATACATTTCAGGTCTTCGCAGGAGTTCGAAAGAAGAAATAATAAAGAAATTCAACAAAGTCCATGATGGTTTATATGATTACTCAAATATGGAGTACAAAGCTTATCATTCAAAGGTTGAGATAGTATGCCCCCACCATTCATCCTTTTATCAAAGTCCAGCTAATCATATAGCTGGAAAAGGCTGTCCAAAATGCTTCATCAAGACTGAGGGAAGAATTGCAGATTATCTTATTAAAAAAAATTTGGTATGGAGACAGTTCAGCATAAGAAATAGATATTATGATTTTCTATTACCAGAACACAATTTAATCCTTGAAAGAGATGGGGAACAGCATTATAGAGATGTTGATTTGTTTTCTAGAGGCGATAAAAATTATCTTAATAAGCAAAAGAAGAATGACAAACTCAAAACTAAACTAGCAAAAGATGCTGGATTTAAAATAACTCGAATACCTTATTGGCTAACAAAGAAAGAAGAAGAAATAGAAATAGAAAACATATTAGCTGGTAAACCTACATATCCTGATGTTCCTGATTTAAAACAAGAGAAGACTAAACCTAAACCAATTAAGAACTTTTAATGTTTATAAATTTTGCCGGGGCTTGGTAGGTGTTGAACGGGGTGGACTTATAAAGTCATTATACACATCTT
>CAJWIK010000129.1 GCA_913042105.1 uncultured Gammaproteobacteria bacterium
GGATTAAGAACAATATCAACATGACGCCCATCGCTGGAATAAGGCATATCTTCAACAGGGACAATTCGCGATATAACACCCTTATTTCCATGTCTACCTGCCATCTTATCGCCTGGCTGGAGTTTTCTTTTAATAGCCACATAAACTTTTATACTTTTCATTACCCCAGGGAGTAATTCGTCGCCACGACTAACTTTCTCAACCTTATCTGCAAATCTTTTTTCAATTTGATCCTTATTTTCATCATACTGATCCCTAAGATTCTCTATATCTTTTTGAATACTATTATTTTGCATTACAAATTCCCACCAAGAATTTTTTGGGATACTACTCAAGAAATCTTCATCAATTTTTTTATTTGAAATTTTAGAAGGACCTGAAGAAGCAATTTTATTCAAAATAGCGCTTTTTAGCCTTAAATAAATATTCTTATCAAGGATAGAAAGCTCGTCATCTCTGTCAACAGAAAGCCTTTCCACTTCCTCTCGCTCAACAGCCAGTGCTCTCTCATCTTTTTCAATACCATGCCTGTTAAATACTCTAACATCGACAACAGATCCGTTTGTTCCCGGGGGAAGCTTTAAGGAAGAATCCCTTACGTCTGATGCTTTTTCACCAAAAATAGCTCTTAAAAGTTTTTCTTCAGGAGTTATAGGGCTTTCACCTTTTGGAGTAACCTTTCCAACAAGTATATCACCAGGTCTTACCTCGGCTCCGATATAAACAATACCAGACTCATCGAGATTTCTCAGAGCTTCCTCACCTACATTCGGTATATCTCGAGTAATTTCTTCTGATCCAAGCTTTGTATCACGAGCCATAATCTCAAACTCCTCAACATGAATTGAGGTAAAGACATCATCTTTAACAATTTTTTCAGAAATTAATATTGAATCTTCAAAATTATAACCATTCCAAGGCATAAATGCGACTAGGACATTTTTTCCAAGCGCTAACTCACCTAAATCAGTTGACGGTCCATCGGCAATGATATCATCCTTAAATACCTTATCACCTATTCTAACAAGCGGTCTTTGATTCATACATGTTGACTGATTTGATCTTTGAAACTTTTTCAAATTATAGATATCAACTCCTAGATCCCCTACCTCAAGATCTCCTTTTGATGTTATAACAATTCTTTGTGCATCAACTTGATCAACAATACCGTCTCTTTTTGCTACCACGGAAGAACCGGAATCTCTTGCAACTGTTGCCTCCATTCCTGTTCCTACGAAAGGCGCTTCATTTGTAACCAAAGGTACTGCCTGGCGCATCATATTTGAACCCATAAGAGCTCTATTAGCATCATCATTCTCTAAAAAAGGAATGAGTGCAGCTGCCACAGAAACGGTTTGCTGAGGACTAACATCTACAAAATCTACCGAAGAAGGAGGGACAAGATCAAAGTCTCCATCATGTCTACAGTTTAATAATTCGGATTGAAGGTTACCCTTACTATCAGCAGGCTCATCTGCTTGAGCTATTCTATATCTACTTTCCTCTACAGCAGAAAGATATGAAATCTCATTTGTCTTTTTTCCATCGACAACTTTAAGATAAGGACTTTCGATAAATCCATACTTATTAATTCTAGAATAGGTAGCCAATGAATTAATTAAACCAATATTTGGTCCTTCTGGAGTTTCAATAGGACAAATTCTTCCATAATGGGTATGGTGAACATCTCTAACTTCAAACCCTGCTCTTTCTCTAGTAAGACCACCCGGTCCTAAAGCGGATACCCTTCTTTTATGAGTAATTTCTGAAAGCGGGTTTGTTTGATCCATGAATTGCGACAATTGAGATGAGCCAAAAAATTCTCTAATTGTTGCAGCAATTGGTTTAGCATTAATAATATCTTGTGGCATCACAGCGTCGATATCAACAGAGCTCATCCTTTCTCTTATTGCTCTTTCCATTCTCAAAAGACCAATACGAAATTGATTCTCCATAAGCTCACCTACCGATCTCACTCTTCTATTTCCAAGGTTATCAATATCGTCTATATCACCCTTACCGTCTCGAAGATTTACTAGGGTTTTTAAAACTGAACATATATCCTCTTTTGTAAGAACTCTAACGGTGTCAGGAGTGTCTAAGTTTAATCTCATATTTAACTTAACTCGACCTACATCAGATAAATCATATCTGTCGGAATCAAAAAACAAACTGTCAAATAGAGCAGAGGCACTTTCTACTGTAGGTGGCTCGCCAGGCCTTAAAATTTTATATATCTCAAATAATGCTGTTTCTTTATCAATCGACTTATCAAGTGCAAGAGTATTTCTTAAAAATGGACTCGCGCTAATATTATCAATAACAAGAGTTGTGATAGAATTAATTTTTGTTAAGTCGAAGGCAGCTAATAATTCTTCCGTGACCTCTTGACCTGCTTCTGCAAAAACCTCACCTGTTTCCATATTTACAATATCTTCAGAAACAAACTTACCAAGAACCTCTTCATTAGTTAACTCAAGTTCTTTTATATTTTTTTCAGCTAACTGATTAAGTAACCTAGGTGTAAATTTCTTGCCAGCCTCAACAACGATTTTACCTTTAGATACCAATGGAAATAAAGATTTCCCGCCAGATATATTATCAGGGATAAAATCTTTTTTCCAGCCATCCTTGTGTCTTTTCAGCTCTTCAGCCTTATAAAACATTGCGAGGATTTCCTCAGAGTCATAACCAAGACTATAAAGTATAGTTGTTGCCGGAATTTTTTTCTTTC
>CAJWIK010000130.1 GCA_913042105.1 uncultured Gammaproteobacteria bacterium
TTTCCATAATTTGGCAGTATCCTGATTTGCATCAGAAAAACTTTCACCCCTCTTTTGATCGAAAGATTGATCATTTGTTCAATGTTATTTTTTATTTTAGCAGGGGGATAACCTCTTAAGGCATCATTTCCTCCAAGTTCTATGAGAATGTAAGACGGCTTCGAATTATCTAAAACTCTTTCTAATCTTGACAGCCCTCCTCCGGTTGTTTCACCCGACAGACTCTTATTGATAATTTCTAAATTTATTTTTTCTTCAGTTAGAATTTTTTGGAGCTCTTCTGACCATTGTTTATCTTTATCCATACCGTAACCTGCACTTATGCTGTCTCCATAGATAAGTAAATTTACTTGGCCTTTATCAGCAAGTAAAAGACCGCCGTTCATTAGAAGCAAAAATATATAAAAATAACGATAAAACATTTTGGATTAATAGAGTTTAAATATTATAAATTAAGAATATATTTTGATTAAGAAATAAGAGGTGTTATAGTAAGGTAATACACCTAAGCCGTAAACATTTCTTTTATTTTCTATAAATTTATTAACTAAAGCAGTCTCTAATTTAATATGATCCTAACTACAAAAAATTTGAGGAAAGAAGTACCCTCTGGCGAAAGTAATTTAGTCATTCTTGATGATATTACTTTTAACCTCGAAGAAGGAAAATCATTAGCAATAACTGGGCCTTCAGGTTCAGGAAAATCTACCCTACTAGGACTCCTGGCTGGTCTTGATACAGCTACCAGCGGGGAAATTGTATTAGATGGAATTAATTTACATCTATTGGATGAAGAAAAAAGAGCTATTCTGAGAAAGGATAAAGTAGGATTTGTTTTCCAATCTTTTGAACTATTACCGAGTTTGACTGCGCTTGAAAATGTCATGTTACCCTCAGAGCTGAAGTCTGAAGAGAATCCTAGAGAAAAGGGTGAGTATTTTTTAGAAAGAGTAGGACTGACAGATAGACAAAAACACTATCCGAACCAGCTTTCAGGAGGCGAGCAACAAAGGGTTGCTATCGCCAGAGCTTTTGCTTGCTCTGCAAAAATATTATTTGCAGATGAGCCAACGGGAAACTTGGATCCAAAAAATGGCAAATTAATTTCTGATCTACTGTTTGAGGTTAATTCAGAAACAGATAATGCATTAGTGATAGTAACTCACGACCAAGATTTAGCGTCTCAGTGCGACAAAAAAATAGAACTCAAACTCGGTAAAATCATCGACTAATGCTCGCAACTCTCTCCTTAAAACTCTTCATGAGAGAAATCCGCTCAGGTTATCTAACTTCTATGCTGCTCTCATTAGTTCTTGCGGTGACGATTGTTTCAGGGATTTCTCTTTTTACAGATAGATTGGAAAAAGTTCTAAGCTCAGAAACTCAAGAATTTCTAGGCGGCGATTTGAAATTTGAATCCAATGACACTTCTATAAAAGCTGCACTTCAGTCTCTCAATCTAAAAGATTCTAAATCTTCTGAAATGGCTATATTAGCTTCCGTTATATTTTCGGAGGAAGAGATGCAGTTAAGCTCCATAAAAGCCGTAGACAATTCATATCCTCTTATTGGGGAGCTTGAACTTGAAAATGGTTCTGGCACTTACAAAACTAAAGAAAGTCCCAAGCCCGGAAATTTATGGATGGATGAGAGATTAAAAAATCTTCTTGCGCTTGAGTATGGAGATGAAATTTATGTAGGTGACGCTACCTTTATATTTGAGGCAACTATCATTTATGAACCTGATAGAGGTTCAACTAATTTTGCTTTTGCACCAAAAACAATAATGAACATAGAGGATATAGATAAAACTAATCTTATCCAACCGGGTAGCCGTGTTGAATATAACTATCTCTTCACAGGTCCTGATGAGGAAATCAGTCAAATAAGAACTATTTTAGAAGAAAATAGAAATCAAGGAGACGATATAGAATCTCTAGACGAAGATGACAGCTCTTTAGGTAAAACAATTGATCGTTCAGAGAACTTCTTTTTATTGGGTGGTTTAATAGCGGTTTTACTATCCGCCTGCACTATTGGAATTTCTTCACAGAGATTCGCGCGTAGGCATGTCAGTTATGTAGCAATTCTTAAGACATTGGGTATGAATCTTTTTCAAATTAGAGGTTTGTATTTATTACTTTTTCTCTATACGACTTTACTAACATTGGTTCTAGGATTAACTTTTGGATGGTTTCTACAGTCTAATTTTATTAGCTTAATGGATTCTTATTTTCCCACGGAATTACCTGCACCTAGCCTATATCCTCTGTATGTGACATGTGTGACTGTTTTAATTTGCCAATTTGGATTTATTTATCCGCACATATCCAAGCTATTAGATATTTCACCGATGCGCGTGCTTAAAAATGATATTAGTTTTAATCAAAACATCTTACCTATTTTCTTTATGGGATTATTGGCCTTTTTATTACTTCTATATATTTATACAAATCAAATTACTCTGTCTCTAATTATCTTCAGTGGGGTAATAATTTTTTCATTTATTGGTATAGGTTTCATCTACTTATTATTGGGTAAAAGTAAATTAGGTCTTGGTGCACAAGATCCTATTAGTCTTGCGTTGTCTGAATTAAGAAGAAGAAGATTAAGTAATTCTTTTCAAATTTTTGCGTTCACAGTAGCCATTGGCTTAAGCCTTATTACATTCTCGGCGAGCAACAACTTACTAGGAAGTTGGCA
>CAJWIK010000131.1 GCA_913042105.1 uncultured Gammaproteobacteria bacterium
ACAAGCAATGACCTCACCAGATGATAGATCTTCAGCTTCTAATTCAACACCGTCAGTAGATAAAATAAATTTCGCTTTTGCCTTAACCGTCGCAGGACTAGTTCTGAGTTCCAAAAGAGTATTTGTGACCTCACCTATATCACAGACTTTTAAGTGAATATTGTTTCGCTGCAGTATACCACCCAGATCTGACTTATTAGAACTCCCACTTCTGAGCTGTTTGATAGTTGTTTCTTTGTTTCCAAATGCTGATAAAAACAGAAAAGGAAATTCTAAAGCATCAAATGAACTCTCTGCTAAATTAGATATGGCTTCTTCAATTTCAACGGCATTCATTATTTAGCAACCTTAAGAGTATTACTTTCAATCTCAGACTTTGCTTTAGTGTAAGCGTCTTCGAATAAGCTTAATTGATTAATTCCATAATAACGATTCAAAATTTGTTTTAATTCTACAATTGCTGCATTTAATGAATCATGCTGATGAAGAGATTTTTTCATTGAACTAGAAAGTTCTTTATAAACTTTTTCACGAAGATCATCACAACCATATACTATTCTCATTGGCAGTCTGAACCATACCGGTTCTAAAGCATCAAAAGTTAAATCGTCCTTTACTTGAATTGCACATCCTATGGTTAAAAAAGCTGGATGCCAGTCTTCAAAACCATCATATACACCAGATCCACCCAAACTCATGAAATAATCATTCGCTGTGTTTCTATAGCATGAAATAATCTGGTTCTCTTTATTCATATGTAACCCATAAAATATAAAGTTGTGCGTGCATTACTACTAAAAGCTATCTCATTATGATAACTAAGGTAAACATATACTTAAGGATAAATAAAATAATCATATTTGTCCTTAAAGCTTTTTTTGAAAAAAATGCGAGCGTGATAACTATCATAACAAATATACAATAAGTTTTGACCCCCACCCCTCTTTATAGAACTGACCACTCTTTTAAATATGCGTACGAATATTCTGCACATTTAAACATTTTATTTTCATAAAGCCTTAAAACTCACTGCAAAACTTAGTGCCAAATAGATACTCAGTAAGTTCACAACGAGCTTATGGCCTCTCTGAGTGTATTTTCTCCCCATTAACACTCAGCACTTTTCCCCCAGTGGATGTCCTATGCCACTGGGGCTTTTTTAAGGATATAAACAATGACTGCTTTCTTCATAATTATTTCTCTAAGCTTGATTACATTTAGAATAATTAAACGCTCAGAGTTCTATGAACATAGAAGAATACTCGGGCGAATATCTTCTCCATTTATCTCTTCATTGATTGTATTAAAAAATGGATTAATTGGATTAACTCTAATACTCCTATTTGTGATTTCACTATCAAGTCCATTAAGAGCAGAATATTCTCCCAAACAGCCATCAATTAACCTTGATGATATAGAAAGTGGGCAGTTACTCATGCGTGCAGGCAATGAATTAAGTTCTGCAATACTTCTCTCAACAGATATAAAAATTGCTGTCGCTGGATCTTCCAGTCGAACTATCGTTAGCCAACGTTTTATAAACACAGGTGAGACATGGGCTGAAGGCGTTTATGTGTTTCCAATTGGAGAAAATGCAGCCGTTGATACCCTAAAGCTTCGGATTGGTGACAGGTTTATTGAAGGCATCATCAAAGAAAAGCAGGAAGCAAAAGTAATTTATGAAGAAGCTAAAGCTGAAGGTAAAAAGACATCACTCATTGAGCAGCAAAAACCAAACCTCTTTACCAATAAGATTGCTAATATAGGCCCTGGAGAAGTCGTAGTGGTTCAGATTGAGTTCCAGTCTAAGCTACTGCCTAAGGACGGATCTTGGGAGCTAAGGGTTCCACTCGTTAGTGCGCCAAGGTTTGATATTGATGCCATTGAAGAGAAGATTGAATTTGGAAATTCAGGTTTCTCCAACCAATCAATGAATACAGATTATAATGAAAATATTGATGTGAAAGTTCTTCAAGAAAAAGAGCTCTTTAATCCTGTAGAAATCTCTATTGATTTGAATACAGGATTTGAATTGAGCTCTCTTAAAAGTTCTTTTCATAAGGTGGATATAGATAAGCTTTCCAATGGACATCACAAAATAAAACTACCTGGACCTATCTCAAGTGACAGGGACTTTGTATTAAGATGGACTGCAGAGGATAAGGACACACAAACTTCTTTGTTTAAGGAAACCCAAGCTGGTCAAGACCATCTACTTTTGACTTTGAACCCACCCTTAACCAACAAAAATAGATACTCACCAGATCGCGAAATTATATTCATTCAAGACATTTCAGGTTCCATGTCAGGGGAACCTCTCAGACAATCTAAACTTGGATTAGAATTGGCGATTAAAAGATTAAAGCCGAGTGATAAGTTCAATATTGTATTGTTTAATGACCACTATTCCAGTTATTCAAGAACGCCAGTTTTAGCGACAGCCAAAGAACGAGATAAAGCAATCAGGTACGTGCGAAGGCTAAAGACTGAAGGCAGTACTGAAATGTATCCTGCACTCAAATTTTCTCTTATGAACTTTAGATCTGATAAGTCAGTACTTAAGCAATTAATCTTTTTAACTGATGGCGCTGTAACGCAAGAAAGTAGACTGTTCTCACTTATAAATAGAGAACTTAAGACAGCAAGATTATTTACGATTGGTATAGGGTCTGCACCAAACAGTTTCTTTATGACTA
>CAJWIK010000132.1 GCA_913042105.1 uncultured Gammaproteobacteria bacterium
TTTACCCAAACACCTTTGTGCCTTACATGAACTTCCGCATGCAGCCCAACAGCTTTATTTTCATAAGCCATTAGACCTTCTTGGATAGAGCCAAACATTTTTCCCTGCCCCTTATCACCTTCTTTAGGCCTCGTTAGATAATAACAACCAAGGACCATATCTTGGCTAGGAACTGCGATGGGTTGCCCATTAGCTGGGTGCAATATATTGTGACTAGAAAGCATTAACATCCGGCATTCCATTTGCGCCTCCAAAGACAGAGGCAGATGCACAGCCATTTGATCACCGTCAAAATCCGCATTAAAAGCAGAACATACTAGAGGATGAAGTTGTATTGCTTTTCCATCAACCAAAACCGGTTGAAAAGCCTGTATACCTAATCGATGAAGGGTTGGAGCCCTATTCAAAAGAACTGGGTGGTCTCGAACAACATACTCTAAAACTTTGTAGACCACTGGTTCTCTATTTTCAACCATCAACTTAGCACTGCGAGGCGTTTGCGTGTACCCTCTAGCCATCAACTCATGTATCATGTGCGGCTTAAAAAGTTCAAGGGCCATATTTTTTGGCATACCACACTCATGAAGCAGAAGATCAGGTCCGACAACAATAACGGATCTACCTGAATAATCAACACGCTTTCCTAATAGATTTTGCCTAAAACGACCAGTCTTCCCTCTTAGCATATCCGATAAAGACTTTAATGGTCTTCTTGAGCCACTTCGAATTGCTGTTTTTCTACGATTATTATCAAATAATGCGTCGACCGCCTCCTGAAGCATTCTTTTTTCATTTCTTAAGATCACGTCAGGAGCTTTAATCTCCATTAACTGCTTTAATCTGTTATTTCTAATAATTATACGTCTGTATAAATCATTTAGGTCGGAGGCAGCAAATCTACCACCCTCTAATGGAACTAAAGGTCTTAACTCAGGTGGAATTACTGGAAGGATTGATACTATCATCCATTCCGGTTTATTTATCCTCTTTTTTGCTAAGTCAGGAACAAAAGACTGAACGACCTTTAATCTTTTAAGCGCATCACCTCTTTTTTGTTTTGACTTAGATGTTTTTACAATATCTACTAATTCAGCTTTTAACTCAAGAATATTAATCCTAGAGAGCATCTCCTTCATAGCCTCTCCACCCATAGCAGCATAAAAATAATTTTCATTATCCCTATCTTCATCAGAAACACCTAAGTAACCAAATTGACCTTCTAACTCGAGGTACTCATCTTCTTCTATTAATTCAAATTTCTCAAGCCCACTGTTACCCGGTTCAACAACCATAAACATTTCATAGTATATTACTCTTTCTAAATCCTTAGTACTTTTACCCGCTAAATAACTAAGCTTACTTGGAATAGATCTCAAATACCAAATATGAACTACAGGCACTGCCAAAGTAATATGCCCCATCCTTTCTCTTCTGACTTTTTTTCGGGTAACTTCAACACCACAACGATCACAAATTATACCCCTATACCTTATCCCCTTATACTTACCGCAATGACATTCATAATCTTTAACAGGACCAAATATCTTCTCGCAGAAAAGACCATCTTTTTCGGGCTTATAGGATCTATAATTTATAGTCTCAGGCTTTAAAACTTCACCATAAGATCTTTGTAAAATTTTCTCTGGTGATGCCAAACCGATTGTTATTGAGCTATAATCTTTAGATGTATCTAAATTATTTGAATGAATATATGTCAAAATCTTTTCTCCTTAAATTAGTCTAATTCTACGTCGATACATAAACCCTGAAGCTCTTTTATCATAACATTAAAAGATTCAGGTGCATTAAATGAAGGCATTTGCTCTCCTCGAACAATAGAATTGTAAACCCTCGAACGACCTTCAACATCATCGGATTTAACAGTGAGGAGCTCATGCAGCGTATGAGCGGCGCCATAAGCCTGCAAAGCCCAAACCTCCATCTCACCGAGTCTCTGCCCACCAAACTGAGCCTTACCACCTAGAGGCTGCTGAGTAATCAAAGAATAGGGACCTGTAGACCTTGCATGCATTTTATCATCAACCATATGAGATAATTTCATCATATAGATAGTACCTACAGTCACAGGGTTATCAAAATATTCACCCGTCTTACCATCAATCAACATAGCTTTTCCTGACTGAGGCAAACCAGCTTTTTCAAGTTCGGCTTGAACTTCACTTGGACTTGCACCATCAAAAACAGGCGTAGCAAACTTCTTACCTAATATTTCACCTGCCCAGCCGAGCATAGTTTCATATAATTGCCCTAAGTTCATTCTTGAAGGCACACCTAAAGGATTTAATACAATATCTACGGGAGTACCATCTTCCATAAACGGCATATCTTCTTCAGGAACGATTATAGCTACAATCCCTTTATTACCATGCCTTCCAGCCATTTTATCACCAACAGAGACTTTTCTTTTCTGCGCAATAAAGACCTTAGCAAGCTTGACAATTCCGGGCTGCAGCTCATCACCAATTCTAAGCTTAAAGATTTTTCTTTCTAGACTAGTCTCAATACGAGCCCATTCTTCACGAAAACTTCTCCAGATAGATACTATTTTATTCCATGCTTTTTTATTTTCAATCCACGGAATATCCTGTGCAAATCTCTCCATGTCAAAACTATTC
>CAJWIK010000133.1 GCA_913042105.1 uncultured Gammaproteobacteria bacterium
GCCCAAAGATTCAAAAGTATTCATGTAACCCATGAATACAATTGGTGTTTTTTTGTTGGACGAACGAAATTGAGTAACCAACTGTAAGGCATCAATTAAGGAGGCTCCTTTCTTTAAGGCTCTTTCATGACCTTTTTGTATTGAAATACCCTCAGCCATGGGATCAGAAAACGGGATACCTAATTCAATAATATCAGCACCTTCTTTCACCATGGTGTGCATGATTTCTAAGGTTGTCTCTAGATCTGGGTCACCAGAGACAATGTAAGTTATGAGCGCTTTTCTATTTTCTGCTTTTATTTCAGAAAAAGTATCTTTGATCTTAGAGGTCAAAGTTCTATTCCCTCTATCGATGCTACAGTATTAATATCCTTATCTCCTCTTCCTGAAACATTAACAATGATTGTTTGCTCTTTGGACATTGTTGGAGCTAATTTCTTAACGTAAGCTATGCCGTGAGCTGTTTCAAGAGCAGGCATTATTCCTTCCACTTTAGTGAGCTCCTTGAAGGCCTCAAGAGCCTCCTCATCATCAGCTGCAACATATTCAGCTCGACCTATATCTTTCAACCAAGCATGTTCCGGGCCGACTCCGGGATAGTCTAATCCAGCAGAAACAGAATGAGTCTCAATAATCTGACCAGCATCATCCTGCATCAAATAAGTTCTCATGCCATGTAAAATACCTTCTTTGCCATCATTCAATGGAGCAGCATGCTTACCGGTGCTTAAGCCTAAGCCACCAGCCTCAACTCCAATCAACCTAACATTTTTATTTTCTATGAATGGATAAAATAGCCCCATTGCATTAGAACCACCACCCACGCAGGCTATTAATACATCTGGATCTTTACCGAGCTGAATCTTACTTTGTTCAATCACTTCTTCCCCAACAACCGCATTAAAATCTCTTACTATTTGGGGATAAGGATGTGGCCCTGCAACACTACCTATAATGTAATAAGTATCGTCTACATTGGTTACCCAATCTCTCATAGCCTCATTCATAGCATCTTTAAGTGTTCTCGTACCTGAACTAACTCCAACTACTTCTGCACCCAAAAGTTTCATCCTAAATACATTAAGCGATTGCCTTTTTATGTCTTCTTCACCCATATAAACTAAACATTCCAATCCGTGTCTAGCCGCTACAGTTGCAGTTGCCACTCCGTGCTGACCAGCACCTGTTTCAGCGATAATTCGTTTTTTTCCCATGTGTTTAGCCAAAAGAATTTGACCAACAGTATTATTAATTTTGTGAGCTCCAGTGTGATTTAAGTCCTCTCTTTTTAGAAAGATCTTTGCTCCGCCAAGTAACTCCGTCCAACGTTTTGCAAAATATAATGGGGAAGGTCTTCCGACGTAGTGAGAAAGATCATCTCTGAATTCTTTCAAGAAGTTCTTATCTTTTTTTATAAACTCGTACTGTTCAGACAACTCTTCTAGTGCTGGAACAAGTGTCTCAGCAACGTACCTACCTCCGTAAACTCCAAATCGGCCATTTTTATCTGGCATTAATTCTTCAGACATGAAAACTCCTTACTTTTTCAACAATATTTTTAACTTTTAGATGGTTTTTTATCCCTGGACCATCTTCGACACCAGAACAAATATCTATACCACTGCAATTCTTGATCAGAAGAGCATTATGAAAGTTTGTTTCATCAATACCACCAGCAACAAGAAAGGGTATTTCTATCAATCCATTTAATAGAGAAAGATCAAAAGATTTACCTGTTCCTCCATAAGATACTTCATCATAACTATCGAATATCAACATTTTAGCACTTTTATAATCATGATTTATCTTTTCTAAATCTGTATCTTTGTTAACCCTAATCGCCTTAACATAGTCTCTTCCAAAACTTTCACAATATTCTTTTGTCTCGTCACCATGAAACTGAGGAATGGCAGTAGGTAATTTTTTCAAACAATCAGCAACAAATTCTCTTTCCTGATTAACGAAAAGTAAGAAAACCTCAATGTCACCCGATAAGTCATTACAGATATTAACGATTTTATCTAAAGGGATTAAACGTTTACTTTTATTGAATAAATTAAATCCTATGGCATTCACGCCATATTGAACAGCAATCTCGGCATCTTCAAAATTTGTGATTCCGCATATCTTAATAAAACTCTTCATATGTAAAATTATAGAATATTTGACACTAGAATTTACCAATTAAGGTGAGATTTAGATTTTGGTATCTTATATTTTTGAGGGTACTGTGGTCCAATAAAAAAAAGACCTGATGATTTTACTGTCTTGCCTGCAAAAGTTCTGTCTTTTAATCTTAGTATTTTATCTACCTCTTTTGGAGTGATCTCTTTTTTTCCGGCCATCAATAAGGTCCCAATTATTATTCTGACCATGTGAAGAAGAAATGCATTGGCCTGAAGTTCAACCGAAATAAAATCTTTATTTTTATAAATCTTTATATCTTTCATATCTCTAATAGGAGTTTTAGACTGACAGCTTGATCCTCTAAAAGAGCTAAAGTCGTGTTCTCCTAATAAATATTTTGCTCCAAGCCTCATATTATTGATACTCAGTCTGTGTGGTACGTACAAAGATCTATCTGCCCAGAGGGCAGAGG
>CAJWIK010000134.1 GCA_913042105.1 uncultured Gammaproteobacteria bacterium
AAGATAATTTTCATCCAGTCTCTAGTTATACAGTTACTTCTGAGTATCAAGGCGTCAGGCTCGATAACTGTCTTATTGCTAGACTCAAAGGGCTTCCAAGAACAAAAATTTACTCCATCATTAGAAAAGGAGAGGTTAGAGTTAATAGCTCTAGATCTGCACCTAGTTTGAAACTAAAAATAGGAGATTTGATAAGAATCCCTCCTTATAGAACCTCTACCATCGAAAAAGTCTTTACTTCTAATAGCTTAAAAGAAAAGATTATCAATTCAATTATCAGCGCTGAAAAAGAATTTATTATCATGAACAAACCAGTTGGTATTGCATGTCATGGAGGCAGCGGCATATCTTCAGGTGTAATAGAAATTATTAGAGACGTAGACCCTAAGTACAAAGATGCTCAATTGGCACATAGAATTGATAGAGATACTTCAGGATGCCTCGTAATAGCACTTAAAAAGTCTTTCCTACGAAAGCTTCATCAAGAAATTAGAAATAAACAAGTTGATAAGTATTATGACTTAGTGGTTTTTGGGAGCTGGCCGGAAGAATTAAAATCTGTTAATAAACCTATATCTAAAAGTAAATCTAAATCAGGTGAAAGAGAAGCAATTATCGATAGTGGTGGTAAGGAGTCCTTAACAGAATTTCACATTATTCAATCGAATAACAACTATAGCCTTCTAAAAGCAAAAATTATAACAGGAAGAATGCATCAAATAAGGGCACATACACAATTTGAAGGTTACCCAATAGTCGGCGATAAAAAATATGGAGATGAAATATTAAATGAACGAGCAAGAAAAAAAGGTTTAAATAGGATGTTACTGCATGCTAATTCAATTAAATTTAAAAATCTTGGGATAGAGTGTTCAACAGATACACCCAAAATCTTTAATAGTATTTTGTCATGAAAATTTTAAATCTTACAGAAGGCTCTTTTCCTATAAATCTTTCATACAAACTCGAATCTATAGACGTGCCGAAGATAGGTAGTCTCATAGGCAATCTAGAAGTAAAGTTAAGAATTTTAAGAATTTCAAATAATTTACTCAAATGTGACGGTTCTATTAAAGGAGATTTCACGGACATCTGTCAAAATTGTTTGAAGGAAACCATTCTTAATATTTTTAGTGAAATCGATGTAACCCTAAAAGATCTCAACGAAATTCATTCCGATAGTTCTGAGCAAGATCAAACTCATTATCAAGATCTAGAATATTTTAATTTACAAAAATTTATTGAAGAAGAAACAGGTCTAAATTACCCGGATATAGTTAAATGTGAAGAAAGCTGTATTGAAGAAAATGAAAGTTTAAAACAAGAAAAAAACTTTCCTTTTAAAAAAATTAGAGACTTGATCGACTAGTTAATTTAAAATCCGCGCCGAGGCACATTATGGCAGTACAAAAAAGTAAAAAATCTAAATCAAAAAAACTACAGAAGAGGGCGCATCAGTCTCTCTCAAATCCTACTTTATCGACTGATCCTGTTACCGGCGAGAGACATCTGAGGCATCAAATGACGGCTGACGGTTTTTATAAAGGTAAAAAGATAGTTGAAATAAAACAAAAAGAAGAAACCTTAGAGGAATAATCTTTTGTCAAAAGCTCTAGGTTTTGTTTTTCCAGGACAAGGCTCTCAATACCATGGGATGCTTAATGAATATTTCTTAAACTCTGATATATTTTGTGCCGCTTTTGAAGAAGCCAAAGATATATCTGGAATAGACTTTAAATCATTGATCCAGGATGGATCTGCTGATGATCTGTCTGCTACTGAAATTACTCAACCTTTGCTGTTAACTTCGAACTATGCACTTTGGATGCTGTGTAATAAGAATCCTGAAGATATAGAGGTTATGGCGGGACACTCTTTAGGAGAATATTCTGCATACGTTGCAGCCGGATCTATCACATTTGAAGAGGCATTAAACTTAGTAATGCTCAGAGCAAAATATATGCAAGAAGCTGTTAAAGAGGGAGAGGGAGGCATTGCAGCTATCCTAGGTTTAACAAAAGAGGAATTAGATCCCATTTGTGAGGCTATATCCATAAAAGGAACTCTTGTCAGTATGGCAAACTTAAATTCTGATAAACAGATAGTCATATCAGGTACTAGAGCGGGAGTAGATGAAGCAATCGTCGTATCTAAGGAAAAGGGAGCTAAAAGAGCAATACCTTTAGCGATGAGTGTTCCTTCTCATTGTGAACTTATGAAGCCTGCCTCTGTAAGATTTTCAGAAGAACTCAAAAAAATTAACTTCAAAGCACCAAAGACAACAATATTACAAAATTTTTCAGTTACACATTCTGACGATGTAGATGTCATTAAAAACAATTTAGTTTCTCAACTCTACAGCCCGGTTAGATGGGATGAAACAATGAATAAATTTCATGATAAAAACTTAGAATCCCTTTATGAATGTGGTCCTTCTAAGGTATTAACCGGTCTTGTAAAAAGAAAATTTATAGACACTAAGGTTTATTCTTTAGATGATTATGAAACATTAAAAATTATCCAAGGAGCTTAATATGAAAACTGCACTAGTAACCGGAGCGAGCAGAGGAATCGGTAATGCTATAGCTTTGGAATT
>CAJWIK010000135.1 GCA_913042105.1 uncultured Gammaproteobacteria bacterium
TGGCGGCTAAATTTAGAGGAACTGCAGCGTTTTGCATAGTTGCCCCTCCATGCGTAAAGAGGACAGCGTAATCATCTTTTATAGACAATAGATCTCTGAAATCAGTTTCGGCCTGTTTTGCAATTTCGATAAATTCAGGGCTTCTATGGCTAATTTCCATAACAGACAAACCTAACCCGTTCCAATCTAATAATTCTTCTTGAACCTCAAGTAATACACTTTCAGGCATGGTTGCCGGACCTGCACCGAAATTAAATTTTCTGGGCATTATTCATCTCCTATGAACTCTTCACTAATAGGTGCAATGCTTATTAACTTCTCAGAACCTTTTAGTCTTATCACTGTGACACCCTGAGTATTTCTTCCAATAACATTTACTTCAGATACTTTAGTTCTAACTAGCATGCCTTT
This sequence comes from uncultured Gammaproteobacteria bacterium, assembly GCA_913042105.1. Taxonomy (GTDB): domain Bacteria; phylum Pseudomonadota; class Gammaproteobacteria; order Magnimaribacterales; family Magnimaribacteraceae; genus Magnimaribacter. The sequence goes on from CAJWIK010000135.1 coordinate 412, forward strand.
ATCGGAAATTAACATCAGCTCATCTTCATCGGTTACCTGAGCAGCTCCTATAAGTTGACCATTTCTTTCAGAAATCTGCATGGCTATAACTCCCTTAGCGCCTCGTCTTGTTTTTCTAAAGTCTACAGAATTAGAGCGCTTACCAAACCCATTTTCACTTACAGTAAAAATGCTCGCTTCTTCTTCAGGAATAATCAACGCTATTACATGCTGTTCTTTATCAAGCTTAATGCCTCTAACACCTTTTGCCGTTCTGCCCATTGACCTTACTTCTGTTTCAGAGAAATGAGCTGCCTTTCCTGCATTAGTGACCAACATTACAAATTTATTACCATCCGTTACAGTGGTACCTACCAACTCGTCTCCCTCTTCTAAAGTAATTGCTCGTTTACCACCTTTTCTTTGATTTTGAAACTCAGTTAAGACTGTCTTCTTGACTGTGCCAGACTTTGTAGCCATCAAAATAAAATGATTATCATCATATTCATCTACTGGCACCATGCTTGTAATTCTTTCACCTTCGCTCAGTTGTATAAGATTTACTAATGGTCGTCCTTTAGCAGATCTTCCTGCGGAAGGTATTTCATATACTTTCAACCAATAAACTTGGCCTAGATTAGAAAAGCACAGAAGGGTTGTGTGAGTATTCGCTACCAATAACTGCTCAACAAAGTCTTCATCTTTTACAGATGCAGCTGTTTTTCCAGTCCCACCTCTTCTTTGTGCTCTATATTCTTCAAGAGGTTGGGTTTTTGCATACCCTTCATGAGATATGGTCACTACTCTGTCTTCCGGAGTTATCAAATCTGCTTCCGTTAGATCGGCTGCAGATTCTTGTATTTGTGTTCTTCTATCGTCTTTATACTTTTCTTGAACTTCTAAAAGCTCCTCTTTAACGACTTCAACCAACCTTTCAGAATCTCCAAGAATATCTAATAAGTAAGAAATATGATCAATGATTTCTTCGTATTCTTTAATCAATTTATCTTGCTCTAAACCAGTTAATCTTTGAAGCCTCATATCCAAGATTGCTTGGGCTTGTTGTTCAGAAAGTTGATAAGTTTTTCCTATTAATCCTACAGTTTTATCTGTTACATCAATCTTACAAGCATCTGGTCCAGCTTTTTCAAGCATGGCGATTATTTTTCCAGGCTTCCATTTTTTCGATAGTAGTTTTTTTCTAGCCTCAGATCCTTCTTTAGATTTCTTGATCAATTCAATCATTTCATCAATATTAGCAAGGGCTATGGTCAGGCCTTCTAATATATGGCCTCTGTCTTTTGCCTTTCTTAGGTCGAAGAAAGTTCTTCTGGAAACTACTTCTTTTCTATGGTTGAAAAAGACAGACAGAAGAGTCTTAAGATTCAATAGTTTAGGTTCGTTATCGATTAGAGCAACATTATTTATTCCAAATACAGTTTGCATTTGTGTTTGTGCGTAAAGATTATTGAGAACTACATCGGGGATTTGTCCTGATTTAAGCTCTATAACAACTCTTATTCCATCTTTATCAGACTCATCTCTTATGTCTCGGATTCCTTCAAGCTTCTTGTCCCTTGAAAGTTCAGCTATTTTCTCTATGAGTCTCGACTTTACTACCTGATAAGGCATTTCAGTTATTATAATCTTGGCCTTATCTTTTTCTTCATCTTCAAATTCAGTTTTAGCTCTAATTTTTACTCGACCTCTGCCTGTCTCATAAGCACTCAAAATTCCAGCCTTGCCATTAATAATAGCTCCAGTAGGAAAATCCGGTCCTGGTAAATATTCCATTAATTCAGGAACTGTAATTTCAGGATTGTCTATAAAAGCGAGGCAAGCAGACAGAGTTTCATTAAGATTATGAGGTGCCATATTTGTTGCCATGCCAACGGCTATTCCAGAGGATCCATTGACCAACATATTTGGTATTCTAGTAGGGAAAACTTCTGGCATCATCTCTGTGCCATCATAATTTTCCATATAATTTACAGTATCCTTTTCTAGATCAGCCAGTAATTCTTGAGTGATGCGAGCCATTCGAACTTCTGTATATCTTTGTGCGGCTGGACCATCTCCATCCATCGACCCAAAATTACCTTGTCCATCAACTAATGGGTATCTCAGTGACCACCATTGGGCCATCCTTACTATAGTTTCATAAGCTGCCGTGTCTCCATGCGGATGGTA
>CAJWIK010000136.1 GCA_913042105.1 uncultured Gammaproteobacteria bacterium
ATATTTCTTTGAGATAAATAATCTGCTGCAGCTAATATACCGCCAAGATTATCTGAAGGATGTCCCCATTCTGCTGCCAACCAAGTGTCATTAAAATCTAACCATCTAATAATTGCACCTATATCCCAGGCCCCTTTAACAGGGTCTAATACATGATGAGTTCCAGGGACTCTTACTCCGCCTGGTACTTCAGTGCCTTCAACATAAGGACCAAGTAAATTTTTGCAATCGGGAAAAGTAAGTGCAAGTAATCCACAACCCAATGTATCCATTAAGCAATTGCGAGCAGTGTCATATGCTTCTGCGCTGTCTATGTTCTTATCTAGAACATAATCTGCAATTTTTACTAGTACGTCATCAGGATTAGGACGTACGTTTGTTTCAACGTTTCCAGACATAATTTTTCCTTTTAATTAACGGTCAGACATATCAACCCAAACTGAGTTATCCGGTCCGATATACTCTTCACTAGGTCGAATAATTCTATTATCAGCTCTTTGTTCCATTACATTTGCAGCCCAACCAGAAGTTCTTCCGATTACAAATAAAGGTGTAAAAATTGCTGTTGGTATTCCAAGATAATGATAAGCAGAGGCCATAAAGAAGTCAGTGTTTGCAAACATTCCTTTCTCTTCATCCATGACTCTTTCAATTTCATCTGAAACTTCATAAAGAGTAGCATCATTGCTTAATTTAGATAGTTTTTCAGCCCAAACTTTAATAATAGCATTTCGAGGATCCTCTGTTTTATAGACTGCATGACCGAATCCCATGATCTTTTCTTTGTTTGCCAATAAATCTAAAACACCAGCCTTTGCTTGTTCTCTATCCGAATATTTTTCTATCATCTCCATGGCAGCCTCATTAGCCCCACCATGTAATGGTCCCCTTAGTGTTCCGATGCCGCCTGTGATGCAAGAATGCATATCAGATAATGTTGATGCACAAGTTCTTGCGGTAAAAGTAGATGCATTAAAACCATGCTCAGCATAAAGAATTAAAGAAACATCTAAGGCTCTGGCGTGATCTTCAGAAGGTTCCTGACCTGTTAATAAGGATAAAAAGTGGCCTCCTATAGTGGCGTGCTCAGTCTCAGTTTCGACCCTGACACCATCATGTGAATATCGGTACCAATAAGTAATTATAGATGCGAAAGAAGCTAAAATTCTATCCGCAGTATCATTTTGATTTGAGAAGTCTCCTTCCGGTTCCAAATTGCCCAACATTGAACACCCTGTTCTCATAACGTCCATAGGATGTGCACTAGCAGGGATTCTTTCAAGAACTTCTTTTAATTCAACTGGTAACGCTCTATAAGATTTTAATTTGGCAGAGTAAGAATCGTATTCTGCTTGGTTTGGTAAGTTTCCATAAAGCAGCATGTATGCAACTTCTTCGAAAGTAGCTTTTTCAGCAAGCTCCTCGATAGCAAAGCCCCTGTAAGTTAGACCTTTGCCTTCTTTGCCAACAGTTGAAAGTGCAGTTTTTCCTGCAACTTGACCCCTTAATCCTGCCCCATCTAATTTCTTCTCACCCATTTCTTTTCCTTATTTAATCTTTAAATAATTCGTCCAATTTATTTTCGAACGAATGATAGTCTAGTACGTCATAAAGTTCATCTCTAGTTTGCATATTTTTTAATAGACTCTCCTGACTATTATTATGCTTGATTTCTCTATAGACCATCTCTGCAGCTTTGCTCATGGCCCTAAAAGCAGTTAGAGGATATAAAACCATATCAACTCCAGAATCAGCTAGCTCATCACAACCAAATAGTGGAGTTTGTCCAAACTCCGTAATATTAGCTAGAATGGGAATTGTAATATGTTTTTTTAATTCAACATATTGTTCTAGTTTAATAAATGCTTCAGGAAACAGAGCATCAGCTCCAGCTTCTTGGTAAGCTAAAGCTCTTTCAATTGCACTTTCAAGTCCTTCGTTAGCCAAAGCATCCGTTCTTGCCATAACCACAAAGTCTTGATCTGTTTTTGAATCAACAGATGTTTTGATTCTGTCTATCATCTCTTGAGTTGATACGATTTCTTTATTTGGCCTGTGTCCACATCGTTTTTGAGATACTTGATCTTCAATATGCATTCCAGCAGCTCCATAATTGATCAAAGATTTTACGGTCCTAGATATATTAAAAGCTCCTCCCCATCCCGTATCTGCATCAACTAGCAAAGGGAGAGAAGTAGCGTTAGTGATCCTTTCAACATCAACTAAAACATCTTGTAAAGAAGAGATTCCTAGATCAGGAACTCCTAAGCTAGAAGCTGCAACCCCTCCTCCAGAAAGATAAATAGCTTCATGTCCTTCTTTTTCAGCAAGTAAAGCCGTATAAGCATTAATTGTCCCCACTATCTTTAAAGGACTATTATTTGACAGTGCTGCTTTAAGCTTTTTTCCTTGTGAATTATTCATCTTTAACTTCTCCCATAAAATTCAGAATTCTCAATGAGTAATTCTTTTAATTCTTGATGACTCTCTACACCACCTATGTCCTTATATTCGTCTCTGATATGTT
>CAJWIK010000137.1 GCA_913042105.1 uncultured Gammaproteobacteria bacterium
AGGAGCTCATTGCACAGGTATTCATGCCGCAAGAAAGATAGCTGATATCGCCTCTATAAGTAGAGAGAATTTATCCCACGGGGCAATTGGAACTGTTATCACTAAAGATTTAATCATAACTAGGAGCTCCGTCGAATAGTGATTGGTCAAGAACTGATTGTTTTAATTGTTCAAATAATCGCTGCCCTAGGTGTAGTTGTATCTGTAGTTTATTTAGGTCTACAAATAAAACAGCAAAATATAATCACAAAAGCACAGTTTGGGCATTCTCTTACACAACGTCTTTATGATAGATATTTTCAGACTTCTAAGGACCCAGAATATGCACAATTCATGGCTACAGATTGGTCTGCAGACTTAAGTCCTGTAGATGGATGGAGAGTGTCTATGGCTATTCTCACCTATCTTGTAGATGTATTTGATGTATACGATAAAGTCGAGGCTGGTTTAGTTGATAAAAGTCATCTAGATACAAGAATGCGAACTTTAAAATTTGGTGTGATGCAAACCCCTGTAGCTAAGGGTTGTTGGGCAAGCTGGAAACATAATAGAGATCAAAAATTTATAGATTGGTTTGAGCAAGAAATTTATGGAGATAGTGGTTTTTCTTTTAATGAAGAGGAATCTAATCTAAGAAGAGAAGAGTTAAATACTCATAGGGATTAAATAGTATTTGCTAATTCTACTAAGTCAGATTTCAAAGTATCGTTATTTAAGTGAAATCTATCAACTTCCAGCTCCCAATTAGAATCCTTAAATTCACTTTTTCCTCTAATGAACCAAGGAGAATTAGAAAAGTCCTTTTCATTTTTTGAACACAAATCAACATTAAGTAGCCAAGTTCTGAGATCAATATTCATCATCTTGTTATTCAATTCCTGGCATTCATCAAAATGATTAATTAAATAATGTCCAAGAAACAATGCTGAGAGTCTTCTATCGCCAGTTGTTTGGCCTTGAGGTACAGGATCTAGGACATATGCCTTCTCTAAGTATTCGATTCCTTTATCCAATTCTCCCAATCTCAGCAATGCCTCACCATAAACTGAAATAACTCTTGGATCATTGGGGTTTATACTGGTTGCCTTTTGACCGCTGTTACATGATTTTTCAAAATCGTGCATGGAAAGATACACCTCAGCTTGCATTCTATGACATTCAAAATCGTTTGGGTCTACCTCAAGCGCCTTTCCAAGTAGAGATAATAATTCTCCCATTTTTTCATCAGTCATCTCCGTATAACCTCTGTAAAATGCTTGACCCATAACACAGGCCTTCCATGCATAAGCTTGTGCATTATTTGCATCTGTGGAAATGGCTAGATCTAAGTTCTTAATGGCCTCTGCATTGGCTTCTTTAGTAAATTTATGATGATTATCCTTACCCTTAAGCAGAAACTCGTAAGATGTTATGTTCTCTGAAGGTTTTCTGTGAGCTCTCTTTAAACTTGAGATTTCAATGCCACCCAGAAGAGCGATAGTTATTTTTCTTACAATTTCGTCTTGTATGTCAAATATGTCTTCTTTAACTCGATCATATTTATTACTCCAAATGACATTTCCATCCGGTGTTTCTGAAAGTTCAACTGAAATTCTTAATCTATCGTCAACTGCTCTTATGCTCCCTGAGACGATATAATCTAATTCATAATTATCCCTGTATTCTTGATGAGATAAATTTTCATCTCTCAAATTAAAGCAGGTTTGCCTAGATACAATTTCTATTTCACTAATCATAGAGAACTCAGTGATTAGATCTTCAACAATCCCATCCACCAAGAAAGCACCATCATGGTCTTTATTTAAGTTTGTAAAAGGAATTACAGCAATCTTTAGCTTATAGTCTCCCGAAGCAGTAACTTGCTTTCCTGATGATTTATGACCGACTTCTCCTTCTTCGTTTGACGAAAAATAAGCCACCAATATAGCTATAGGAAAACCTAAAGCCACAATTACAAACAATGATTGCATTAAGCGTTCTTCTCCAACTCCGAATAGATTTTCAGGAGGAAAAGTATTAAAAAAAACTGGTGCAAGCTGTATAAAAGCAATCCCACCCACCAAATAGGCTGCGACTGTCTTACCTATCTTTTGTAGTTTGTTTTTAATCATTTACTTTTATAAGCTCAATGCGTAAATTATCTTCATAAACATTATAGGCAAATTTACATGATTAAACTTCTAATTAAATCCATATTTCTTCTATTTCTTTTTAGCTGCTCTCAGGAAAAAAATAATTCTATTGAAGAGTTTGTAACAGGGGCAAAAATAGCAGGTGTGAATGGAATACATTTTGGACCAGATGGAATGCTTTATGCAGCTTCTGTTATAGGTTCAGATATATCTGTAATTAATACTGAAACTGGTGAAATCTTAAGAAGATACGGAATAGAGGAGGGCGTAATTGGCCCCGATGATGTCGCATTTAACTCTAAAGGAGAATTCTATTGGACATCAATACTCACAGGAGAG
>CAJWIK010000138.1 GCA_913042105.1 uncultured Gammaproteobacteria bacterium
GCACTAGAATGGCTTGTCTATTATTGCCATGGAAACGATTCACCTCATAGAAAGTATCATTTGCAGACTTTAGATCAATTATTGCTTCTACATCCTCTCTAACTTGATCCGTAGAGTAACCGCCTACATTATTCATATGTTCTAAAACATTCTTTATGACTTCTTTGTACTTAGATGAATTGCTTCGTTCGGCAGGAGAAATACCTTTCTCCTTAAGCTTTTCAACTAGAGCTATTCTTTGTTTTTTATCTGTTGTGCTCATATCTACATCTTAAATTTTTTTTGTTACAAGTCTATTTTGGCATAAATATCTCTGAGAATATTTTTTTGAACCTTGCCCATAGCATTACGAGGCAATTCTTCGATTAAAATAATATTCTTAGGGACCTTAAAACCTGCAATTTCACTCTTTAAGGATGAAATTAACTCACCTTCAGTTATTTTTGACTCTTTTTTTCTAACGATAACAGCGACCACCTTTTCTCCAAGATCATCATGAGGAAGACCAATAACTGCTGATTCGATAACTCCTTCTATTTCATTGATGACCGATTCAACTTCTTTAGGATAAACATTTAAGCCTCCTGAAATGATCATATCTTTTGCTCGACCTACAATTGATAAATAACCTTCTGCGTCTATGAACCCCTTGTCTCCGGTATTAAAAAATCCATCTATACTAAAATCTTCTTTTGTTTTGTCTGGCAAGTTCCAATATCCATTAAAAACATTGGGTCCTTTGACTTGGATGTTACCAACGTCATTAGGTCCAAGAATATTCTGGCCATCATCTACAATTCTTAGTATTTGCCCTGGGAGACATGCGCCTACAGTCCCAGATTTTCTTTCGCCGTTGACTGGGTTTGAAGAAATAATATTTGTTTCGGTCATTCCATATCTTTCTATGATTTCATGACCTGTTCGTAAGTAGAATTCATCAAAAGTTTCTTCAAGCAATGGAGCAGATCCCGATATAAAAATTCTAATATTCTTCACGACTTCCTTTTGTAGTTTTTCATTAGAAAGAAGTCGAGTGTAGTAGGTAGGCACGCCCATCATGACAGTACAGTTGGGTAATGCATCAATCACTTCATCTGGATTAAACGCATCTAACCACAAGACTTTAGAACCAGAAAGTAACGCGCATCCTAACGCTACGAATAGACCATGAACATGATAAATTGGAAGAGCATGTAGTAAACAATCATCAGACTTAAATTGCCAAGCTTCTTTTAAAGCATGAGCATTAGAACCTATATTTCCATGCGTGAGCATTATGCCTTTTGGTTTACCCGTTGTTCCAGATGAATAAAGCAATGCCGCTATCTGATCCTCAGGACAATCTTGTACTTCATGATTGCCTGAAACTTTTATATCGTGAATAGTGCCCTTCTGATTAGGTAAAAGTGTATAAATATTTGATGGCAACTGATCGACATCCAAAGAGGCTATCTTATCTGAGACATCTTGTTCGCAAATAAATACAGAAGGCTTCGCATCATTTAAAAAGAATGAAAGCTCTTTCTCTTTATAAGCAGTATTAAGAGGATGAAAAATAAGTTTGGATCTCAAACAGGCTAGGTAAATAAATACGGCCTCAGGTGATTTACTGACCTGAATAGACACCCTATCTCCGGCTTGCAAGCCTAATGCCTTAAAGCCATTAGCATATTTTTCTGATTGATCTAATAAATCTCGATAGGTAATAAATGACCCTTCTGTATGCTCAATAAAAACCTGATCAAGATCTTCAGGAAAACCTCTACTATAGAATGAGAACAGGTTCCCCATAATTGTCTTTATCGCGAGGATTGACCATCATCAATTTTAATACAAGTGCCAGTGACACATTCAGATGATGGAGAAACTAAAAATAACAATGTTGAATCCATTTGTTCAGGAGTACATATTCTTTTTCTTGGAAGGTTCTTACTGACATCCCCTATTCTCTCCAACATCAGATCTGCCATCTCAGAATGAAATATCCCAGGAGCTATTGCATTTACATTGATATGATTCTTTGCCCACTCAACTGCCAAAGATTCGGTCATTCTTACAATTGCTGATTTTGTAGTTGAATAAAGAACTGAAGCGGAATTTGGGTTTATGTTAAAAGCCGCCATGGAAGCTATGTTGACCATTCTTCCTGGTTGATTATTTTTGATAAGCCTTCGAGCAACTTCATTTGATAATGTATAGGGTCCAACTAAGTTAGTTTCGATAACACCATCGACGAGCTCATCACTTTGCTTAATTGCCCATTGTGCATCAACCATTCCTGCATTATTGACAAGTGTATCGATGAGTCCAAATTGATTTTCAACAACATCAACTGCATTTCTTATACTGTCTCTATCGGTAACATCTAGAGGAATAACTGTGCACTCGCCACCTTCACTTATTATCTCCTCCTCTAAGGCTTTAAGTTTCTCTACTCTTCTTGCGG
>CAJWIK010000139.1 GCA_913042105.1 uncultured Gammaproteobacteria bacterium
GTACGATCCAGAAATATCTTTTAAAAAAATATACTCATACAACCTTCAAACCTACAACAAAAAACGAGGATGGAATAATTCCGACGGATGGGCTAACCCAGAAAACTTTGAAAAGTTTAGGTGGTAAATCTCAGGGCCTCAACGGCACTCGGGTGATTGATTATAGTGAAGCTAATTATAAATAGGGTAATAGCTATATACGCAAGAGGAAAAAATATTCTTAATCGACGATCAATTAGTTCCCCTGATTCATTTTCATTTATCGATAGTTTATTTACATAAATAGATTCTAAGGTTGGAATTGCTGCAAAAAGATATGAATAAAGAATAATAAAATCCATGGCCGTTAAATACGCTAGTTTTGGAAGATCTCTATCGATAATAAATGTGTATGTAATTAGCGCTAAAAAACAAACAACACTAACAGTCAATCTAGCCTCTATTTCACGAGGCTTAACCCATAATGTGCTGTAAGCAAGAAATAGGATAATGACTATTGGTAGATAAATTTTAGTCAAAAAATAGACATAGTTTCGCTCAATACTAATTGTGAAGGTAATGCCTGGGTTTAAGCCTCCAAAGATATTAGGAGAATATGAGGCATAAGTATCAAAAGATTTTTTTTTCCATTCATACAGCTCAGCTGAATGAAAACTTTTGGCCAAGCCTTCTGATTGAAACCCAAAAAAAGGCATCCCATCAGAAGATTGAAGAGTAAAATTAAGATCTTGAGCGTCAAATGGAAAAGGTTGGTAGTTGAAATATGATTGGAAGGTGCCGACGCCTTGATTATCTTGAAGAAGGAGAACTGAATAATTTACTTCTTGGCTTTCACCTAGTTCGTTTAGAGAAGAAGGGATATATTTAACAAATATAGCAAAGCTATCCTTATATGAATCCGCTTCCTGTGATATCAGATTAGAGAAATAAACATTTGGTTTCCAAAGACCCAAAGATTCAAACTTTTCTGAGCTGTAATAACAGGCAAAGTTTAGTTCATTATCTAGCTCATCTTGATTAAAGATGTCATTTCTAATAGCTCTTTTAAAAGAATCTCTAGCAATGCTTTCAAGGCCATAAAGAGACCATTCCATAACAATTGTATACACAGCTTTGTAAGTCGAATTTACTGAATTTACTGAGCTAATATGCTCAATATCGAGTTCAACAGGAATATAAATCTGTTGTTTGTCTTCATGCTCTATTTCAAATTCTTGTAAAATGCTTTTCTCATCAAATATTGATACTAATAAAACTTCCTTCTTATCCTCTGATGAAGCAACCAAGGCATCAATTTCCTCGTCATCCATAAGCCTAGTTTCAATAGAATTAATTGAAAAGATCTCAGCGCCAGGGCTAATTTTGTATTTCTCATAGGCCCATTCAGGCAATATATCAAGATAGACGCCTCCATTATCGCTTCGTTGATATAATAAAGGTCCTTTAAAGGAATATGCTGAGGATGCATATTTAAAAAAAAGTCTTCCTGTGCTCCCATTATCAGGCTCATTGAACTGATATTTATCAAAGTCTCTCTTTAAAACCTCTTCAAACACTCCGCACTCGTCAAAGCTTTCGAACCCAAAGACCGGAGCGTGGAAAAGAGAGAAAGCTAAAAATAGGAATAGATATCTTTTCATTTCAGGCTGCATATAAAAAGATATTTATTAAATTAAACCTATTCAAACTACCTTACGCTCTGCTTCAAATTTTTTCTCCTTTTGAAGAGCTGAGAGTTGCTGATGGAGTCCCCTGGCATAAGATATTGCTCCTAATAAAGCAAAGAACCATAAGACATCAGATACACCAACAAGAAAATTATATGAAGCATGAATAAGCATGGGTATGGCCAAGCTCTTTATTAGTAGTATTTTGGAGCCAGAAAATGCATATAAACCAAAGAAGTAGCCCATTACAACGCCACAAGTTGCATGAAGTGGGATAGCGCTGATAGCTCTGATCACCGCGATCGCTAGCGCACTAATTTCAGGATCACCAGAATAGACATAATCAAAATTTTCGAGACTTGCAAAACCTAATGAAATGATTGTCCCATAGACTATTGCGTCCATAGGTTCATTAAAAGATTTTTTAGGCTTTATGTAAAAGTATAGTGCTAAGAACTTTAAAGACTCTTCTGTAAAACCAGCTACAAATGAATACTCATCACTCGGAATAAATAAATAATTTAATTCACCAGCAGGATAGCAAAGAAAAACCCCTAAAAAGAAGGTCTTAATGACCAACGCTGTAGGTTCTTGGAACCGATCAGACTTAATAATAGCTGCAATAATTAACAGCGGAGTCCCTATGGTCAGAATGAATGTGATATCCATTCTTTTAGTCTACGATTTTAATTGAGGAAATAAAAGAAC
>CAJWIK010000140.1 GCA_913042105.1 uncultured Gammaproteobacteria bacterium
CTATAAGACATATTTATTTTTCAATTTAACTATTGAAAAAGTATGCTTGTTCGATACGAAAGAATAATTCGTGCTTATTTATTTTCTAAATCAATTGGTGGATCATTTTTTTGAAGATAAATGAAGTCTTCGGATTGTTGTTGTTTAGAACCAATAAGTATCACTGGTTGATTTCCATGTTTACAAATATAAAGCCTGCCTTGGTTATCAACTCCATTAGAAATTTTTTTAGGCACTTCTTCCCAATATTTTGTATTCATGACCCTTTTAAGCCCAATATCCTTAGATTTATTATTAAGTAATTGTAAAATCTCTTCTAATTTCTCAGTTGATTGATAATACCTCTGAACTGTTTTCATCCCTCTTTGAAGAAAATAAAATTTTGCAAAGTAACGTTCTAAGTTTCTTTCAAAGGCAGCTGATTCTTTTCTTTTGAAATTATTAAACTTTTCTTTTAATCTTCTATTTTCTTCTTCTGACTTTTGTAGTTTCTTTTCAGTCGCTTTTTTTTCTTCAATAATTCTTTGTATCTTGTCATTCAATTCATCATTATCAGATATATAAGAATTGGCTAGCTCTTCATAAATCTTTAACTCTTCAGACATATCTTTATCAGAAGTTGAGTCGTGCGCTTCTTTGTCATGACTCAAGAATGATTCAAGACTTATTAGATGTTTTGCTGCCTCAGTTACTCTTAAAATGTCTTCAAACATATTTTTTATTAAGTCATCTGGTATGTCTAAATCAAACCTAAACCAGTAATCATATTGAACATTATTGGGTGCAGGTCTATAGCTCTTCTTACACTCAAAATCGAACTCACCCCAGCGATCTAGAAAAGTTTTTTTAGTCGAATCAATAGAGCTATTTATTGGTCCCGGACTAAGATAGGTAGTTATCTCTGGTGGTAATTCTATTGTTTCATTATCTATATTTACTGTAGTATCTGCATGCCGTATAGCGCCTCTTGCTGGATTAGCATCGAGACATTCATAATCACCCGGATTTGATAAAATAGCTTTTATATTATCAATCCTCTCATCCGATTCATTTACAGTTACATATGAGTAGTAGAAACTCCTTTCAAAGTACCAATCCTCTTCGTATTTAGGGAAAGAAAAGTTTGGGATTTCTGAATAATGAATTTGTTTAACTAGAATCTCTCGAGGCTCCTGATCTTCTTCAACCACTCTTAACTGACTGGAATTATTTGTGTTTACTTGAATTTCAATTGGATTCTCTTGAAGATTGGTTTTAGTATCTGTATTCTGTTTGTTGCTATTAAGGACTTCATTAAGAGGCTTTGATTTATCTGGTGCTAGAAAATTTATTGCAGTATCACTAAACATAGGCGCATGAAGCCTTGATAGCATAGATAATGCCTCATCTCTTTGCATCAAAGGACATTCAGTTGATTTGCGAGTATTCTCCTGAGGCTCTCTTAAATTTATAAAATTACCTTGATATAAAGGATAGACACGACCAGAAATATTAACTCCTGCGGTCATTTCTTGCATTTGGCGTATAGATCTTGGAAAGAAATAAGTTGAAACCTTATTTGATTCATCAATGTAGTGAACTTTTACCTTATGCGACATTTAATCTGATTTTTTCAAAGAGATTAATCTTCTAGTGTAAATTGTTGAATTTTTTCTAAGCTTAGTGATTTCACACCTATGCCCTCAATACTTCCTACAACTCCGGTTATAGAGTCAGCTAATCTATCTAGAACTTTCTCGCGTCTATTCCATTTAGTTTTATAGGCATTTTTTTCCTTCACCATCTCCTCATTAAGATCTTGGTAAACTTGACCCATAGCTTGAATCTGATTTATAAAGTCACCAGTCACATACTCTAATAAATTATCTATGGGAGCTTTAGATTTAAAGTTTTCTAAATTTTTTTGATTTGCCTGTCTTAAAACACCATCTCTTAGAGCCCTGACTAGGCCTATTACATGAGGGCCTGGCTTGCAAAGCCATATCCTTTTATCTATCTGAGCTAATATATCTTTTTCTTTGGCAGGGAAAGCTTTGCTAACAAGAATACCAATATCTGAGCCATCTTCATTCAAATCAGACTTTAGTTTTTCTATCCAGTTATTTGACCAGCTCTTTGTGCTTTTTGATTCGAAGAGAATGGCGCCAGCTTCAAAGCCACCATCTGTAAAAATAACATGTCTAATGTCTGCGCCTCTTTGCCCTTTTTTTATAGGTGAAAAGGTATCATTAGGAAAAGCTTCTTCTAAATGGTCTTGTAAAAGCTCTTCTGCTATTTCACCCTGAATTTCTACAGACTGATCTTTTGTTTTACTAATTGCCTTAGAAATGCCTGACTGGCTGTCCT
>CAJWIK010000141.1 GCA_913042105.1 uncultured Gammaproteobacteria bacterium
ATTGTATTACCTACAATTGCTGTGCTGCCCATGAAACCAACGGAAGTATCTATCAGATGCATTGATCCACCCATTCCTTTTGAACACCCAGATGCTTTGCCATAAATTTCAGCCATCATGCTATTCAAGCAGCCTCCCTTTGCAAGATAATGAGCGTGGGCCCTGTGAGTACTTAGGACTTGATCTTGTGAAGTTAAATTAGCGCATACGCCAACAGCAATTGCCTCTTGGCCAATAGAAAGATGCGTGGGACATCTCATTTTTTGCTCAGAATATTTATTTGCTATCGATTCCTCGACTAGCCTAATTCTAAGCATGGATTCAAATAGTTTATTTTTCATAAAAATACTTTGGTCATTCCTGTAGATTAAGAGCTTTCATTGTTTTAACAGTAAAATATTCATCTTTCTCTTCTAAGTCTCCACTATTATATTTTTCAATAATTTCATCAATTGCATGTTGCACAGAGAATTGTTTGATGTAATTAGTACCTAATAATTTATCTGAATTTTGCCGATAGGATCTTGGGTCGTTAGATTCGGTAATAATAATTTCAGCAGGAACTTTTTTTACGATCATTTCTGCTATTTCAAGAATTGAAATATTTTCAAAGCCTGCATTATAATTTCCGGATTCAATATCACTCTGATGCTCTAAAAAATGACTGTATACTCCAATCATATCCTGCATATGAATATTTGGACGCACCTGATTCCCTCCAAAGACCGTAATCTTTTTATTTTTTAAGGCTTGAAAAGTGAGCATATTAACACTTACATCAAGTCTCATTCTTGGAGACCAACCACATACAGTTGCTGGTCTAATATTATGGATTTTTATAGAGTCCTTATAGCTTAAGGTTACTCTCTCAGAAACCATCTTCGTTTTGTTGTAAACAGAAATTGGAACTAACTCAAGATCTTCTGTAACATCTAACTCATCCTTGACACCATAAACACTTCCTGAGCTTGCGTAAATTAATTGCTGAACCCCAGCTCGCAAAGCATTATCTGCAAGTTTCTGGGTTGCTAAAACATTAACTTCCCATGAGAGGTTAGGATTTAACTCTACACTGGGATCATTCGCTATATTAGCAAGATGGATAACGGATTCAATGTTTTGAAAAAATGTTTCATCTAGATCACGGATATCCTTCTTGGTAAATTCTAGATTTGGATGTGGGTCAAGATTATTACCAAACCATTCAGTATCAACAGCACGTATATTGTGACCTTGAGAAAGAAGGTAGGGGGTTAGCGAGGACCCAACATAACCACATGCTCCTGTAATTAATATATTCATTTTAATAGCTACTCCGTTGAATTATGGTTTATGACTGTAGTCCATTGGTAAAGATTGGAGACATGATAGGTTATCGTCAACCCAAGTTAAAGTTTTCTTGATGCCTGCTTCAAGGGAAATCTTATCCTTCCAATCAAGCTCTTGTCTTAATTTAGTACTTCTTAGTAAGTAAGATTGGTCTTTGCCAAGTCTGTCTTCTGTTTCTTCTACTAAATCAGAAAAGGGAATGTCAGTCATTTTGCAAATCATTGCCACTAGATCTCTAATAGAGACCGTGTCATTTGTAGATATATGGTAAGTGTCTCCTATCTCACCATTGAATGCGATTTTTAAAGTTGCATCAGTTACATCATCAATATGTATAAAGGATCTTACTGAGTGGCCACCACCATGCAATTGAAGTTTTTTTCCTAATCGAGCAAATAAGAGCGCTCTTGGGATTATTCTATAAAGCTGCTGACCTTCGCCATATACATTGGCTGCTCTTGTAAAGACTACAGGAAATTTATAGGCACGAAAAAAGCTTAGCAAATGAAGATCGCAAGCAGCTCTGGATACAGCGTATGGAGTGCTTGGGCTAAAACTATAGCTCTCAGTCACCCACCCATCAGTGCTGCCATATGCTTCTGGAGTAGACACATGCACATATTTTTTAATGCAGTCTATTGTCCTAAGATAATTATGAAGTTTAACCTGACCCACCACGTTCGTTTGATACCAGTCCTCTGGTGTAATCCAGCTTTGTGCAACCATGCCCTGGGCAGCAAAATTAACCACATATTCTGGTTGAAATTCTTTCATGTAAGTTTTGAGCAGTTCTAAATCATTATTGATGTCGACTTGATGAAACTTGAAGCCTGAAGGCCCATTTTCTAACCACTTATATGGGAGATAAACTTGATGAATTTCTTCAGATCTACTTACACCCATGACCTCATGATCTTCTTTTAACAAGTGCTGTATAAATGATGATCCAGAAAATGAATTACTACCAATAACTAAAAATCGTGACATTTGCTAACTCCCTTTTTCCTT
>CAJWIK010000142.1 GCA_913042105.1 uncultured Gammaproteobacteria bacterium
GTCACTGGATTCTGATTTAGAAAAAACTAAAGCAGTTTCCCAGTCCCAGTTAGAATCAGTAGTTCCTCTCAAACCAGTTAAAAATCGATAGCTATCTTTATCTACATTGACTGTTCTTGGAAGTGTGTTGGGTCTCCATCCATCAATTCTTAATTTTTTCCCAACCATTCCAGGTATTTGTTGAGACCAATAATAATCACTTGCTATAGCTATATTTCCTGCTGGAAAAGAACCATTATTGTCCTGCCTCTCAGACTCAGCTGAGTAAGCTGATATCTCTGAGAAAAAATCATTTCCATTATCAAGTTCATGATTGATATAAATAAAGAGATTAGTTCTCTCTAGGTCACCTCTATAGTCTCGTAACATCTGAGGTGCAGCTCCTGCATTTAAGTAATTACGTGTCTCAAAGTCTGGAACCATACAAGAACCAAAACCAGTATCAACTGCTCCACTTAAAGAGCACCCAGGATGGCCTGTAGCTACTAATTGGGTTTCTCCTTTTGAATCAGTAAATCCTTTTGTTCCGCTCATATCTAACTGAGGCATTTGATAGGTATAAAGGTTCCTTAGATTTGTATCTTTAGACCAAACAGAAGCATCATAAGCTTCTTTTCCGCCAGGATAGTTGTATCTATAATCTCCAATAGCCCATTTAGGATCTTCAGATAAAGCTATACTTTCTCTGTCTCTATGGTTAAAAAATACTGAGACATTAGTTTTACCTTCATTAAAATTCATTCCGTGTTTGACGCTAAAAGTTGAGTCTTTGGCACTCAAACTTTCAATTCCACCACTTCTAAATTGCATTCTAGTTCCTTCAAAGTCTCTATCCAGAACGTTATTGACTACTCCAGCTACAGCATCAGCTCCATAAAGAGCAGAAGCTCCATCTTTTAGGACCTCTAGGCGATCTAGTCCATTAACGGGAATAGAGTTTGTATTTACAGTGAGAGTAGGCACAAAGTCTCCGCCAATGTATTCTGTTTGATAGCCGGCATTATTAACAACTCTTCTGCCATTGAGTAATGTTAATGTATTACCTACACCCATATTTCTTAAGTTATAAGCTCCTACATCACCACGTGCGGCATTGACTCCACCAGAAACTTGTTCGCCCTCATTAAAAAAATTCATTCCTTGTTCAACAAGATTATCAATGAGCTCATCTCCGTCGGCTGCACCAATGATATCTATATCTTCTGAAGAGATTACACTTACTGGTAAGGCGCCAGTTATTTTGGCTCCTTTAATTTGAGAACCGACAATTATTATTTCCTCGACTTCCTCTTCAGCAGAAATTAACCCCATAGGCAATGCTAAACATAGGCCTATTAATAATGATATTTTTTTCATAGTAATCCCAAAGTTTGTTGATCGATAATTATACAGTAGAAAGTTCTTTGTTTTGTTATCAAAACTCTTATGAATTAAGATTACTTCTTGGCATGAAAAAGAAATATATATTATCCCTAGATGGTGGCGGTGTAAGAACTATTGCCTCAATAACTTTTCTAAAAAAATTAGAAAAAGAAATGGGAATAAAAATTCATGAAAAATTTGATTATTTTGTGGGCACCTCCGCTGGTGCAATATCTTGTTTAGCCCTAGCAGCAAAAGGCTTTTCTGTACCAGATCTTGAAGAAATTTGGGCTCCTAGCAACTTAAAGAAAACCATGCAATCTTCTTCTTGGGAGTTGAGGTTAGGATTGTTACAAAGTAATCCTAAGTATACGAGCGTTGGTAAACGAGAAGTGCTATCCAGTTATTTTGGACAATCTACTTTAGGAGAATCAAACAAACCTGTTGCAGTGCTGAGTTATGACATTCAAAAAAGAAACCCTGTTCTTTTGCGTTCTTATGCTGCTGAAGATCAAAATATTTCTTTAGTTGACGCTGCAGATGCTACCAGTGCTGCTCCAATTTATTATCCTACTGCAAAAGTAGGAGATAGATATCTTATTGATGGAGCAATAGTTGCCAATCATCCTGTTTTGCATGGATACGTTGAAGCCAAGAAACTCTTTCCAAATACGGAGATTAAAGTTTTAAGCATCGGCACTGGTTTAAGTAAGAGATCCCTTAACGGAGAGGCGTCTATGAAATGGGGTATCGTAGGATGGCTGATGCATGACTTATTTGGATTGATGGTAGAGAGTAGTTTGGATCATGAATTAGCAGGTCAACTCATAGGTGAGCATTATCTAAGAGTTAATTCCCCAATCGATTCTGTGAATAGAAGATTAGATGACAGAAGTAAATCAAATATAGAGAGAATTACTAAGATGGGCGAAGATTGG
>CAJWIK010000143.1 GCA_913042105.1 uncultured Gammaproteobacteria bacterium
TCTGTTCTGGTTACCTCTTGTATTTAGGAGTTTCCTCTGTCATGAGAACTTCTAGTTTTGAATATGGTTCTATTGACGGCGGTAAATGGTCAAATACTAGTGGCTTCATGGTTGGTTTAATAACTAATATTACTAACATCAAAGCATTGTTATTCTTTATTACTTTATTTGGAGTAGTTTTAAATACCGATAACACTGAAAGTCTAATTCTCTATGGTCTTTATATGGCCTTAGCTACTTTCATTTGGTTTTCTTTTATTGGCTATGTTTTTACAAGTCAGGTATTCAAAAGCAGATTTATTAAATTTTTTGGGTATTTTGAGAAGGGCTTGGGATTAATCTTAGTTATAATTGCAATCCAGATAATAATTACTGAGTACATATAAAAATGAGCAATAATTCTTTATCATCAATTTTTACAGAACTATCAAAATTAGATGAGGACAGCTTTCCGCCAGTTGAAGATTGGAATCCTCCCTTATGTGAAAATGTCCATATGAAAATAGATAGGGCAGGGAAATGGTATTTCATGAACTCACCCATAGGAAGAGAAAGGATGGTTAAGCTGTTTAGCAGAGTTCTGAGGCTAGATGGAGATGAATATTATTTAGTTACACCTATTGAAAAAATTAAAATAGAAGTGGAAGACAAGCCATTTGTGATTACTGATTTTGATATCCAGGAGGTTGAGAATAATCAAGTCATCACTTTTAAAACCAATACTGACGAATTGTTTGAATTAAATGATAGTCATCCCCTTAGAGTTGAAATAAATAAAAATTCAAGTGAACCATCTCCTTACATTGTAGTGAGAAAAAATCTAGAGGGATTGATATCAAGAAATGTCTACTATAAGTTAATTGATCTATGTGAAGAGGTGGATGGTCAGCATGGAATTTATAGTCATAAAATCTTCTACAAACTAGACTGACAAAAAAAAACAGAGCTTATGCTCTGTCTTAGTTCGAGTTCGAAAGCGTCTAAACTGAGATTTTGTTTAGCTCCTTGATTAATTTCTCTTTTAATCTTGGTGGTCTAAAAAACTTTTTTTGCTAGCTGTTTTCTAGAGCTTTCACTTTTCGTTCTCTAACCTATCTTTCTCTCTCTTTCTTCGTCTCGAGTTGGTTCTAAGTCGGTCTGATAGGTAACAATGTATATTATAGCCTTTTATTTTTTTTGCAACTCTTTTTAACTAAAAAAGTAAAATAAATGAGCATTATTTAAGGAAATATCTTAAGTAATTGTTTCTATTACATATTTGGATAATTTGGACCACCAGCACCTTCAGGTGTTACCCAATTAATATTCTGAGAAGGGTCTTTTATATCGCAAGTTTTACAATGCACACAGTTTTGAGCATTAATTTGAAATTTCTTTTCACCATCTTTTTCTACTATCTCGTAGACACCTGCTGGGCAATACCTCTGTGCGGGCTCGTCATATTTGGGCAAGTTTACTAGCAGGGGAATAGAAGGATCAGTTAATACAAGATGACATGGCTGATCTTCTTCATGATTGGTATTTGAAAGAAAGACAGAAGATAACTTATCAAAACTCAAAATACCATCTGGTTTAGGATATTCAATTTTTGGCATTTTTGAGGACTCTTTCAAGCATTCGTGATCAGGAGTGTCATGATGAAGCGTAAAAGGTAGTTTGCCTCTAAAAATAAGTTGGTCTGCTCCCGCTAGCGCTACTCCAAGTAGAGTTCCATATTTATGAATAAAAGGTAAGAAATTTCTAGCAGTATGTAATTCTTTTTCTAACCAAGAAGTCTTTAAATTGGAAGAGAAACTCGATACATCATCACTCGGTTCTTCTTTATAAAATTCTTCAAAGAGACTCTCAGCTGCAATCATTCCAGATTTCATAGCTGTGTGAGTTCCTTTAATTCTAGGAAAATTCATGGTACCAGCATCGTCGCCAACTAACATGCCACCAGGGAAATGCATCTTTGGCATGGATTGATGGCCACCCTTTATTAATGCTCTAGCGCCATAAGCTGTCCGTGTAGCACCTTTTAGATATTTTTGAACAGAGCTATGATGTTTCCATTGCTGAAACTCATCAAAAGGACTGATAGAAGGATTGTCATAATCAAGAGGAACTATGTAACCAAGGAATACCTGATTATTTTCACCGTGATATAAATAGGAGCCGGAAAGTACTCCCTTTGCAGCGGGCCACCCCATGGTGTGAACAACTAATCCTTCTTCATGGAGTTCAGGGTCTAAATCCCATACTTCCTTAAAG
>CAJWIK010000144.1 GCA_913042105.1 uncultured Gammaproteobacteria bacterium
AAAAAATCTCAAAGCACTTTCATGAAAATCCAGAAGAGTTTGCAGATGCTTTTGCTGAAGCTTGGTTTAAATTACTTCATAGAGATATGGGTCCAAAAACTAGATATATGGGTCCTGAAGTTCCACAAGAAGAAAGAATTTGGATGGATCCTGTGCCGTTAGGCTCAACAGATTATGATACAGATGCTGTTGCTCAGAAAATAAAAGAATGTAATTTAACAATTCAAGAAATGGTAGAAACTGCATGGGCAAGCGCATCAACATATAGAGCCTCAGATATGAGAGGTGGCGCTAATGGATCGCGAATTAGATTAGCTCCTCAAAAAGACTGGGAAGTTAATAAGCCAACTCAACTTCAAAAAGTCCTAAATGTATATGAAGAGATATCTAATGAAACAGGTGTATCAATTGCTGATGTCATTGTATTGGCTGGAAATGTTGGTATTGAGATGGCAACAGGGGTTAAAGTGCCGTTTATGGCTGGAAGGGGTGATGCCTCTCAAGAACAGACTGATGTAGAGTCATTCTCAGTCTTAGAACCTCATTCAGATGGTTTCAGAAACTTTCATAAATCAGGTATTAACGTAACTCCTGAAGAAATGATGTTAGACAAGGCACAGTTACTTAGCTTAACAGCTCCAGAAATGACGGTATTATTTGGTGGCATGAGATCTCTAGGAATTAGTTCAAATGGTTATGGTCTTTATTCTGATAATTCAAATACTCTTACCAATGATCATTTCAATACTCTTTTAGATATGAAAGTAGAGTGGAAACCAAATGGAACTGGTAATTCTTATGAAGGTTTTGACAGAGTTTCTGGTAAAAAAGTTAGAACTGCTTCTAGAGCAGATCTTGTTTTTGGCTCTAATTCTCAATTAAGAGCTCTAGCTGAAGTTTATGCTTCAAATGATGCTAAAGATAAATTTGTTAGTGACTTTATTTCAGCTTGGAATAAAGTTATGAATGCAGATCGTTTCGATATATCTTAATATCTTGATTAGGATGGCATTAAAACCATCCTAGTCCTTATTAACTCCAAAAAAGTTTATAATCATGCCTATGGACAGAGAGCTTTGGAAAGAAATTCGACATGAGATAGGCCTTAGAATAGATGCTGAGCCTACTCTTGGATCATTCTTGCATTCTTTAATACTATCGCAAAAAAATTTACTTGCTGCCGTTGCGTCTATCCTAGCCTCAAAACTTCATAGTGATGCATTATCTGCAATGGATATTAAGAAATTTATCATAGATGCATATAGAGATTGTGATGATATCGAAGCTTCATTAGAAGCTGATTTAAGATTTTTTAAAGACAGTGATCCTGCATGTAATTTTATTTCTACCCCTTTACTTTTTTATAAAGGTTTTTTAGGATTAGCGACTTATAGAGCTGCCCACTGTTTATGGAGTAGCGAAAGACATACTATGGCGTTATTTTTTCAAAACAGAGCATCTGAAGTTTTTGGTTTAGACATTCATCCAGCAGCTAAAATTGCTGGCGGCGTTATGATAGATCATGCAACTGGCGTAGTAATCGGTGAAACAGCTGAAATAGAAACAGAAGTATCTATATTTCAGGGCGTAACGTTGGGCGGTAAAGGATTTGATTCTGGTAAAAGACACCCTAATATAAAAAAGGGTGCTTCTATATTTGCTGCGAGCACTATTCTGGGAAATATTACTATAGGAGAAGGTTCAATAGTAGCAGCTGGAAGCTTGGTTCTGAAGGATGTTAAAAGTAATACAACAGTAGCTGGAGTTCCAGCCAAAGAAACTAATAGTTAGATTTTATAAAACTCTTTTATCTTTAAGAGGGTTCAAGGCTTGATAAGATTGATAGATAAACAATAAACTCACGACCCCAATATTTACAAAAAATTGACTCATTAACAATTGAGTTGAAAGGATATTAGTATTTAAAAAACCAAGATACTCTATACCAAGAACACCAACAATAGATAAGCCAAGAATAACTGCATACATATATGTATTACCTTGTAATAAAGATGCTGTAAGACTGCTTAAAAGTGTAATAGCTATACCAAATGCAATTATTTCATTATAAGAATACTGAGCAAGAAAGAATAAAACTGAACCTGAGACAATGGTTGTAAATAACATTTGGAAGAAAGCAAATACCTTTATATCTATAGATATAGTTGGATTGTATTTCACATAAAATTCTTTAGGGTCCTTCACTTCTG
>CAJWIK010000145.1 GCA_913042105.1 uncultured Gammaproteobacteria bacterium
TTTCGACAGAAACACAATCTGGAACTCAGAATTTCAATGCTGGGGATAATGTTATAGTTGCTGATGGCCAAGCCAAGACCTTACGGGGCCTTGATGGAGATGATACATATTTCATCTCAAACCTTCTTCCCGCAAAAAGCTCTATTACTATTATTGATACAAGCGGCACAAATACCATTCAAATACCAAGCAATACACAAATAACAAAAAGCCAATGGGCCAAAGATACTGTGCGTTTAACATTTGAGGACTCAAGAGTAATAACGGTTAATAATGCTGATGAGTTTTCTTATAATCTTGGTGGAAACGTAACCAATGGAACAGCTGGAACAGATTTAACTTTTTCTGATTTTGCTCGTACTTTTGGTATAGATGATATTCTTAATTTATCAGGAAATGATGTTGGGTCATATACAGATCTATATATTATTTAATTCTAATAACTGAAAAAGCGTCTAAAGCTTTTTCACGTGACTGCTTTAAATCAACAATAGGATGAGGATAGTCCTTTCCAAGTTCAATACTTGCTTCATCGAGAATATCTTGAGGTGCTTCCCAAGGACTGTATAGATATTTATTAGGTATATTTTTTAACTCAGGTATATATTTCTTTGTATATTCTCCATCTGGATCAAACCTTATGCCCTGAGCAATTGGATTAAAAATTCGAAAATATGGTGCAGCATCAGCACCTGATCCTGCTACCCATTGCCAACTTGCACTATTACTAGCCAAATCTGCGTCTATTAGACAATCCCAAAACCATTTTTCACCTTCATGCCAATGAAGTAAAAGATTTTTAACTAGAAAAGAACCTACAATCATTCTTACGCGATTATGCATATACCCTGTTTGCCATAATTCTCTCATCCCGGCATCAACAATTGGAAAGCCTGTTAAACCTTTCTTCCACTTATCGAGATAACCTTCATTTACCTCCCATGGGAAATTATCAAACTTTTTTTGTAAATTTTCTTTTGGTAGAGATGGGAAATGATAAAGAAGGTTATAAGAAAACTCTCTCCAACCTAATTCACTTAAAAAATGTGTTAAATCCTTATCAATACCTTTCTCGCCTTCTTTTAATTGTGCCCCGTACCAAACCTGATTAGGTGACACTTCACCAAAATGCATATGAGGGGAAAGCTGAGATACATTCTTGCGGGATGGAAAGTTTCTTCCCTCTTTATAGCCAAGTAAACCATTATCTAAAAAAAGATGAAGTTTGTCTTTTGCACCATCCTCTCCTGGTTTCCAAATCTTCTCCATTTCATTGAACCACTTAACATCTGGTAAAAGATTCAAATCACTAAGGGTTAAATTGTCAAAAGAGTTAGAGATTATATTTTCTAAATCTGGCTTTTTAATAGGCTTTCTTGGCGGAGTAGCTCCCAGGCAGCCTCTTTTGTAATAAGGACTAAAAACTCTATAGGGGGTTCCATCACTTTTTAAAACTTTCCAAGGTTCCCAAAGAAGAGATCCATTATAAGTTTCAATATTAATATTTTTTTTCTCTAGATCGATCTTAAGATCTTTATCTCTTTTTATTCTCCATGGTTCATAACATCTATTCCAAAAAATAGAATTAACATCATATTGCTTTATTAGCTCTTCGAAAACTTTGCTTGGATCATCATTATAAAAAGAAAGTTTACCATTTAATTTTTCATTAAGGTTAATCAGAGAGTGGTGAAGCCACCAACGGCTTGCTTCTCCCATTTTGTGATCTTTAGAGTTTATATCATCTAGAATATAAACTGGTAAAACTTTACCAGATTCTATTGCTGCAGATAGTGCGGGATTATCTGATAACCGAAGGTCTTGCCTAAACCAGTAAATAGAAATTGAATCTTTGGTGCTCATTAAAATTCTATCCTTTGTCCGTCCCAGGCAAAACAATTACCACTGTCATTAGATGTTAATCTATTCATTACTTCTGCCATTTGAGTAACAGAATATTCTGGTGAAAATAACTTGCCATCGGGAACATTACCTTGAAAAGGATTAGATAAATTACTCTCAACTGTTCCAGGGTGAAGACCAACTATCACAGCGTTTTTATTATTACGCGCAACTTCTATACTTAATGTTTTAATGATCATATTAAGAGCTGCTTTTGAAGCCCTATAAGAATACCATCCGCCTAACTGATTATCTGA
>CAJWIK010000146.1 GCA_913042105.1 uncultured Gammaproteobacteria bacterium
TGTTAAAAAATCTTCGAAAAAAAATGGAACTTTCTTTTAAGATAGTTCAAACTTTCAAGCCTGCCGCCTCAAAAAAGCAGTCGGGTGAAATATATTTGTATGGAGCACATAAATAATGGATAGTATTTTAAGAAATCTTGTTGTCTGGTTTGTCCTGGGCTCCTTGTTAATTTACGTTTTTAATAATATTGAAAACTCTGCGGCCAGAGAACAAATAAGTTACAGCCAATTTAAAGAAGAAGTTTTATCCGACAGAATAGCTAAGGTTGTTTTCAAAGGCGATCAAATGACGATAACTGGAGATCGTTTAGATGGATCTAAGTTTGAAACTATTCACCCTATATTTAAAAAAGATGAGGTAGTTGATAGGGCTATTGAGGATAATGGAATTATTTCTGTTTATGAGAAGATTGAACAGCCATCGATATGGTCTCAACTCTTGGTTGGAGCTTTTCCAATAATTCTTCTTTTAGGTATATTTTTCTTTTTCATGAGGCAAATGCAAGGTGGCATTTCTGGAAAGGGTGGGCCTATGTCTTTTGGAAAAAGTAAAGCCAAGCTAATGGAAGGCGGGAAAGTCAAAACAACATTTAAGGATGTCGCTGGCTGTGAAGAGGCAAAACAAGATGTTCAAGAGCTAGTTGATTTTCTTAGAGATCCAACTAAATTTCAAAAATTAGGTGGAAAGATACCAAGAGGCGTCTTAATGGTTGGTCCTCCAGGAACAGGTAAAACATTGCTTGCTAGAGCAGTAGCCGGAGAAGCTAAAGTACCATTCTTTACAATCTCTGGTTCTGACTTTGTTGAAATGTTTGTAGGTGTTGGTGCGTCAAGAGTTAGAGATATGTTTGAACAAGCTAAAAAACAATCACCTTGTATAGTTTTTATTGATGAAATCGATGCTGTTGGAAGGCACAGGGGAACAGGTATGGGAGGAGGTAATGATGAAAGGGAACAAACTCTCAATCAATTACTTGTAGAAATGGATGGCTTTGAGGGTAACGATGGAGTGATCGTGATTGCTGCTACGAATAGACCTGATGTTCTTGACCCCGCTCTCTTGAGACCTGGTAGATTTGATAGACAGGTTGTAGTTGATTTGCCTGATATTAGAGGAAGAGAAGCTATCTTAAAGGTTCATATGCGTAAAGTTCCTTTGGATTCAGATGTAGATCCACTTGTTCTTGCAAGAGGAACTCCTGGTTTTTCTGGAGCTGATTTAGCAAATTTAATAAATGAAGCTGCTTTATTTGCAGCCAGATATGCTGATAAAAAAATTGATCAATCACATCTAGATTTAGCAAAAGACAAAATTATGATGGGAGCTGAAAGGAAATCTATGATTCTTAGTGAAGAGCAAAAAAGAATAACTGCATACCACGAAGCTGGTCATGCAATTGTAGGTAGACTTTGCCCAACTCATGACCCAGTTTATAAAGTAACAATAATTCCTAGAGGCAGAGCACTAGGAGTAACTATGTTTCTTCCTGAAGAAGATACCTATATGCAAAGTAAAGAATATCTTTTAGGCCGAATAGCGACATTGTTTGGAGGAAGAATTGCTGAAAGTATTATTAATGGAAATCAAGGTATTACCACTGGAGCCTCAAATGATATTGAGGTTGCTACTGGCATTGCAACGAATATGGTAACTAAATGGGGTTTCTCAGAAGCCTTAGGAACTATTAAATATGGAGAAGATGAAGGAAGTCCATTTCTAGGAAGATCTGTTGCATCCCCATCTCAAATAAGAAGTGAGGAAACATCTAAACTTATTGATTCAGAAGTTAAGTTAATTATAGATACTTGTTATGAAAGAGCTCAAAACTTATTACAAGAAAATTTAGATAAACTCAATGTTATGGCAGATGCACTTCTAAAATATGAAACAATTGATGCTCCTCAGATAGATGATATTATGGTTGGCGCCCAACCTAGAGAGCCAAAAGGTTGGTCGGATGATGAGCCCAAAACTAAAACAAAGAAAAAAACTTCAATAAAAGGAACTGCTGAAGAGTTATAATCTTTGGTTATGAATTTAAAGTTTGGCACTGACGGAATAAGAGGTCCA
>CAJWIK010000147.1 GCA_913042105.1 uncultured Gammaproteobacteria bacterium
AAAGCCTACTTGTTCAAATACCTTTATGAGTTTTTCTCTGTCGTGAGTGATATCTGCGCCTGCAGCTGTTAAAAAATCTGCACTACCAGATTTGCTTGAGATAGCCTTATTGCCATGTTTTGTTATTGAAGCTCCGCCTGCAGCGGCGACAAAGGAAGATGCTGTTGAGCAATTAAAAGTGTGTAAGCCAGTTCCACCAGTTCCGCATGTATCTATATGTGTGCCATCGCCTATATCAAATTTTAAAGATTTAGCCCTCATTACTGAAGCAGCGGCAGTTATTTCTGGTTCTTTTACGCCCTTTTCATTAAGAGCAACGAGAAAGATTTCAATATCTTTATCTTCAACCTCTCCAGTCATAATACTTTCGACAGCATGTTGCATTTCTTCAGACTGGAGATCTTTTTTATCTTTTAATTTTTTAAGAATATCTTTAATCATAGGGCTAAAAAGTTTTCTATAAGCTTCATACCAAAATCAGTCTCAATAGATTCAGGATGAAATTGAACACCGTAAATTGGTTTTTCTTTATGCTCGATTGCCATAATTATTTCAGGATTGTCTTTTAGTACTCCTGTGATCTTTAATTCATTTGGCAAAGAGTCTTTTTCAATTATTAAACTATGATATCTCACTACAGAATAGGGACTATCAATACCTTTAAAAATATTTTCATTGTTGTGCTCAACTTCAGATAGTTTTCCATGAAATATTTCTGGTGCTTTAATAATATTTCCACCGAAAGCGGCGCCAATTGCTTGATGGCCTAAACAAACTCCCAGCAAAGGGACAGTTGCATTTTTAATTAGCTCAATCGATATGCCGGCTTCTTTGGGGGTACAAGGTCCTGGAGAAATGACTATTTTTTCTGGATTGAGGTCGTTGATTTGCTCGATTGTTATTTCATCATTTCTGACTACTAGAACTTCTTGTCCGCTTTCACCTATGTAATGGACCAAGTTATAGGTAAAGCTATCGTAATTATCTAAAACTAGTATCATGAAATCATCTCCATAGCATCTAAGAAGACTTTTGCTTTTTGCTTACACTCAAGCCATTCATTTTCTGGAATAGAATCAGCAACAATTCCAGCTCCGGCTCCAACATGAATAACGTTATCTTTAATAACAGCAGTTCTTATAGCTATAGCCGTATCAATATTACCGTTCCAAGATATATACCCAATAGCTCCTCCATATATACCTCTTGAGCTTGGCTCAAGCTCATTAATAATTTGCATTGCTCTTATTTTTGGAGCTCCAGATAAGGTACCAGCTGGTAATGAAGCTTTTAATGCATCAATAGCATCTAAGTCCTTGGATAAAGTGCCCGTAACATTAGATACGATATGCATGACATGAGAATACTTCTCAACAATCATCTTGTCTGTTACCTGAACGGTTCCCATTTCAGAGACTCTGCCAACATCATTTCTTCCAAGATCTATTAGCATTAAGTGTTCTGCAATTTCTTTAGGGTCAGTTAATAAATCCTTCTCGTTAGCTAAATCCTCTTCTGTATTCGACCCCCTTTTTCTTGTTCCTGCAATGGGTCTTAATGTTACCTTGTCTTCCTCTAATCGAACCAAGATTTCAGGAGAAGCCCCTACAATTTGGCACTCATCAAGATCTAAGTAATACATATATGGTGATGGATTTAATTGTCGTAGTGCTCTGTATAAATCAAAAGGATCATTCTGAAAATCCTGGGAAAAGTCTTGAGCAAGAACGACCTGCATAACATCGCCCTCTTCAATATAATTTTTTACAAGACCTACAGCCTTAATATAATCATCTTTTTCAAAATTAGAATGAAAGGCCATTTCTCCGGAAGGAGTTTTAAAAGTATCATCAAAAATTGTATCTTTACTATTTAATAGGCTGCCAATCTCTTCGATAGCATCTAGCGCCTCTTCATAAGAAATCTTTGAGGGGTCAACATTAAAAATTATCTGGATTGACTGATCAGTATTGTCATAAACGATTAGCTTCTCAGCTTTAACTAGAAAAATTTCAGGCATAT